>JAZRYL010000048.1:0-4186 GCA_045600705.1 Clostridia bacterium | reverse complement strand
AAGACCGTTTGATGCAAAAGATTTTACATCAAATATTATCTAAATCGCTTGACAAAAACTAATATTAGTAATATTATAATGGCTGTAAAGTAATTTTGGTTTACAGCCATATTTTTTCCGGAGGTGTATTTAGGTGGAACAAGGTGTTGAAACCGTCATTCTGCTTGATACATACGAAGAACTTTTAACCGAAACACAGGTGAAAATTCTCAGAATGCGCTTTGACGAGGATTTATCGTTGGGCGAAATAGGGGAAATTTGCAATATTTCAAGGCAAGCGGTTCGGAATGCAATAATGAAAGCGGAAGAAAAACTTGCTTTTTATGAAAAAACGCTGGGTGTTGCGGAAAAAGAATTGAAATTAAAGAAAATTATTTCTTTGATGGAAAAAGAAAATGCCGACAAAAAATATGTAGCAATGCTTAAACAGTTAACGGAGGAAACATAATGGCTTTTGAGGGCTTGACTGAAAAACTTCAAAAAGTATTTAAGGGCTTAAAAAGTCATGGAAAACTTACCGAAAGTGACGTTAAAGAAGCAATGCGTGAAGTGCGTATGGCACTTCTTGAAGCTGACGTTAATTTTGCCGTTGCGCGTGATTTCGTAAAAAAAGTAACCGAAAAAGCAGTTGGGGAAGAAGTTCTTAACAGTTTGACTCCCGGACAGCAGGTTATTAAAATAGTTAATGAAGAACTTACCGATTTAATGGGCGCAACACATTCCAAACTGACTGTTTCGTCTGCACCGCCGTCTGTTTATATGCTCTGCGGTCTGCAAGGTGCAGGTAAAACCACAATGTGTGCTAAATTAGGCGGATTTTTGAAAAAACAGGGCAAAAAGCCGCTTCTTGTTGCGTGCGATATATATAGACCCGCCGCTATTGACCAGTTGAAAGTGGTAGGCGCACAACTTGATATTCCCGTATTTGACCGTGGAACTCAAAGCCCGATAAAAACCGCTGATGAAGCAATTAAGTATGCAAAAAGTTATTTGTTCGATACGGTTATCCTTGATACCGCAGGACGTTTGCACATCGATGAAGAACTTATGCAGGAACTTGTTGATATAAAAACAACCGTTCGTCCTACTGAAATTTTACTTACGGTTGATGCAATGACCGGTCAGGATGCGGTAAACGTTGCACAAAGCTTTAATGAAAAATTAGGTATTGACGGCGTTATTATCACCAAATTGGACGGCGACGCCCGTGGCGGTGCCGCAATGAGCATTAAAGCCGTTACCGGCAAGCCGATCAAGTTCTCCGGTATCGGAGAAAAACTTGAAGATATCGAGGTTTTCCATCCCGACAGAATGGCATCCCGTATTTTGGGCATGGGCGATGTGCTTTCGCTGATTGAAAAAGCGCAGGAGAATTTCGATGAAAAAGACGGTATGAAGCTTATTGACCGTCTTAAGAATAATAAATTCGATTTGCAGGACTTCCTTGAACAGTTCCAGCAAATGAGAAAAATGGGCTCAATGAAAGATATTCTCAAATCGCTTCCGTCAATTCCGGGACTTGACACAAGCAAACTTTCTCAGGAAGAGATTGACGAAAAACGTATCGACAGATTGCAGGCAATTATTCTTTCAATGACGCTTAAAGAAAGAAGAAATCCCGATGTCCTCAATGCTTCAAGACGCAGAAGAATCGCCGCAGGAAGCGGTACGAGTGTTCAGGAAGTAAATCAACTTATTCGCCAGTTCGAACAGACCAAAACAATGATGAAACGCTTCGGAATGTTCTCAAAAAAAGGCGGATTTCCTAAATTTAGATAAGTTATAAAACTTAATATATTTTATTTATTTTATTGGAGGAATTTCAAAATGGTTAAAATCAGACTTAAAAGACTTGGCGCTAAAAAAGCTCCTTTCTATCGTGTAGTTGTTTCCGAGAGCCGCAATGCCCGTAACGGAAAGTCAATCGATTATATCGGTTACTACAACCCCATGACAGAACCCGCTGAAGTTAAGATCGACGTTGAAGCTGCTAAAGAATGGATCGCAAAGGGCGCTCAGCCTTCCGAAACTGTTAAGAAGCTTCTTAAAACCGCAGGTCTTGAATAATTTAGGTGATCTTTGTGGAAAATTTAGTTGAATACATTGTTAAAGAACTTGTTTCGCAAAAAGATCAAGTAAACGTAACAAGAGTGGAACGTGATGATGCAACTGTTATCGAGGTTCGTGTTGCACAGGAAGATATGGGCAAGATCATCGGTAAACAGGGCAAAATTGCACGTGCAATCCGTACTGTTGTTAAAGCGGCTTCTTCAAAAGAAGCAAAACGTGTTATTGTTGACATCATCTGATTATGGATTACGTCAGAATAGGCATTGTCGCCAAACCTCAAGGTATTAAAGGCGAAATAAAGGTTAATTCTCTTTCGGACAACCTTGAAAGATTTCTTGATCTTTCACACGTGTTCATTGAAGAAAAGGGAAAATATCAACAATATAATGTAAAAGGCACCCGTCTCGGTGATGGGTGTGCCTTTTTATTCCTTGAAAGGATTTACACACGAGATGAAGCGGAAGTTTTGCGCAATAAATATGTTTGTGTAGAACGTGAAAACGCAATAAAACTTCCGGAAGGCAGATATTTTATTTTCGATATCGAGGGATGCACTGTAATAACTGAAAAGGGTAATGTTTTAGGAAAAGTTACCGAGGTTATGCAGCCGGGTGCCAACGATGTTTATGTTGTAAGCGACGGAAAGAATGAAGTTCTTATTCCCGCGGTAAAAAGCTTCATTTTGAATATTGATATTGAAAATAAAACAATAACGGTCAACGGAAGTATGTTGGAGGAAGTCGTAGTATATGAAGATTAGTATTTTAACGATTTTCCCCGAAATGATGAAGCCGATGATTGAATCGAGTATTCTTGGAAGAGCAATAAAAAAAGGGATACTTGACATAGAAATTATAAATATTCGTGACTTTGCGGAAAACAAGCACAAAAATACTGATGATTATCCTTTCGGCGGCGGAGTGGGTATGCTGATGATGGCTCAACCTATTTTTTCGGCGTTCGAAAGTGTTAAAACCGAAGACTGCACAAGCATATATATGTCGCCGCAGGGGGAAGTTTTAACTCCTGAATTGGCAAAAGAACTTTCGACCAATAAGCATCTTATTATTCTTTGCGGGCACTATGAGGGTGTGGATCAAAGAGTTATTGATAATCTTATCGACAGAGAAATTTCGATAGGGGATTATGTGCTTACCGGCGGCGAACTTGCGGCACTTGTGGTAATAGATGCTACGGCACGTTTTATTGACGGTGTGCTTGGGAGCGTTGACAGTGCATACGAGGACAGTTTTTCCGACGGATTGCTTGAAGCGCCGCAATATACTCGACCCGCCGATTTTATGGGAATGAAAGTTCCCGAAGTGTTGCTTAACGGAAATCACGCACTTATTTGTAAATGGCAGCGTGAAATGCAGCTTCGTGTAACGCTGAAAAAACGCCCGGAATTACTTGAAAAGGCAGATTTAAGCGAAAACGATAAAAAAATCTTGGAAAAAATTAAAAATGAATAAAAAGTGCTTGCTAAAAATATCATAATATGGTATAGTTAGTAGGTAAAAACGGGCGGTCCGCTTACTCATTAAAATAATGTGGTAATGAACGTCTATGATGAGGAGAAAAAATATGGAACTTATTAGAGCAATTGAAGCAGAACAGCTTCGTACAGACATTCCTGACTTTCACGTAGGTGATACCGTAAAGGTAATGGTTAAGGTTGTTGAAGGAACAAGAGAAAGATTGCAGGCTTTTGAAGGCACTGTTATCGCTCGCAGAAACGGTAGCACCCGCGAAACATTTACTGTTCGCCGTGTTGCTTACGGTGTTGGTGTTGAGCGTACATTCCCTGTTCATTCACCCAGACTCGGCAGTGTAGAAATCGTTCGTCGCGGTCGTGTTCGCAGAGCTAAGCTCTACTACATCCGTGAACGTGTCGGAAAAGCTGCAAAAGTTAAGGAAATTCAGTAATATAAGTTACCGAAAAAGGTGTGTGCAGTTTTTGCACACATCTTTTTTATTTGGCGCCTTTAGGTGTGGAAATAAACCCCCAGTTCTACTGGGGGAAGAAAAACGAGCGGAGCTACAAAAAAATGGGCGAGCTAGAAGCAAGCCCAAAAAGCTTGAAAATAGAAAAAACCTCAATTATAATAGCAATGGT
>JAZRYL010000047.1:0-3448 GCA_045600705.1 Clostridia bacterium | reverse complement strand
TGATGTGTTCAAGATTGACAATAAATGAACGGTGAGTGGAAATGAAATCATTTCCGATATTGCTTTTAAAAGACGACAGCGACTGATTTACGGTAATGTCGCCGTCAACACAAGTGATTTTCAGCGTATGCCCGACAGCCTCGATACAGTAAATGTCGGAAAGCAGCAGCTTAACATTTTCGCCGTTTGCGTTAATAAGAATCGCAGGTGAGGTTTTGCCGAGATTTTCAGCGGCACGGGACAGCACCTCGGATATTTTCTCATAGCTTACAGGCTTCATAAGGTAGTGAAGCGCCGCAACGTCATATCCGTCGGAAATGTATTTATCATAGCCTGTTACAAATACAATCTGCGTATCCTTGCTGTGTTTCCGAACCTCTTTCGCAAGACCTATGCCGTCGATTTCTTTCATCTGAATATCAAGTAGAAGTATGTCATAGTTCTTGTTTTCCTCATATTCAAACAGGAAGCTCTCCGCACTGCTGAAGCTTTTGAGCATAGCAACATTACCCGTTGAGGCAGACCACTGCTCAACAAGCGAGGAAAGATATTCAATTTCAGCGGCTTCATCGTCGCAGATTGCAATGTTGAGTTTCATAAAATTCACCCGAAATTGTTATTATCAGCATTTTATCATATTTTATAATTTGTTTCAAGCGTGCAAAATGGAATAGGAAGGCCGTTTTTATATGTTTAATATAATATCATTACTTTAATATTTTTGCCGCTTACAGAGGAAAAATTGCTCAAAATCAGCACCTAAAACGGTATAAAAAAGTAACGGCAGACCGCAGTTTTTATTGAACACCGGTCTGCCTTATTTTTACGCGTAAATCAATTCAACGTTGACAATTTCTGTCGCTCGGTTGCGGATATTATTTATTTTCTGTACCCATAGAATTTGATCTTCTGCTTTGAGCTGTTCTGTTATACCCTCAGTTTTTGCCATATCATTTACAAGCCGAAGAAACATATCTTCCGCCTGCTTGTCAATATCGGCAAGGTGTTTCCAAAGTGTACCGTTCATCTGCATAATGTTGAATGTAACCCGCTGATTTTCCATAAGGTAGCGTTTGTGTCGCATACCCCATCCGCCGATGTGGATGTCTTGTTCTTCGGGCGGTAAAGACAAATCGGGGATAAGATAATCGCCGACCTTTGTATAAGTTCCGCCGTTCTTTTCAAAGTTGTTTTGTGCCATAATCAGACCTCCAATAAAAAATTTATATGAGATGTCCAATTTTTCATAGATAAATGAAAAATCCGAACCCTTCTCCAACTTGGAATATAAGGTTCGGATTATTCGAGTTTGGTGCGAGAGACGGGACTTGAACCCGTACGTACTGCTACACACGCCCCTCAAACGTGCGCGTCTGCCGATTCCGCCACTCTCGCTTATTCTTTTCGTCCCTCACGGAACGAGTGAAATTATAGCAAATAGCCGCACTTATGTCAAGACTTTTTTAAAAATAATTTATTTTTATTTTTTCAGCCGCTTCAATCAGTTCGTTTGTGTCATTTTTTATTTCTCCGTCCATCACCTTGTCAAGAAGCATGCGCATTGTTTCACTTATCTCTCTGCCGCTCATTCCTAAATTCTTCAGATGATTTCCGTTGATTTTCAGGTCGGCAATGCGCATGCAGATATTCTCTGCTTCAATTTCGTCAAGCAGCTGTTCCGCCGTGTCACAGCGTGAAATCTCAATGGGGCTGAACTGCGGATTTTTACCTGCTGCATCAGCTCTGACAAGCTTCAGCGATTCACGGACATATTTCACCGAATGTTCTGAACACATTCTCACAAGCGTTCTCTTTGCGCCGTCCTCCTGCACCTTATGGAAATCGTCGTGCAGATAAATAACATGGTAAACCTCTTCAATCTCCGCATTGGAAAATCTGAGCCTTTTCATGATTTCCTTTGTTTTTTCCGCACCGAGACGGGTGTGACCCTTAAAATGACCTACACCGTTTTCGTCAGACTTAAAGCATTCGGGCTTTGATACATCGTGAAGCAAAGCGGCAAAACGCATTATCGGTGTGTTTTCGATTGCGCCCACAACCTTAACTGTATGCTCCCATACATCATATATGTGATAAGGTGTGTGCTGTAAAAATCCGTCCTCGGCGCGAAGCTCGGGGATAACGGAGAAAATTACTTCTTTAAAATCCTCAAGAATTTTTTCAACGCCCGCACCTGTCAGCAGCTTTAGAAGCTCCACGCGGACACGCTCGCGTGCCCCATTGTCAAGCAGGGGATAGTTTTTCATTATGCTGTCCGATGTGTCTTTTTCAATGCTGAAATCCAGCACTGAGGCAAACCGCAGTGCGCGGATGATTCTCAGCGCATCCTCGCCAAAGCGTTTGTCGGGACTGCCTACACAGCGTATGGTTTTGCTTTCAATATCCTCTCTTCCGCCGAAGGGGTCGACAATTCCCGTTTTCGGATTATATGCCATGGCATTGACCGTGAAGTCTCGGCGGCTTAAATCCATACAGATGTCCTCAGTGAAGCTGACCGAGTCGGGGCGGCGGCTGTCGGTATATTCGCCGTCAATACGCATCGTTGTGATTTCAAGCGGCTGACCTTCGATAAGCACCGTAACAGTACCGTGCTTTAGCCCTGTGGGAATCGTGCGGAAGCTTTTAAAAACCTCCATTGTTTCCTCAGGCTTTGCCGAAGTGGTCATGTCCCAGTCACCGGGCACTCTGCCCATTATGCTGTCGCGCACGCAGCCGCCTACGACAAACGCTTTAAAGCCGCTTTCTTCAAGCAGCCTGATGGCAGTATTTGCATATGACGGGCAGATGATTTTCATGATGAATTCCTTTTGATACTTATTACTTTACAATTCTATCATCTTAGTTTATAATTATCAACAGAAAATTTAAATTTTGGGTGAGCTTATGAATATTCAGATTTACGGCAAGGCAAAATGCTTTGATACCAAAAAGGCGGAAAGATATTTTAAGGAAAGACGCATTAAATATCAGTTCGTCGATGTTGTAAAATTCGGAATGAGCGCAGGAGAACTGCGCAATATCAAGGCGGCGGTTGGCGGACTTGACGAGCTTATTGATGAAAACTCAAAGGCTTACGAGGACTGCTTTATCAAATATCTTGCAAGCAGGGAGGCTGTTGAGGAAAAGCTGCTTGAAAACGGCAGTCTTTTCAGAACTCCCATAGTCCGCAACGGCAAAAAAGCCACTGTCGGCTACAAGCCCGAAGTTTGGAAAGAATGGGAATAAAAAATCATACAAATTAAAAAAATAGATTGAAATACTGACTGCTTTGTGGTATTATACTTCTGCTAATTAAACAAAAGGGAGATTTTTACAATGAAAAACACAATTATTGCAAGCGCTGTAGCAATCCTCTGCACAATCGCACTCTGCATTACACTCGGTGCAAAGCTTCCAAAGGCTGATACAGCAGCAACATCCGAGGCAG
>JAZRYL010000046.1:0-3923 GCA_045600705.1 Clostridia bacterium | reverse complement strand
CTCTTGCGGCGGCGCCTACCGCACGGCCATATTTATATGTTGCTTCAACATCATCAATGTAACCGAGAGCCATTTGATTGCCGATTTTGTATTTTCCGTAACCCCATTCGGCGTCCATTGTAATCAAAATAGGGTAGTCAGCCGCTTCTTTAACTCGTTTTATGTCGGCAAGATATTTTCCGTCACGGTCGGGAACCGCAAAGAACATTCCCAGTGAATGTTTCTTTATAAGGTCTATCGAAACGTCAACGTTATCGAATATTCCTCCCGATCCCATAACTGTCATACCTATTTTTTGTTCAATCGTTAAATCTTCTAATTTTAACTCTTTCATTTTAGTAATTACCTTTCGCCAATGTTGAATACTTAATTACGTTTACGGTGCCCTTAAAATTGTATTCATAGCTTCTCGGAGCGTCTGTGTCTGACATATATCCGCTTGGAAGTGTCAATGAACAACTTATTTCTTCAGGACAGTCAACCTTAACGGCATATCCGTTTTCGGTCTTGTCCCAACGAACGGTTATTTTTCCGTAAATGCTGTTAAAGAAAGTTTCTGCATAGGTAAGTCCTTCAACAAATGCGGGCTTTACTTCTATATGTGTAGGATCGTCGCCTAAAGGATTGATGTGAAGTCCTGCTACGTCAGTCATAAAGAAATTAGAATAATCGCCTAAGAAATGGTGATTCAGTGACGGCAGTTTATAATACATCGGCTCGTGGAATGACTCCATCAGTGTGGTAAGATTGTATTTCATAACGGTCGCACCGTATGAGGGCGGGTCTAATCTCGTAATCATTTTGTAAGCAAGCTCGGCATTTCCGAAATCGGCAAGCGTATGGAAAACGGTTCTTAAACCTAAAACTCCGCAGTCAAAGTGATCGTCGGAAGCGTGTATCAAATCAACTAAAACATTGTACGCTTCTTTTCTTTCACCGAGTTCAAAAATTCCGTAATACAGTCCGAGCGCCTGCGCACACTGACAGTTTCCTTTAATAGTAAGCGTGTTTTTGTCAAGAAGATGTTTTCTTATTGCAGAGTGGAATTCTGCTTTAACTTTTCCGGCAAGTTCGGCTTGCACGGGCATATTTGCTTCACGGAACAAAAATTCTGCTTTTTCACAAATGTATTTTGCATAGATTGATGAAGAAACGACTGTGGGGCAGGAATGATACGGCGCAGGTCTTCCTATCTGTACGTAATCGCCCAAGCCGTAATCAATCAATCCGTTCTTGTCACGGAATGAAGTAAGGTAGTTAATGTATTTCAAAATCATATCCGCATTTTCAACAAAAAGCGAAATATCTCCGTAATACTGATATATTCTGTACGGAATTTCCACAATTACCTGATCCCATGCAGGACCGTTATATTTTGAAAAACCCCATCCGCCCGTAGGAACTATTCCGGGAATGGCTCCGTCCTCACGTTGAGCATTTCTGATTAAAAGCATCCATTGCTTAATACTTTTTCTGATATCGTAATTTCGAATAAACTGCTCGGCACTTATTGCGGCGTCGCCGGTCCAGCCGTTCTTTTCTCTGTGGGGGCAATCGAGAGGAAAATATATAAAGTTTGAAATATCGCTTCTTTTGATGCAGGACTGAAGTCTGTTTGCAACGTTATCCGAGCAAGAAAAATCGCCGCTCTGCTTTATGTCGGAATGAAGAACGTTGAAGGTCAATAAATCTTCGGTTGCCTGTTCTTTTTCAAGACCGATAACAAGGCAATACTGAGCCGAATGATAAGTGAATGACGGGGTATAGGTTTCAGTTCCGTTGCCGGAGCAAATATAAATATCACGCTGTGTGTAACCCGTCGGGTAAAATCTGTCAATGTTCTCCCACGAAAGCTTGCCGTCGTGAACATATTCGCCAAACTGAAGAACAATTTGCTGTCCTTTCTTGCCGTTTATTTTTAATGTGGGAATAATTGAACCGTTTTCGCCGAAATCGTAAATATATCCTTGCTCGTTTTCTTCGGGCTTGTACTGCGAAGTTTTGGATATTTCTCTTGATTTTCCCGCTTTGGCATTAACGTCGGGTGTAAACTGTAATAGACCGCTTCCTTCAAAAATATTCACGGGATGAAGCTGACGTGATAATACAAGATCGTCGGTGTCTTTTGGTATCTTTTTGCCTTTCGGACAGTCGGCAACAATTCCGTAGGTCCACGATGAATCATCAAAATCGGTTTCATTCCAACCGTTTTGCTCCAAACGGGCATCGTAATGTTCTCCGCAGCGCATATCGTCAAAAGTAATGGGGGACGGCGCACACTTGATTGTTTCATCTGCTTCAATAATTTCGCTTGTTCCGTCGGAATGCTCAATTTCAAGCGCAAAAGCTACTGCCGGAGCAGATCTGTACGGAACGTCATCAAAATTCCAAATATATCCGCCTAAGCAATTTACCATTCCGTTGCCGAGAATAAATCCCAAAACGTTCTTTCCGTCTGCAAGCTCGTTAGTAACGTCATAACTGTCATAAAGAAGCACACTGTCCGGATTGGTAACGTAAGGACAAAGAGGCGCTTTTGTCAGGTCATTTCCGTTTATATACAGTTTGTAAAAGCCGGTGGATGTTATTGTTAAATTCGCTTTTGCTATATCTTTAAGAGATAATACTTTTCTCATATAAGGAGCATTCAGATGCTTTTGAAAGGTACAGTATTCGTTTGTTGCTTTGATAAATTTTTCAGATAACATAGTTTTCCTCCGAAATAAATAATTATATAAATTATATCAAAGTTAGGTTGTATAGTCAATATAAGGACGAAATGTTTTTGTAAATCAATAATTGAAATGAGCCTATATCGGGAAGTGATATTCAAACAACAGTTGAATAACGCATAAAAAACGGAAAAATGAAAAAGTGTCAAAAAGTGCAAAAATATTTATTAGTGCATTGAATTTTTGAATATATGAAAGTATAATAACAGCATAAGATTTGAAAGGAAAGACAGAATGAAACTGCGTAATAAAAAAGTACTGATTTTCGGCGGTGGAGGCGGTATAGGATTGGCAATAGCAAAAAGGTTTTTGGACGACGGAGCCGATGTAGTTATTTCGGGCAGAAATTCAGAAAAACTTAAAAAGGAAAAAGATAATATAAAATCCGATTGCTTGCATATTTTGCAGGCGGATATAACGGACTGCAATCAACATATTATATATTTTGAAGAAGCGGAAAAGTTAATGGGCGGCTTGTCGGCATTTGTTAATGCTGCTGCAATCGGAACGGGTGCATACACGGGACGAGGTTATGAACCGTGGGACATTACGCCGGAAGAATGGGATGTGCTGACAAACACAAACGGAAAAGCGGCATTTTTCCTTATGAGAAATGAAATAAACTATTTGAAAGAAAAAGGAATTCACGGAAATATACTTAATATAGCATCTAATGCTGCATGTATGGATATTATCGGCTCTTACGGAGCAGACAAACTTGCAATTATAAAATGGACTCGTTCGTTTGGCAAAAAGTACGGTCATGACGGAATTATCATAAACGGAATTGCACCGGGTGCAACGTTCACACCTATGATATCCCGTTATGCGAAATCAGTTGACCAGCCGTATCCGAGACACGCAATAGAACGTTTTATCCATCCGGAAGAAATAGCAGAACTTGCATTTTATCTGATGAGCGATTTTGGTGAAATCGTGTGCGGACATACTGTTGTTGCAGACGGGGGAGATAACGTAGCAACTTTGTGAAAAAGTAGTTTGTTTGTTTTGGCGTAATAATTATTGAACATATATATTATATGGTCATCGGGGGTACGGTGCATTTCGCATAAAATGTGATTGCCCTTGGCAATTCGCATAGCATAACAATATAAATCTGAGCCACGCCTTAAACCGATTATTTTACCGATTTTCTGCGTTGTCGAGATTTGTAATACGACCTGTATTACT
>JAZRYL010000045.1:0-28647 GCA_045600705.1 Clostridia bacterium | reverse complement strand
AAAAAGGAATTCGACAAAATCGAATTCCAATTTATTTCGTTATTAGTTTTCTTCTTTAACAACGATCTGCTTGCCATCATAGTAACCGCAAGCTTTGCACATTCTGTGAGCAAGCTTCTTTGCCTTGCACTGAGGACATTCAACGATACCCGGAAGAGAAAGTTTCCAATTAGCTCTTCTTGAGTCACGTCTTGCTCTCGAAATTTTACGTTTCGGTGCGATTGCGCCCATGTGAACACCTCCTTAGTCCACAAGTCCTTTGAGTACTGCAAAGGGATTGTCCCTCTCTGTATCCTCACAGGAACAAGATGAAAAATTTTTATCAATACCGCAGTGAGGACACAAGCCCTTGCAATCATCCTTGCACAAACGTTCAATAGGAAGATTGGAAAGCAAAGTATCATTCAGCAACGGTTGAAAATCAACTGTTTCATTCTTTTGAATACGAAATTCCTCTTCTTCGCTTGACGGAGAATACATTTCGTTAAAAGCAAACGAATAATTCTTTTCAAAATTCTTAAGACATCTGTCGCATTCAAAAATACAAACAGTATCGACCTTGCCAAAGAACCGAACATTTTCGCCGTCGGCAAAATACGAACCATCAACCTTAACACTTTTGAATTCAATCTTGCCCATATAATCTATGGGTTCGACGTTCGCATCAAAAGAAAAATCATATTTTTCGCCCTCATTTCTGAGTGCATCTTTTACTGAAATAATCATATCCATAACAAATTCTAAACAATTATATATGCATTTATGATTTTTGTCAATCAGTTTTTTGAAAGTTCTGCTGTATCACGGGCAATAACAAGTTCTTCGTTTGTAGGAATAACAAGAACCTTTACATTTGAATCATCTGTTGAAATGATTGCTTCCTTGCCGTGAACATTGTTCTTTTCAGCATCAACTTTAACACCGAGGAATCCAAGACCTTCGCAGGAATGAGCACGTACCCAATCATCGTTTTCACCAACGCCGGCGGTAAATACGATTGCGTCTACCCCACCCATTGCAGCTGCATAAGCACCGATGAATTTCTTAACGTTATATGTGAAAATATCAAGAGCAAGCTGAGCACGCTTATTTCCGGAATTAGCTGCTTCGGACAAATCTCTAAAATCACTTGAAACACCGGAAATACCAAGCATACCGCTCTTTTTATTAAGATAATTGTCCATTTCGTCAATGGTCATATTGTATTTGTTCATAAGATAACGGATGATTGCGGGGTCGATGTTACCGCAGCGTGTGCCCATGGGAAGACCTTCGATAGGAGTAAGACCCATTGTGGTATCAAGGCATTTTCCGCCGTCAACAGCGGCAATACTTGAACCGTTGCCAAGGTGACATGAAACGATCTTAAGTTCTTCGGGCTTCTTGCCTAACATTTCAGCGCAGCGCTGTGAAACGAAGCGATGGCTTGAACCGTGGAAGCCGTATCTTCTTACCATGTGATCGGTATATGCTTCATAAGGAAGACCGTAAATATAGCTTGTTGCAGGCATTGTCTGATGGAATGCAGTATCAAATACACCTACCATGGGAGTATTGGGCATAACTGCCTTGCAAGCAGCAATACCCTGAAGGTTTGCGGGATTGTGAAGCGGAGCAAGATCAATAAGGCTTTCCATCATATTGATAACTTCGTCTGTAATTTTAACCGAGCAAGCAAATTTGTCACCGCCGTGAACAACTCTGTGACCAACTGCACCGATTTCGTCCATCGACTTAATAACGCCGATTTTTTCATCGGTAAGCGAAGAAAGAACAAGCTGAATTGCTTCTTCGTGGTTTTTCATATCCTTTTCGATAACTGTTGTTTCGCCGTTAGCAGTATGCTTTAACTTTGAACCCTGAATACCTATTCTGTCGATACCGCCCTTAGCGATAACTGATTCATTTTCCATATCAATAAGCTGATATTTAAGGGAACTTGAACCTGCATTGATAACTAAAACTTTCATAATTACCTCCGGTAAAAAATATTTTTATAATTTTCAATTTTGTGCTATAATACACATACAAAACGTATTATAACACATTATTATAAATAAGTACAGTATAAATTTAAGAAAAGGTGATAATTATTAAGATTTGCGGAATTATTTGTGAGTACAACCCACTTCACAAGGGGCATATATATCAAATTATGCAGGCAAGAAAAGAAACCGAGGCTGATTTTGTCGTTTGCATTATGAGTGGGAATTTTGTACAAAGAGGCGAAAATGCAATATTTGATAAATTTTTGCGTGCCGAAGCGGCAATCAGAGCAGGTGCCGATGCGGTTGTTGAACTGCCGCAAATATATGCACTTCAATCGGCGGAATACTTTGCATACGGCGGTGTTTCCGTTGCAGAAAATATCGGATGCACTCACCTTTGCTTCGGAAGTGAATGCGGAAGCATAGACGAAATTATGCAGGCCACCGACAGTGAAGATTTTGAAGAAAAAATAAATTCGGGCATTTCATACGGTAATTCGTTAGACGTTTTCAAAGGCGAACCCAATTCGATGCTTGGCAAGGAATATGTAAAAACAATAAACGAATGTGGCTTTGAACTTATTCCCGTAACGGTAAAAAGAAATGTGCGTTTTGATTCTGCAAGCAAAATACGGGAGCATTTACACGAGTACAAAACTCATCCCGAAATGTTTCCTATTGACGAAACTCCGCTGTTTTTTGATAAATTCTTCGACTTGATAAAGTACAAAATAATTGCTTCGGATGAACGTCAAATAAGGAAAATTTGCGGCGTGAACGAGGGACTTGAATATAAATTAAAAAAAGAAGTTCTCGCCTCAAACAATATGAACGAACTAATACTTAATGTTAAAAGCAAAAGATACACATATTCAAGAATAAGCAGAATTTTGTGCAATCTCTTGCTTGACATAACCAAAGACAAGTTAAAAGCACTTATAAACGATACGCCAAAAGTAAAATTGCTTGCGGTAAATCAAGATAAAATTCAGCTTTTGTCATTGCTTGACAATTACTATATCTCCCCTCTTGATGCTCAAAACGGAAGTGAAAGCACGGCGATTTCAAGTGAAACAAACGTGCTTTCCACAAAGGTTTATTCAATTTTTTCCCCATTAAACGGTGACGAAGATTACACAACGGGATTAAACAAAATAGATACAAAAAGTTAAGTACGCAAACAAAACCGTCTGTTATATTAAAACAGACGGTTTTATCAATTAAAAGATATTCATTCTATACAAAACATTGCATTTTATCAATAATTAACTATTTTATTAACCGTATTAAATAATGCAATGCGTTTTTCTTCAAGTTCCTGTTCGTTTTCGCTTTTTGCACTTGTTTCAAGTGACACGGAACCGTCAAAGCCTATTTCATTAAGTGCTTTTCCGAACGAAGTCCAATCAATTACGCCATCGCCCGGAAGCCAATGGCAATCATGCGCTCCGTCGTTATCGTGAATGTGCAATGCATATAAATAGTCTTTTCCGATAGTTTTTACTGCGTCCGCAGGATCAATGCCCAAGCAAGCACTATGCCCTGTGTCAAGACACATACGAACGTTTTTTGAATCAAGCATTTTTACAAGATTAAGTGTTTCTTTCGGACTTGCAAATTTTTGTTCTGTAAAGGGCATATTTTCAATGCAAATAATAACGTCGTTATCTTTTGCTATTTTCTCAAGTCTTGAAAAATAATCAAGGTTTATTTCCTGCACTTTATCAAAGTCTTCATCTACATTTCCGTACGGCATTATGTAATGAACAACAAAGTTCTTGCATCCTAAATATTTTGTGCCAACTATACCTTTTGCCATTTTTTCAAAACGTTCACTTCTGTTTTCTTCCGTAAAATCACAAATGGGATAACGCCAAGGTCCGTGAGTTTGACTGATTTCCAAGCCGTTATCTCGAATAGCATTTCCGCAATCAGTCAATATTTGTTTATATTCTTCATCATCTACGCTGAAAAGTTCGCTTTCCGTATTTACTAAATACTGAAAATCAATACAATCGTACCCGTGTTGTTTTATTTTTGCCGAGCCGATTTTAGCTCTTTCAACGTAACTCTTTTCTCTCAAAGCGCCGTTAATGTATCCTTCTAAAGAAATTCCTATTTTCATAATATAAAACTCACCTAACTTTTTTCATTCAAAAATCCTTTTTGATATGCCTGTAAAAGCATAATCAATCCTTCAATTCTTTTCTTTGTTTCTTTACCGATATCCGTTTCCGCCACACGAATTCTTTTTTCCATAACGTCGAAAACCGAAGTCGTTGATAAAATATCTTTGTTGTTTTCTATCGCGTCGGTTATTCCGCAAAACGGCGCGTGGGAAATGATGCGCATACCGTACGAATTATATACAAGCGTATATCCTGAATTTCCGCCCGTTTTATCAAAATACGCCTTGCACATTCCGCCGTCAATTACTATTATTTTGCCGTTTGCTTTAATCGGGCTTTCATTCTCGCTTAATTTAACGGGAATATGACCGTTGATTATATGACTGTGCTTGTTATCAAGACCGAATTCTCTTAATATTTTAATACATCCGCATTCGTCGTCATAAAGCGAATAATATGAATTCATCGGCTCTTTGTGCGTTGTTGTATCATCAATAAGAAGATGCTCGAAAGTAGTTATCTTTGTTCTGCCGAAAAGAGGAGAATTCTTTCCGCACCACATAAACCACATATAGTCTTTACCGAACAACTGTTCTTTTGAGCCTGCTGCCGCATAATGTCCGCGGCGGGCAATTTTTTCAAGCGCTTCAAAAAGACTTTTGCCGTAAAGTTCCCTGCCCTCGATACAGAAAGTCATAAAAGATCCGTCGTCATTCATCGGTACGCAGCTGTGAAACAGCAAATTATCATTATAGCACTTATATATGCTTCCTTTTGAAAAAAGAAAATTGATATGGCGTTGAAGCTTTTCGCTATGCAGAAACGCATTTTTCAACTGTTCCATTACTTCTTGTTCCTTAAAAGAAAGTGCATAAACGTCATTTCTATCTACCGTCGGAAAATCATAATCTTTCAAACGGTATTCTTTGTTTTCGACAATTACCGTACCTTTATTGAAGTCAACTTTATCAAGCAACAAGCGTTCTTCCATATTAAATTCCGGATGACGTTTTATTATCTGACCTTCAAGCTTAAACAGAATAATCGCTATGGCTTTATGCATTCTCGCTACCGTTTCGGGCGAATTTGAACTGTATTCGTTAATCATATAGTCAGTTTTTGGCATAAAGCATGAAACGTCAGTATTACCGTAAACTTCATCAGCGAACATTGCAAGCGGACGAAGACTTATGCCGTAACCCATTTCAATCGTTTCAAGATTGCCGTAGGAAAACGCATTATTAAGTGCATTGGCAATGCACGTTCTGCTTCCCGAAGCGGCACCCATCCATAAAATATCGTGATTTCCCCATTGGATATCAACAAAATGATAATTCATCAAATCGTCTAAAACTATGTCCGGTCTTGGTCCACGGTCAAAAACGTCGCCGACAACATGCAAATGAGCCACAATCAATCTTTTAATCGTATCCGAAAGTGCAATAATAAATGCTTCGGACTGACCGATATCAATTATCGAATCAAGTATTTTTTCTCTGTACAAATCTTTGTTCTGCGCATTGTTGTTCTCATAAAGTAATTCTTCAATGATGTATGCAAAATCTGCCGGAAGCGATTTTCTGACTCTGCTTCGTGTATATTTTGAAGAAACAAGGCGCAATATCGCAATAAGTCTTATAATCGTCAAGCGGTAAAATTCATCGTCATAGTCAATTTTTGATAAGATTGAATTAAGTTTCTGCTTCGGGTAATATATAATCGTAGCAAGTTCAGAACGTTCTTTAAGAGAAAGAGTATTTCCGAACAAAATATCAATCTTTTCTCTTATAGCACCCGACGCATTGTTAAGAATGTGTCTGAACGTTTCATATTCGCCGTGAATATCCGAAATAAAGTGTTCAGTTCCTTTCGGCAATCCGAGAATTGCCTGCAAGTTTATTATTTCGGCGGCAACAGACCTGACGGTCGGAAACTGAACCGAAAGTGTTTCGAGGTATAGTTTGTTGTTGATAAAGTCATTTTCGTTAAATTGAATCATACAAGTCTCCGATTTTCTGTGCTGAATATACGTTAATGAGAAGATTTTTTATATTCATTCAAGTTTAATTCAAGAATTACAAGTCCGATTATAACAACTGCCATTCCGATAAAACCGTTTACGCCGATTTTTTCCGAAAAGATTACCCAACCGGTAATTGCGGAAACAATCGGTTCAAGCAACGAAATAACCGATGCTTTTCCTGCCGAAATTTTCGACAGACCGGAAGTGTAAAGCAAATAAGGAAGTGTCGTATTTATTACAGTTATGCCAAGCACAAAAACTATGTTTGAAGGCACGGTTATAAGCGAAAACGTTTGAGGAATGTTGCAAATGGGAAGCGTGCCTAAAGATGCAAATAAGAATGTATAAAATATAATTGTAAACGATGAATATTTCTTTGACGCAATCTTGGCGAAAATGCTGTAAAGCGCATAACCGAATCCGGAGCATATACCGAAAACCAATCCGATTTTCGTTAAACGAAGTGATGCTGATAAGCAAACCAATGCACATCCGCCGAAGCACATTACAAGAGAAATAATTTTACGTAATGTTATTTTTTCCTTAAATATTACGGTAGAAATCAATACTACCCAAATGGGAGAAGTGTACATCAAAATGCACGCAACCGAAAGTGAATTTTCTTTTATTGACGACATATAGCAAATATTAAAAAATTCAAAACTTGCTATTCCCGACCCTGCAAACATCCACAAGTCACGCAAATTTATTCTAAATGCCTGCGGATTTGTTATCAAAAGGAATACTCCTACAAACAGCGTTGTAAATACCGCTCTGACAGTTACAATTTGAACGGACGAAAACCCGCTTTCGTTCAAATTTCTCGAAAAGAATCCAATGCATCCCCATAAGATTGTTGAAATAATTATTAAAAGTTCTCCGATGTATTTTTTTTGTTTCATTGTTTAGTCCTCTGTAAAAGCGAATGAATAAACTTTATCCCAGTTTTTTCCCGTAATATAAATTTCATCTTCGCTTTTGTCGTATGCAATTCCGTTAAGAACAGAATCTCTGCTCCTTAATTCATTTGCAGGCGGAACGAGCGAATCAAATTTGATTTTTTGTTCTACCCTGCCGTTTTCGGGATTTATCACTGCAATATAGTTTTCGAACCATACATTTGCCCATATTTTGCCGTTAATGTACTCAAGTTCATTGATATTTTTTAAGTATTCGTTGCCCGACTTTACCTTAACCGTGCGAACCGTATTCAAATTTTCGTCCATAAAATAAAGATTTTCGGAACCGTCACCGGCTATAAGATATTCACCGTCATTCGTAAGTCCCCAGCCTGTTCTATCATAACGAATCTTATCAACCGTTTCCAATGTTTCACCGTCGAAGACGTACACTGTTTTACTTTTTTCGGTAAGCATATATATTTTTCCGTTGAAATAAGTTGCACCCTCGCCGAAATCGTTTTCATCAATGTTTTCTTCGGCTATTTTATTCATATTCATATCGTATTTGATGATTTTTGATTTGCCCTTTAACCCAA
The DNA here is from genome assembly GCA_045600705.1 of Clostridia bacterium. Classification (GTDB taxonomy): domain Bacteria; phylum Bacillota; class Clostridia; order Christensenellales; family QALW01; genus UMGS1322. The sequence goes on along the minus strand of JAZRYL010000045.1, from coordinate 21,009 downwards.
CGGATTCAAACAAAAAGCCGTCTTCAACAAACAGTCCTTCCGTAAAGCAATCTTTGTTATGAACAAGTGTTCTTTTAAGTTCAAAGCAATCCGTGTAATCACAAGCCGTATTGCCGTTCCGATTAAAAAATATGGCAAATAATACTAATAGCGCCGCAACGCTTACAATTACGGATAAAAATATTTTTTTGTTTATAAAACTATGATTTTCTTGTTTTTTCATCATAAATTACCTTTTGTCCGATAGCAGTAGCATTAACGCTTACCGAATCTTCTAAAACAGTAATGAGATTAGGAAGATACCGTGCGCAAAGTGACGCTACTTCACTGCGCAAAGGGTTTGCTCCTCCTATAAGCAAACGGCAGCCTTGTGACTTGCCGCTAATGGCAATTATGTCGCAGTACAGTACCGCACCAACCAAATAAGATGCAAGCCAATCCTGCGTGCGTGTTCCTGCTTTTTGAATACTTCTTACTCTCAATGCCGCATCGGTCAATCCGTACATTTTACAGTAATCAGCACCGGCAAACAAAGCACTTTCATCATACTCTTTAGGAAGTTTTTCGGGAAGTGCATGGCGCAAAAGTGTATAACCGTGTAATGCTGCAATAAGTTCACCGCTCATCATTGAATTGCAAGCGGTTATTTTATTTTCGTCAAAAAGGATTACTTTATTATGCGTACCCGGAAGAATTATCGCCACCGGTTCATGAACATTCAGCGATGCACATAAACCAATGCATTCGGTTTCTTCTCCTCGCATCATATTGGGTTCGGGCTCGTTGTTTTTGAGTCCGGGAATAAACCAAAATGGGATAGTAGAAATTTCAGGCAAAAGAACCTCTTTGATACTGTCAGCGAACTCTTTGACGCCCGCAGGAGCAGTAATATGAGGCAATTCAAACAAACCGAATTCAGAAGTAATCATGCCTGCCGTCAAAACGGCGCAAATATCTTTTTCCTGCAAATTATTGCGTTCAAGAATTTTTGAAATCATTTCTTTTACCGCACATTTAAGCGCAGTGTTATCCTTCTCGGATGAACCGATTTTTACTTGAACAGTATCAGTCACTTTGTCGTCCGTCATCAAGCGAATACGGGTATTTGTCGTTCCCCCGTCCAGACACAGTAACATATTACTTGCCCTCCACCGCATTGCGATAGCGCTTTGCTTCCTCACAGAGCAGGTCAAACTTATCGTTTTGAATCCATTCTTTGTTTACCAAATTGCCGCCAACACCGAATCCGCAAGCACCTGCCTTAACATAATCAGGAATTGTTTCGGGACGAACTCCGCCAACCGCAAGCAACGGAATATGCGACAGAGGTGCTTTAATAGCTTTCAAATAATCTGCGCCCATAGTTGAAATCGGGAAAACCTTGACAAAATCAGCACCCATTTCATAAGCAGAAGCAATTTCAGTAGGAGTTAAAGCACCGGGAATTGATACTAAGCCTTGCTTAACAGTTTCGGCAATTACTTCTTGATTAACATTGGGTGAAATAATATATTTTGCGCCTGCGGCGGCCGCATCACGCACCTGCTGAACAGTCATAACAGTCCCGGCACCGATATGCATCTTGTCGCCGAAATTCTCGCACAAAGCCGAAATACATTCTAAAGTATTGCGATTTCCGTCAGTGCTTTTTTGGTCTAAAGTAACTTCCATACATCTGATTCCGCCATCAAGCATTGCACCTGCAAGTTTGACAATTTTATCCTTGCTGACTCCGCGAACTATAACTATAAGTTTTTCATCTTTAATAACTTGTATCAGTTTATCTTTATCCATGTTTTTCCTCCGGACTTTTTATTATTATACTCTTGATTTTATGTAATGTCAATTTATAGTTTGCCGTATATTTGTTGCAAGAAATATCTACATCACTGTGCTGGTGCCTGTTTTTAGATTATTGAAGCACTTGTACATTTGATTTTAGAACTACGTGTTTTTAATTCAATTTTAATATTATTTTAGTGAAAAAATGCAAAATAAAAAAAGAAAATCCGAACGTTTCACCAATCGGTAAAAGGTTCGGATTATTCTTGCTTGGTGCAGGTAACAGGACGAATATTTGCAATGCAAATATTTCCTGCTTGACGACCAAATGCTTTGCATTCGGTACCCGTCTGCGCACCGCAAGCCTAAAAAACAGTCCACCGGACTTTTTTTCTTAACAGCTTGCGCCTTCTTAAGCTTCAAGTCCTGTTCCATATATATAAGAAATCGTCCTCAATCAAAAGATTGAGGACGATTTTTGGTGCAGGTAACAGGACTTGAACCTGCATGAAATTGCTCTCATACGGACCTGAACCGTACGCGTCTGCCAATTCCGCCATACCTGCGAACATCTGATATTCTCAGAACGCTTCTATTATATATAAACGATTGTATTTTGTCAATTTATTTTTCTAAAGAAAGTTACAAATTCAAATCGTTTTTTATTTTATCTATTGCACTCAGTGCCGCTTTTCTGCCGAGTTCAATTGTTTCTTCCGCCATTTTAAGCGAGTTCATGGGAATATTCCTTAAATCGGGATTTATAACACAGTCGCTTTCCTTATAAACCTTTTCAACTACCTGCCAGTCGCACATTTCGAAGGCGTTCATAATAGTATCTATAAGATTGGTGGCTCTGGTATGTCCCCACCCTTGATAACCCACGTCAACGGCAATAACATATTCAGCGCCCATTTTTCTTACTTGTTCAACGGGAACACGGGTAAGCACTCCGCCGTCAACAAGTTGCATTTCGCCTTGTTCTACGGGTTCAAATACTCCGGGAATAGCAAAACTCGCATGACACGCTTTTGAAACTCTTCCTTTATCAAACGTAATGCACTTGCCCGAAATCATATCGCACGAAATAGCGGTAAAAGGCGGAACACATTCTTCAATGTTTTTTCCTTTTGTGAGCATATCGACGAGATTTTCGGCTTTTTCGCCTTTGATAAATCCGGTTCTCGGAATAGTAATATCAATAAACGATGACATATCTATCGAGGAACAAAGTTTGCCTGCAAGATACATATCACTTCCGGTGCAGTACATAGCACCCACAATGGCACCTGCAGAGCAGCCGGAAACGAAATCTATCGGAATACCCTGTTCGGTCAAAACCTGCAAAACACCTATATGTGCAACTCCGTGAGCGGCACCGCCGCCGAGAGCCAATCCAACTTTTTTCATATTTGATCATACTTCCTAATAGAATTTATTGGTGATTAAATGGTTATATTTATTATAATGCTGATATACTGCATAATATTTCCGAAGCAATCAATAAATGCATCCGCAGAAGCAATAAAACTTTGGGCAGAAAACGTATTGCCAACGCTACTCCCGTTCTTCATTATAAGTAAAGTAATTTTGTACTCCGACGGAATAAAATACTTTGCAAAAGTTTTTAAGCCGATAACAAATTTACTGAACATTCCCGAAGAAACCGCACTTCCGTATTCATTAAGCATACTGTGCGGATATCCTACCGGAAGCAGAATTATTTCGGAAATGAAAATGTCTTGCAATGAAACACTACTTAAAACGGCAGAAATATGTTATTCGTCAAGCCCCATATTTATAATAGGAACAGTCGGAACTTCAATGCTCAAAAGCACTAAAACGGGAATAGAACTGTACATTATACATATATGTGCCTTATTACTATTTACAACTTTTACAACATTCAAACATAATATTGTTATAAAGGAAAATATAACTGAAAAAAAAGGCATTTCAGCGGCAATCGCCGACGGAATAGCCTCTGTTTTGAATATATGCGGATATATGGTATTGTTTGCAATGATAAACAGTGTAATTTCAAATATTCTTCCCCACATTCCGCTTTTAGAGGGAACCGTTTTCGGAATAAATGAATTCACTTCAGGAATAAGTGTACTTTCAAAAACAAACGGTTCGCTTCCCATAATAAGTTTTCTGCTTTCGTTCGGCGGAATATGTGTAATAAGTCAGTGCATCGGATTTTTGCCGAAAATAAACAAACTGCATTTTATATTAACACGTGTTATTCTCGGTTGCATTGCTTCCGTTCTTTGCATTATTTACATAAAAACCGCCTTATATGTTCCGGTAATACTGACTTTCGTCATTATTGCACTACGAAAATTAAGGCGGAAATAATTACTTATTAAAATCTTCAACGTCAAGTAAGATTTGGTCGTCAATTTCCTTAACACGTTTTTGAAGTTCGTCAAAAACTCCGAGAGCGTAATTTTTTGCAGATAATTTGACTTCTTTCGCATTCTGACGTGCCATATCAATCATTTTCTTTGCTTCGATTTCAGCGTTTCTCGTGATTTCATCCTGAGAAATCATTTCTTCTGCCGTTTTTTGAGCCTGAGCAATGCTCTGTTTTGCTTCTTCCTCTGCATCAATAAGAATTTGTCTGCGTTCTTTCATAATGTTGTTTGCACGTTCAATTTCGCTTGGAAGACTTTCACGAATTTCGTCGATGATATCAAGGCACGCTTCCACGTCAACAAGACTCTTGTCCGAAAACAAACCTTTTTTTGTCTGCGACAATTCTTTTTCAAGTTCGTCCAATAAATTTGTAATTACATTATCCATTATGCTTTCTCCTATTTATCTAAAAATTTATTTTTAACGTTTTCAAGTATTTGTTCGGGCACCATTTTGGAAATATCTCCCCCGAACTTGCCTATTTCACGAACGGTGCTTGACGAAAGATAACCGTATCGAGGATCGGTCATAAGGTATATGGCTTCAAAACCGTCATACATACTTTTATTCAGTATAGCTCCGTTAAATTCATATTCAAAATCAACGAAATTTCTTATTCCCCTAACCACCGCATCAGCGTTAACTTTTTTAACGTAGTCGACCATAAGTCCGTCAAAGCAATCGACTTCAACATTTTTCAAATCGGAAACTGATTTTTTAATAAGTTCCATTCGTTCACCAACAGAAAAAACACATTTTTTGTCGGGATTATTCAAAACGGCAACAATAAGTTTGTCCGCCATTTTCGATGCACGTCTGATAATGTCCGTATGTCCGACGGTTATGGGATCAAACGAGCCCGGAAACACTAATAATTTCATTGTTTTCCTCCGAGGAACGTAAGTGAACGGCTGCCGTAAGCCCTTATGTCCTTTACTTCAAAATCACCTGTATTTTCTATTTTCATATCGGAACTGTGTTCAAGAATAAGAACACCGTCCGGTGCAAGAACTTTTTCCGCATTGCTGATTATATCATCGTAAAATCCCTCACGGTACGGAGGATCTGCAAATATATAATCAACCTTTATGTTTCTGTTTGTAAAACTGTTAAGCACAGAAATAAAATCGCCTGAAATTATCTCAAACTCATCGTTTTCAAGAATATTTTCTGCATTCTGTCTTGCAAGAGCGGGCAATTTATCTGCAATATAGCACTTTTTTACACCGTTTGAAACGGCTTCAATTCCCATTTGCCCCGTTCCGCCGAAAAGATCAAGAAATGTCTTCCCCTGCAAATCGTTGCGAATAATATTAAAAAGCGATCCTTTAATTCTTCCCGTAGTGGGACGCACATCGAAGTTTTGAGGTGAAACGATACCACGTCCACGGTATTTTCCGCTCATAACCCTTAACAAAAACTTATTTTTCATAATTATACGATATTAAAGCCAATTATTCAATAGTTAACTATTACTTTTTTGTAATATTTCGAATAGATTCTTTGATTTTGTACTGTTCCTTGCATCCGAATATATACGCAATGCCCGAAACGATAACAAATACCGCTATCGGAATCAAAAACATCGGCGCGGAAATAGCGTTAGGCATTTTGATACCGTCTAAAAATGCAATGGCAGGCTGAGCGAAGTCAACACCAAGCACGGGATTGTACGGAACAAAAGAAGAAAGCATTGGCAGATAACACATAAATACAAAATAAAGCACATAATAAAGTGATGCATAAAGTGAAATGTTATTCTTTTTCCATGCTCCGAACGCAACAACAATAAAAACTATTTCTAATACTATCGCAGGAAGCATTGCGCATATTCCGGCAAGAAATCCCTTTGAGTTATAATTTCTGCCGAATTTACAGTCGTCTGTTCCCCGTTTGAACGAGCAATTCCATGTCAAAATCAATGTAAAAACAATGAACATTGCACCAAGCAGGATTTTATATATAAATTCAATTTCAGCGGAAATGAAAAGCATCATACTTATAAACGATATGACTGATGCCGCAATAAAAGTGAGAAACAGTTTTAGTGAATATGACAAAAAATCTTTCATATTAAATCCTCTTTATAATTTCCTTTTCCGTAATGATTATATCCATTTTCACATCAGTGGACTTTTCAACAATGTGTGAACATTTTTGACAGTTAAAAGCAACTCCGATTTTCAACAGTTTTTTGTTATACAAGAATCTGTCGTAATACCCTTTTCCGAATCCGAGCCGATTTAAGTTTTCGTCAAATGCGCACATAGGAACAACGCATACATCAATCGTTCCTTCAAATTCATCCCCCATCGGTTCTAAAATGTTGTACTTTCCAACAGTAAAATTTTCGCCCGAATACGGAACTATTTCATCGTTTTCGATTTTCGGATAAATATAGTTAAATCCGTCTTTTTTGAATATTTCCGGCTCGCCGTCAATGGCGTTGTAAATCATAATGTTTTTTAACAAGCCGATTTCACGGTAAAGGGAGTTGTTTATAATTTCAGTGAATGCTTTTCGCCGGTCCAGCGACAATTTTTTTCTGTTGCTTCTTCCCGTCTTTCTAAAATCACACATATTCTTTCGGAACACGCTTATTAAGTGAAAGCGCAACCTCATAATTTATCGTGCCGTAAATTTCGGCAATATCATCTGCGGTAATTTCAAGTTCACCCTGTTTGCCCACAAGCACGGCATCGCTTCCGATTTGAGCATTGGGAATATCGGTTATATCAACCGCCGTCATATCCATACAGATATTTCCCACAATATTTGCTTTTTTGCCGTCAATAAGAACGTATCCCTTATTTGAAAGAGCACGTCTGTAACCGTCGCCATACCCGATGGGCAAAATTGCGATTTTCATATCTCTTTGCGCCGTATAAGTTGCCGAATACCCTATTGTTTCTCCTTTTTTTACTTCGGAAACGGAAACAATTTTGCTTACAAGGGACATAACCGGCTTAGGCTCAAACGGATGTTTTGTATTATCCGACGGGTAAAGTCCGTAAATTATTATTCCTGCCCGAACCATATCGCAGTAGTAATCCGGATACGAAAGAATTCCGCCGCTGTTTGCACAGTGAACGGTTATATCGCCGTAACCGAATTCTTTTATTTGTTTAACCGCCTCAAAAAATCTTGATGCCTGAATATCGGTACTGTTACTGTCAATGTTATCGGATTCAAAAAAGTGAGTGAACACTCCCGAAACGTTAATATGTTCACATTTTTTTACGGTTTTTAACAACGAATCAAGTTTTTCGCCTGCCGTAACACCGGTTCTGTGCATGCCGGTTTCAATTTTTATGTGAACATTTACAATTTTATTTTCCTTTGCACCTTCATTTTCAAGACGGATAACCGCTTCTTCAGTGCTGACAGCCTGCTCAACATCATATTTTACGGCCAACTCTTCACTTTCGTACGGAAGCGGGTCCAAACATAAAATACTATTCTTTATTCCGTTATTTCTCAGAGTTTCTGCTTCCTCAAGCGTTGCAACTCCGAAATAATCCGCATCCGAAAGTATTTTTGCAACTTCAACCAATCCGTGCCCGTACGCATCTGCTTTTACGAGAACAAGAACTTTTTTATCTTTAACGGCATTCTTTACAGAATCAAAATTATATCTTAATGCCTTTGTGTCAATCAAACATTTTGTAGGACGTGCCATAACCTTGCCTCCATTTTTCATTATTATAATACATTTATAAAAAAAAATAAAGCAAAAACACAAAAATAACGTGTTTTTGCTGTAAATTATTTTTTCAGACCGCAAGTTTTCTGAATATATATATTTTTTGACCGTAATAAATGCCGTTATTCAATTCCGGATTCATTGACATAACTTCATCTTCGTCAACACAAAAATGCTTGCAAATATCCCACAGACTGTCGTTTTTTTGAACAGTATATATGATAATTCCGTATTCCGGCATTTGACTTTCTGCCGTGCTTTCGATTTTATTAACGTAATTTACGGTATTCTCGGTGTTGGAATAGAGGCGTAATGAATAACTTATTCTTACTTCCATTTCATTTCCCGAAATAAGAATTCCCTGAACGTCCGTAATAACAATCTGTGCCGATGAAGCATTGTTTACTTCCGTTGGAATTTCAAAATCGGTGCAAGTGTTAAAGCCTTCATTCTCTCCTGCCGACGACTGATAATTAACGTTTACATCTGCTTGAATTTTTAATGTGTTGCCCGCAAGTTCGGTATTTCCCGCATAAAGATTAACACTGTTTATTCTTGACATTGGCAGCTTGCCGTCCACCAAAGAAACTGTAATGCTTCTGTTCCCCTGGTTTTTATAAGAAAGTTTTTCAGTTTTTGCAGTGAACGATTCATTTTCCACCGTCAGTTTTTCTTTTACGGAATAAATGTCGTCTATAACTTTAATATTTTTTTCGGTGCAGGAATACGAATATCCGCAAAAATCAAACGTGTAGTCAATGAGTCGGTTTTCTCCTTCGGCATTTTGGGAAACGTTCCCGAAAGCATTTTCTGCGGCAAGATATACACTGACATTTTCATTGTCCGAAATTCCCGAAACATCTGTTATCTGTGAAAAATCAAACTTATCGTTTATCTGAACTATCGGTTCATACTCATCGTTTGTTGCATAAGTTGTCTGCACAAAAAATTCTCCGCCGAAAACAAGTTGATTGGCAATAATATTCGCTTCTGTAACATTGGGAACTGCGTTAATAAACAAAATTTCCTTAACGTCGGGAAGTCTTGGCGACAGTTCCGTTTTTTCCTGAACGGAAAATCTCAGCGGAACGGTCATTACATCGTCTATAACCGTTAGTTCCGTTTCTTTTTTTCTTAAGAAATCGTTTTCGTCTATAATCGGAATATCTCTTTCCGACGGAATAAATATTTTAGTACAAAGTTCAACGGTGCAATTAAACAGAATGTTTCCCGCTTCGGTATATCCCCGAACCTTGCACGCTTTTCCGCTTGTCAGTGCAACCGAATTTCCTTTAATTCCGTTAAAAGTTTCATTTTTGCTGAAATGTTCCGACTTGGTAAGTTTTTTAATTTCTCCTTCACCGTTTTTGTACACAGTGCAAAACTGAACCGTTCCCTCAATAATTAGTTCACCGCCGATTATTTCACTTCTGCCCACGCAGCAAATTCCGTTGACCGAAAGAAGTTTCGCATTATCTTCTATCGGCTCGGAAGCATTGATATTGACAGTCATATTTTTTTGTTCAATAATGTTGAACGACACTTTTTCTTTGCCAAATTCCATAAAAACCCTCCCACAATTACTGATTACAGTGAAATATATTAAAAAAATAATAAAATTATGCTTAAAATCCAAATTCAGCATTGCATTTTTTGCAAAATTTGTTATAATATATATAAAGTAATTATAAAAAGTATTTTAATGAGGTGTAATTATGGTTAGTTACAGACTGAACATCCGCAAAATGGAAAGAAGTGATATTCCGTTTCTTGTAGAATGGAACAACAATCACGCACATATAAAAGGATTTCACGGCTACCTTCCCAAAACACTTAATGAAGGAAATAAATGGTTTCAGCGTTCGCTTCTTGATAAATCAAGAGAGGACTTTATGATTTGTGCAACGGAAGAAGACGGCAACAAATACCCCATCGGTATCTTAGGTGTAATAAATATCGACGATGTGAACCGCAAAGGCGAATATTACATTTTAATCGGTAATGAAGAATTCTTAAAGCGCGGCATCGCATATAAAACGTCAAATGAAATGATCAAAAATACCTGCTTCAAGTCATTTGAATTTAATAAAGTATATGCTTGCATCGATAAAGAAAACTATCCTGCTCAAAAATTAGCTGAGAAATTGGGCTTCAGAAAAGAAGGCGTTATGCTTTCCGACTTGGTTCTTGAGAACGGACAGACTGTTGACCGAATTTATTACGGACTTCTCGCTTCGGATAAGATTTAATAATATTTTCAAGCACCTTAATAACAGGTGCTTATTTTCGGATATGAAATTATGGTTATTTTAGGATTTGACCCGGGACTTGCAACTCTCGGATTCGGTGTGATCGAAACTGACGGTCACAAACACAAAATGATTGAATACGGAATTATTTCCACTCCTGCGGGAATGCCCACCCCCATTCGTTTACGAAACATTTACGCAGACGTGCAAACCGTAATCGACAAATACAAGCCGGACGCCATTGCAGTTGAAGAATTGTTTTTCAACAACAACATTACAACCTGCATAAGCGTTGCCGAAGCACGTGGCGCATTACTCGCCGCAGCTTCAATGAAAACAAACGAATTATACGAATACACCCCTTTGCAAATAAAGCAGGCTATCGTCGGCTACGGCCGTGCAGATAAGAAGCAGGTTCAGGAAATGGTTAAATATTTCCTGCATCTTGATAAAATTCCCCGTCCCGACGATGCGGCAGACGGACTTGCCGCCGCAATATGCCATGCACATACTGCAAAAATGGGAAGTCAATTCAAAATCAGGTAGGTAATTATGTACGCATATATAAACGGTATAATCGAAGAAGCAGACCAAAACGGCATTGTAATTTCCGCAAATGACATCGGATATTACGTTCAGTGCCCGTTAAATGTAGTAAACAGTATATCTGTGGGCGAAAAACGCAAGATATACACTTATCAGCACGTAAGAGAAGATGCAATAATTCTTTTCGGCTTTTTGACAAAAGAAGACAGAACTATGTTCCTTCGCCTTATTTCAGTTAGCGGAATAGGTCCGAAACTTGCTCTTCAAATTCTTTCGTCAATTTCTGCGGGAGAACTTGCAATTATTCTCGTCGGCGGCGATGCAACATCACTTACAAAAGTTCCGGGCATCGGCAAGAAAACTGCTCAGCGTCTTATTCTGGAACTTCGTGAAAAAGTTGACAACGACGAATTAACTTCCGCCGCACAGCAGAAAGGAACTGCTTCTCTCGGCACATCAAGTATGATTTCGGATGCAATTTATGCTTTGGCGGCACTTGGATATTCTTCCCAGGAAGCATCAAAGGCGGTGGAAGCGGTTGCACCTCAATGCACCGATACGGAAAGCATTATCCGTGCTGTGCTGAAATCTTTCGACAGGAGATAACAAATGGAAGAAGACAGAATTATTACCTCCGGCATTCTTGAAGAAGATGTTGAAAACGAAAATTCTTTAAGGCCAAAATGTTTTGAGGATTATATCGGTCAGGAAAAGGTCAAAGAAATGATCGGCATTTTTGCTTCCGCCGCAAAGGAACGCAAGGAAGCCCTTGACCATACGCTTTTATACGGTCCTCCCGGACTCGGAAAGACAACACTCGCAAATATTATTGCTCTTGAAATGGGCGTTTCAATTCGTGTAACAAGCGGTCCTGCCATCGAACGTCCCGGTGATTTAGCCGCAATTCTGACAAATCTTAACGAAAATGATATTTTGTTCATTGATGAAATCCACAGATTAAACCGCAGTGTTGAAGAAGTGCTCTATCCTGCAATGGAAGACTTTGCACTTGATATTATGATCGGCAAAGGTCCCTCGGCACGTTCCGTTCGGCTTTCTCTTCCCCCGTTCACACTGATTGGCGCAACTACCCGTGCAGGAATGCTTACTTCCCCCTTGCGTGACCGTTTCGGTGTTATTTGCCGTCTTGAAATGTACAATGCGGAAAATCTTGCTAAGATAATCAAGCGCAGTGCATCTATTCTTGAAATTCCCGTTGAAGAAGACGGTGCAACGGCAATAGCGCTCCGTTCACGAGGAACTCCTCGTATTGCAAACAGATTGCTTAAGCGTGTGCGTGACTTTGCGCAAATCAAAGGCAACGGTATTATTACAAAAGAATTAGCCGATTCGGCTCTTGAAATGCTTGAAGTTGACCGATTAGGTCTTGATGCAAGCGACCACCGAGTGCTTCGTACAATGATAGAAAAATTTGGCGGAGGTCCGGTTGGACTTGACACGCTTGCCGCTTCCACAGGCGAAGAAGACGTGACAATTGAGGATGTAATCGAACCTTATCTGTTACAGTTAGGATTTATTTCAAGAACTCCACGAGGCCGTATTGCACTCCCCGCCGCATACGAACATTTAGGCATCAAACAAGAAGCAAATTCAAAGCAAATAAAATTAAATTTGGAATAAAATATGAAAACAAGTGATTTTTACTACGATTTACCGAAAGAGTTTATAGCGCAGACCCCAACAGTTCCGAGAGATCACGCAAAACTGCTTATATATCACAGAAGCAACAAAACTATTGAGCATAAACATTTTTATGATTTATGCGATTATCTCAAAAAAGGCGATTGCCTTGTAATCAACGAAACAAGAGTTATTCCCGCCCGCTTAATCGGAGAACGTTCGGATACGGGAAGTTTTATTGAATTTCTGTTGTTAAGAAGAATTTCAACTGACGTTTGGGAAATTCTCGCGCGCCCCGGCAAGAAAGCCATTCCGGGCAGAAAGTTCAAATTCGGAAATGAACTTGAAGCAGAAGTTCTTGAAGTAAAAGACGACGGAAACAGAATTGTTAAGTTTTCTTATGGCGGTGTTTTTGAAGAAATTTTGGATAGGCTCGGCTCAATGCCGCTTCCCCCGTACATAACCGAAAAACTTGAAAATAAAGAAATGTATCAGACCGTTTACTCAAAGGAATCGGGTTCTGCCGCCGCACCCACTGCGGGACTTCACTTTACCCCCGAATTACTTGATAAGGTTCGGGAAATGGGTGTTGACGTTGTTCCCGTTCTTTTGCACGTCGGGCTCGGAACATTCCGTCCCGTTAAGGTTGACGATGTTACAAATCATAAAATGCACAGCGAATATTACTGTGTAACGCAGGAAGCCGCTGACCGAATTAACAAAGCACGTCAGAACGGCGGAAGAATAATATGCGTCGGAACTACAAGTTGCCGTACACTTGAAAGTTCCACCACCGATGACGGTGTTGTTTATTCTTCCAACGGAGAAACGGAAATATTCATCTATCCCGGTTATAAATTTAAGGCCGTGGATTGTCTTATCACCAATTTTCACCTGCCCGAATCAACACTTCTTATGCTTGTGAGCGCACTGTGTTCCAAGGAAGAAATGCTTTCGGTGTACGAAAACGCAAAAGAGAACGAATACAGATTTTTCTCTTTCGGCGATGCAATGCTTATAGAATAGAGGAACTATGAAAACAGATAAATTCAAATTTGAAGTATTAAAAGAATGTAATCAATCCGGTGCAAGAATCAGCCGTTTCACCACGCCTCACGGTGTTATTGAAACGCCCGTGTTTATGCCCGTCGGAACTCAGGCAACAGTTAAAGCCGTTTCACCCGAAGAACTGAAAGAAATCAATTCGCAAATCATTCTTTCGAATACGTATCATTTATACCTGCGCCCCGGTCATAAACTGGTTGAACAAATGGGCGGTCTGCACAAATTTATGAATTGGGACAGACCTATTTTAACCGATAGCGGCGGATTTCAGGTATTTTCCCTTTCCGATTTAAGAAAAATAAAAGAAGAAGGCGTTTACTTTCATTCGCACATAGACGGTTCAAAGCACTTATTCACTCCCGAAAAGGTAATCGAAATCGAACAGTCGTTAGGCTCCGATATTATGATGCAATTCGATGTATGTTCCCCATACCCATGTGAATACAGAGAGGCTAAAGAAAATATGGAACGCACTTTGCGTTGGCTTGACCGTTGCAACGATGCGTGGACAAACGACAATCAAGCGCTTTTCGGAATAGTTCAAGGCAGTACCTACAAGGATTTGAGAATACAAAGCGCTAAGGAAACAGTTGCTCATACCGATTGTCCCGGATTCGGCATCGGCGGTTTATCCGTCGGTGAACCAAAGGATATTATGTACGATATTCTTGAGGATATAATGCCATATATGCCGAAAGATAAACCCCGTTATCTTATGGGTGTTGGTTCTCCCGATTGCCTTGTTGAAGGCTTCACACGAGGCATTGATATGATGGACTGTGTTCTTCCCACAAGAATTGCAAGAAACGGCACCGTAATGACAAGTCACGGCAAAGTAGTTATCAGAAATGCCATTTATAAAGAAGATCCCCGTCCTCTTGACGAAGAATGTGATTGCTATGCTTGTCGAAATTATTCCCGTGCATACATTCGTCATTTGTTCAATGCAGGTGAAATTATGGGTGCAAGACTTGCATCAATACATAATTTAAGATTTTTGCATAAACTGACCGAGGATTTGAAAAAAGCAATTTGGGAAGACCGTTCCCTTGACTTCAAAGAAGAATTTTTACGCAAATACGGATACAAATAAAAATAACAGATATTATTTTACTAAAATTTCACTTGTAAAATAATCGTTTATCTGCTATTATATACAAAAGTTTTATTTTGAAAGGAAAAAAATACAATGAATTTTACATTACTTCAGGCTCAACCGGGCGCACTTGAAAGTTCACTTCCGCTTATTATTATAATGGTAGTTATGATTGCCGTTATGTGGTTTTCGGGAAGAAAGCAGAGAAAGCGTCAAAAACTTATGCAGGAAAGAAAGAATAACCTTAAAAACGGCGACCGTGTTATGATGGATTGCGGTATTTACGGCACAGTTAAGGATATCAAAGACGATATCGTAACAATCGGTGTTGGTCCTGATGAAGTTAAACTTGTTTTCAATAAAGCAGCTATCTCGGTTGTTGAATACGATGAAGACAAAGTTGATTTAAGCCGTGAACAAGCAAAAGATATGGAAAAGAAATAAAAAACACCTTGAAAAAAAAGAACTGCACATAATGTGCAGTTCTTTTTTTTCAAGGTGTATATTTTTATGTAAACAAAGCAGAATAATTAAATAATCACCCTGCTTTATTTTTCAAAAGAACAACTTACTTATTGTTCTGTTCGTACTGTTCAACCATTCTGCGAACCATTTCGCCGCCAACACGGCCGTTGTCCTTAGAAGAAAGGTCGCCGTTGTAGCCCTTTTTCATATTAACACCAAGGCTGTTAGCAACTTCGTACTTCATATTTTCAAGAGCTGTTTTGCTATCTGACTTTGCCATTTTTATTTCACCTCCTTCAAGATTACGTTATTATTCTTGACCGGAAATGAAATATTATACAATATTTTTTTGGAAATTTTTAGTTGTACGCAATATCTTCTAAATCTCTTGAAAATTTACTGTTCACCGTATCTACAAGCAATGAATACTTATCAATTTCAGGTAAAATTTCATTTTCAACGACCTTTTGAGTTTCTTTAAGAAGCATCGTATTCGACAATGCATAAGAAAATCTTGCTTCGGGAATTCCGCTTTGCCTTTTTCCCAAATAATCGCCGGGACCTCGAAGTTCGTAATCATACTGCGCTATTTCGAAGCCGTCATTCGTCTTGGTCATTATTTTAAGTCGTTCAAGCGTTTCGGGATTTTCGCTTTCGGTAAGCATAAAGCAATATGATTTTTGAGTTCCCCTACCCACTCTGCCTCGCAGCTGATGAAGTTGCGCCAATCCGAACCTGTCTGCACCGTAAATAACCATAATAGAAGCATTTTTAACGTTTATTCCGACCTCAATAACCGTGGTCGATATCAAAGCCTTAACTTCATTTTTTGCGAACTTATCCATAATTTCATTTTTTTCTTCTGCGGACATTTTGCCGTGAATAAGTTCTATCGGAATACCGTTCAGTGCGCCGTCTGTCAATTCTTCAAATAATCCTTCGGCTGAAACGAGCGTACTTTCTTCATCTTCTTCAATAAGCGGACAAACAAAATATGCCTGTTTTCCCGAAAGAAGTTCTTCACGTATATATTTAAGCATATCATTTTCACGTTTTTTTGAAATGATTGAAGTAGATACTTTTTGTCTGCCGGCGGGAAGTTGGTATACGATTGATATATCAAGATCCCCGAAAACAATCAGCGAAAGTGTTCTCGGTATCGGAGTTGCAGACATAACAAGTGTGTGCGGCGAATTGCCCTTATTAAACAGTCTTGCCCGTTGTTTAACACCGAACCTGTGCTGCTCATCGGTAATAACAGTCAGCAGATTGTTATATTCAACTTTATCTTGAATAAGTGCATTAGTTCCGACAATATATTTGGCTGAACCGTCTTTAATTCTTTCAAATATTCCCTTTTTCTCCGATGCTTTAAGAGAGCCGGACAAGAAAACAACTTTTTCATTTCCGAATTTTGATACAAGTTCAAAATAATGCTGGCGTGCAAGTATATCCGTGGGTGCCATAAGCGCTGACTGACCTCCGTTAAGTTCCGTCATAAGCATTAAAATAAACGCTATAACGGTTTTACCGCAGCCAACGTCGCCTTGAACAAGTCTGTTCATTGCGATTCCCGACGATACATCTTTTTTTATTTCCTCAATGCACTTATATTGTGCGCTTGTAAGTTCAAACGGTAATTCACTTATAAACTGCTTGATTTGTTCATTTTCAACGTCAAAAACTTTTCCCGCTTGGCTCTTATTACTTTCTCTGCTCAATTTAATATAAAGCTGAATTGATACAAGTTCTTCAAAGCAAAGCCGTTTTTTTGCCATTTTCAAAGCATTTTCATTTTCAGGGAAATGAATATTCTTAACCGCATAACTTCTTTCGCACAGAGAATGCTTTATCCTCATTGCATCGGAAAATACTTCGGTTTCATTTTCCGCAAGGTAGTCTATCGCCTGCTTCATAAGATTTCTCATAGCACGCTGATTTATTCCGCAAGAAGCCGGCAGACGGTACACGGGAGCAATGGATAGTTCTTCTTCGTGTTCAACGGAAGCATTCATAAGACGTCGTTTTCCGTTTTTGATAATCACCGTTCCGTATAAATATATATCTTTTCCCGTTTCAAGATTTTGAGAAATATACGGTTGATTAAACCATACCGCTTCAGCCGTTCCCGATATATCTTCAACCATGCAGGAAACAAGCGAAAAATTCTTTCTCGGAAATCTTACTTTCGGTTTATCGTAAATACGTACCTTAAAAAGTGCCGGTGTATCTACCGGCACTGCATTTAGTTTTGATATGACCGTTAAATCACGGTATTTTTGCGGCAGATATGCAATAAGGTCTTCAACAGAATAAATATCAAGCTTCTCAAGAGCTTCTTTTCGTTTTGGACCTACGCCTTTAAGTACACATAAGTCCATATTATTTTTTCTTTCGGGATTTAATATTTGAATAAATCAAGCCGGCAACACACCCTATTGCGACTACAATAAGAATTATTTTATAGAAATTGCCCATAAGGAAATTTGCGTCTATCTTAGAAACACTTTCTTCCCCTTCGGCAAACGCAATAATAAACAAATTAGAAATAAACATACATACGGTAATCAAGAAAAAATATATTTTTTTCATACAAAACACCCTAAATTTTTAATTTATGTAAGTATTATACCATTTTATTAAGCATATTTCAAGAATATATTTGCATATAAAAAACAAATTTGATATAATATATTAAAAGAATTCTCGGAGGTAACATAATGATATTATTTGGTGTGGAAGTAAATATTTTTGTTATTATTTTTTTGGCGGCTATTATTATCGGAATAATTTTTGCAGTAATTTATTTCGTTACTCATAAGCAGAACGGCGAAGAAGGTATTCCCGACTTAGACACCCGTGAAAGCTTCGGTGATTTTCACGGTTTGCTGACTCAAGAAGATTTTGATACAAAAGCAGACGACCATATGCTTGAAATCTACCGTATGCAATGGATTCAGGCAGAGCCCGGTGACGAAAAAGACAATTATTTGCTTCTTTATCTTGCACTGAAACAATTGAACAAAGAGCAAGACGAATCCGAAAACGAATGGACTCAAGAACAGTGTGAAGCAAGAATGGACGAAATAATTGAACAATTAAGTGCAGAAACGGGACTTAAACTTCTTGTCCGTGACCTTGATGACACAGAATTTGAAACATACTTCAATTCCGATGACGAAGATGATGAAGATGATGACGAAAACGAAGATTATTCAAACGATAGTGAGGACGATGAAGAAAACTAATGAGAATCCGTTTGAATGAAGATGCCGAAATTGTAAAGACAGTTCAAGAAGGATTAAAGCAAAAAGGCGGCTACTGCCCCTGCGTTTTCGGAAAAAGTGAAGACACTAAGTGTATGTGCAAGCAATTCAGAGAACAAATTGCCGACCCGGAATTTGAGGGTTACTGTCACTGTATGCTATATTATAAGGAAAAATAAAGTAAGAGGCAACAAATGAAATTAAAAAATTCGATGCTGATAGTTAAGGATATAGATAAATCAGTTGAATTTTATAAAAAGACTTTGGGACTGCGTGTTGTGACCGATTTCGGAGCAAACAAGACCTTAACGGGCGGATTAGTATTGCAAACGCTTGACACATACCGTGAATTCATCAATACCGACAACATATCGTTCGGAGGAAACGACGTTGAGATTTATTTTGAAGAAGATGATTTTGATTCATTTATTCAAAGAATAAGCAATGTGGAAGTTGAGTTTGTTCACCCTGTAAAGGAACATTCTTGGGGACAGCGAGTTATAAGATTTTACGACCCCGATAAACATATTATCGAGGTTGGTGAAAATATGAAAACAGTTTGCAAACGCTTTCTGAACAGCAAAATGACGCCCGAACAAGTTGCTGAAAGAATGGATGTTCCTCTGCAATTTGTAAAAAAATGTATGCGCTGATTTAACGGTAGCAAAACAATACAAAATAAAGCACGTTGATTATCAGCGTGCTTATATTTTATAAAAAAAACGTCGCAAAAAGCGACGTTAATTTTTTTAATTTTCAGTTGCGGTAATAAGCGCCGGCTTATTTCTTTTCATAACCGCATCTTCGGTAATGATGCACTTCTTTACGTTCGGAATAGAAGGAATTTGATACATAATTTCCATCATAACTCCCTCAATTATAGAACGCAATCCGCGTGCGCCCGTTTTAAGTTCGATAGCCTTATGTGCTATTGCAGTCAATGCTTCGTCAGTGAACTGAAGTTCAACACCGTCCATTGCAATCAAAGCAGCATACTGTTTTGTAAGTGCATTTTTTGGCGTCTTAAGAATTTCAACGAGCATTTTTTCGTCAAGTCCCTTAAGTGTAACCGTTTGAGCAAGTCTGCCGATAAGTTCGGGAATAAGACCGAATTTCTGCAAATCGTGCGGTGTAACCGCTTCAAAAACTGTTCCCACATCATCAGATGTGGCAACGGGATTGAATTCGCTTCCGAATCCGACGGTTTTCTTGCCGACACGGCGCTGAATAATCTTTTCAAGTCCGTCAAAAGCACCGCCGCATATAAACAAAATGTTCGTAGTATCAATTTGAATAAAATCCTGGTGCGGATGCTTTCTTCCGCCGTTGGGAGGAACATTTGAAACTGTTCCTTCAAGGATTTTAAGCAATGATTGCTGTACACCCTCACCCGAAACGTCACGGGTAATAGACGGATTTTCGCTTCTGCGGGCAATCTTATCTATTTCGTCGATATAAATAATTCCCCGTTCTGCTTTTGAAACGTCATAGTCCGCCGCTTGAATCAAGCGAAGAAGAATATTTTCAACATCGTCGCCTACATAACCTGCTTCGGTAATTGTAGTTGCATCAGCAATAGCGAACGGAACGTCAAGGATTTTCGCAAGTGTTTGAGCAAGATATGTCTTTCCGGTTCCCGTAGGTCCGATAAGAAGAATGTTACTCTTTTGAATATCAACGTCGTTTTTATCCTTATTTCTAAGGGCATTTATTCTTTTGTAATGGTTGTAAACACCTACCGAAAGAGCAATCTTGGCATTATCCTGCCCAACAACGTATTGGTCAAGAACCGCTTTGATTTCCTGCGGTTTTAATAATTCGATCTTTTCGCCGGAACGGGCAGATGAACCGTTATGTTCTTCTTCCAAAGAGTCAACACAGTCCTCCACACATTCTTCACAAATGTAAACCCCCGGAGGGCCGGAAACGAACGAAAGTCCTGCCTGCGGTGTACGTCCGCAAAAGACGCATCTGATTTCTTCCATTTAGAACTCCTTACTGTCTTTTTGAGTAAATTGCATCGATAATTCCGTATTCAAGTGCTTCCTGCGCCGACATAAAGTGATCACGTTCGCAATCCTTTTCAACTTCGGCAACATCCTTGCCCGTATTATCGGCAATAATCTGATTAAGCTTATTCTTGCATTTAAGAAGTTGTTGTGCATGAATCATTACATCTGTGGTCTGTCCCTGTGCACCGCCCAATGCCTGATGAATCATAACTTCACTGTTTGGGAGAGCAATACGTTTGCCCTTTGCGCCGGATGAAAGCAAAACTGCCGCCATCGAAGCCGCCATACCAATACAAATAGTTGATACCTGCGGTTTAATATATTGAATAGTATCGTAGATAGCCATACCTGCGGTAACCGAACCGCCGGGGCTATTGATATAAAGCATAATATCCTTTTCCATATCGTCTGCTTCAAGGAAAAGAAGCTGTGCAACAACTGCGTTTGCCAACTCATCATTGATTTCGCCGCTGATAAAGACAATTCTGTCTTTAAGCAAACGGGAATATATATCGTACGATCTCTCTCCTCTACCGTCTGTTTCAACTACATAAGGAATAAGTGGCATATATTACCTCCAATAAATAATTAAGCTTCTTCGGTTGCTTTTTTAGTTGTTTTCTTAGCTGCGGGCTTCTTTGCTGCCGGTTTCTTTTCTGCTTTTTCTTCCTTGTTTTCTGCTTTTTCTTCCTTGTTTTCTGCTTCGCCTTCAGCCTTCTTGGTTGCTTTCTTAGCTGCCTTCTTTGCAGGGTTCTTTTCTTTA
>JAZRYL010000044.1:0-10895 GCA_045600705.1 Clostridia bacterium | reverse complement strand
ATTTCGGACAACCTGAAACGTCTTTGCACTGAAAACAATTATCCCGAACCGAAAGTTTCCGTTGAACCGGGAAGATCTATCGTGGGCGAAGCGGGGAGTACACTTTATACTGTGAACGGATTAAAGGAAATAACCGGTGTTCGTACATACGTTATGTGCGACGGGGGAATGCACGAAAATATTCGTACTGCACTGTACGAAGCGGAATATGATGCAGTATGTGCTTCCAAAATGAACGAGGAACATATTTATCCCGTGTCTATTGCCGGAAAGTGCTGCGAATCGGGAGATATGATTACGTGGAATACTCCCATGCCGCGGCTTAAAGTGGGTGACACACTTGCCGTATTTACAACCGGAGCATACAATTATTCAATGGCAAGCAATTATAACAGAAACGCTGTCCCTGCACTTGTTCTTGTCAATAACGGAAAATCGTCGCTTATCGTTAAAAGACAAACTTATGAGTATATTACTCAAAACGATGTTGTTCCCGACTACTTAAAATAATAGGAGTTATTATGTTACTTGATTTACTGTTCGGCGGAGGAAATATAGAAAACGTTTTTCAAAATCTACTGTCTTTTCTTCTTTTGCTTCCGCTTCTTTTAATTTCGCTTTCAATTCACGAATACGCCCACGGCTACGCTGCATTCAAGCAGGGCGACGGATATGCAAAAAGTATGGGCAGACTGTCGTTTAACCCCATAAAGCATATTGACCCAATGGGACTTCTTTGTATGATTTTCGTGGGATTCGGTTGGGCGAAGCCTGTGCCCGTTGTTCCGTCAAATTTCAGAAACGGCAGAAAAAGTATGATTATCGTTGCATCTGCCGGAATTATTGCAAACCTTATTCTTGCGTTTATAGCTACTTTTTTGTATAATTTTGTTTACTATGTGGTTTACGCTCAATTGGCACTGTCGGTTGTGGGTGAAACGGTTGTTTTTTCGCTGATAACTGCATTATTCTATCTTGCACGCTGCAATATTACTTTAGCGGTATTCAACTTTATGCCGATTCCGCCCCTTGACGGGTACAATATTTTTAAGGAAATCTTTATCGGCAAAATAAGTTATAAAGCATTTGCCGATTACGAAAGATTTTCAAGGATGATTATGATTATTTTCCTTTTGGTTTCTTACCGTGTGGGCATAATTTCGTTTGTTTCAGACGGTATTTTCAAAGGAATGAATTATCTAATGGATTTCATATTTATTGCGTTTAAGTAGGGTGTTATGGAGTTACAGTTAAAGTTAAATCAATTTGAAGGTCCTCTTGATCTCCTGTTGCATTTGCTTGATAAGGATAAAATTGATATTAAAGATATTTTCGTTTCGGATATAACGGACCAATATCTTAAATATATTGAAAACATTCAGGAATTTGATATGGAAAATGCAAGCGAATTCCTTACAGTTGCCGCACACTTGCTTGAAATCAAATCCCGTTCGCTTTTGCCTAAACTGCCCGTTATTGAGGAAGACGAAGAAGATCCCGAACAGGCTCTTATTCGCCGATTGACCGAATATAAGATGTATAAGGAAGCAGGGGAAAAGCTTCACAGTATGGAGGAAGAAAATCTTAAAGCATACTATAAGCTTCCCGAAGAAGTGCACATGGAAGAACGTATTGAACTTAATGAAATGCATCTTGATTCTTTGATGGCGGCATTTCAAGAGGTTTTAAGACGCCTTGATGACAAAACTGTCAAAAAACAGAGAGAAATTAAACGAGATACTTACACAATTAAGGGCAAAATGTCGTATATCAGAAGAAGACTTGCTTCAAAAAAACAGATGTCGTTCTTTGATATGTTTGAAGATGACGGAAATAAAAGTGAGGTTGTAACTACCTTTGCCGCAATGCTTGAATTGTGGAAAACAAGTTTCTTAAAACTTGAACAAAAAGAAAATTTTGGCGATATAACAGTTTCGCTTAATTTGGAACAGGATATTCGGTCAAATCAGGAGGAAGAAGAATTTGAAACCAACTGAGATTGCTTCGGCGATAGAAACACTTCTATTTATGGTGGGCGAGCCGCTTGATGTGGAAGATATGAAAAAGGTTATCGGTGTTACCGAAATGGAATTTTGGCAGGGAAGCGAAATTCTTGAAAAGAAATACGGTGATGAAAGCGGTATCTTAATTAAAAAATTCGGCACGAAGATGCAATTTTGCACCAATCCGAAAAATGCTCAATACATAGAAGACTTGCTTAATCCCATACAGAAAAAATCTCTTTCGCAAGCTGCACTTGAGGTACTTTCCATAATTGCGTACCGTCAGCCGGTTACAAGAGGTGAAATTGAAATTATCCGTGGCGTTAAATGCGATTATTCCGTTATGAGTTTGAAGCAAAAGGGACTTATTCAGGAAGTAGGGCATAAGGACGTTATCGGAAGACCGGTTCTTTTCGGAACAACAGACTTATTTTTAAGACATTTTGGATTGAATTCGCTTGACGATTTACCCGAACAGGAAAATCTTGAACTTCTTGAAAGCAGTGAATTCGAACTTGACGATGCTGAACAGCTTACTATTCCGCTTATGGAAGATAAGCATCATGATGCAGAAGAATTGCGTAAAAACAGAATAGAGGAAGAGCAGGAAGCATTAAACTTTACACAAGAAAACGAAAATTGATGTTTTTTAGAAAAAACAGTTTACAAGAATTTGTATATATGCTATAATTCACATGTATGCGGAACTATGTTCTCGGTTTGCTCGCTTCTCCGGCGGTTTACTGTGAGCATAAGCGTTTGCATAAATAATAAAAGGAGGAAAAAATGATGGATAAGGTTAAAAAGACAGAAATCATCACTGCTAATAAGCTTCACGATACTGATACCGGTTCTCCGGAAGTTCAGATCGCACTTCTTACAGAGCGTATTAACCATCTTAACGAGCATCTTAAGACTCATCAGAAGGACCATCACAGCCGCAGAGGTCTGCTTACAATGGTAGGTCAGCGCCGTGGTCTTCTTGCATATCTTAAGGAAAAAGATATCGAAAGATACAGAGCTGTTGTTAAGAAACTTGGCTTAAGAAAGTAATTAGCACACGTAAAGCGGATATGATTTGTATATCCGCTTTTCTTGATTTATTACTACTTGCTTAGCGTGAAAATTAACATTTGAACGGGTTCGAATTCATATTGTTACGCCCCAAAAACGGACAAGCAGGTTTTTTAATATTGATTTTAATTAAAAGGAGTATATATAATGGAATTTAAGCAATTCAAAACGACATACGCCGGCAGAGAACTTACTATTGAAACCGGCAAATACTGCGGACAGACAAACGGTTCGTGTATTGTTCGTTGCGGCGATACGGTTGTAATGGTATCGGCAACAATGTCAAAGCAGCCAAGAGAAGGAATGGACTTTTTCCCTCTTAGCGTAGAGTTTGAAGAAAAACAGTATGCTATCGGCAAGATCCCCGGCGGCTTCATTCGTCGTGAAGGCAAAGCAAGCGAAAAGGCAATTTTGACTTCACGTCTTATCGACAGACCTATCCGTCCTCTTTTCCCCAAGGGACTTTTTAATGACGTTCAGGTTGTTGCAACCTGCCTTTCGGTTGATCTTGATAATATGCCCGACGTACTTGCGATGATCGGTTCATCATTTGCTCTTACAATGTCGGATATTCCCTTTGCAGGTCCTACCGGTTCTGTAACAGTCGGAATGATCGATAATGAATATATCCTCAATCCTACCGAGGAGCAGAGAAAAGTTTCACGTCTTCACCTTACCGTTTCCGGTACAAAAGATGCGGTTATGATGGTTGAAGCAGGTGCAAAAGAAGTTACCGAAGCTGAAATGCTTGAAGGTATCATGATTGCACATGAAGAAATCAAAAAGCTCGTTGCTTGGCAGGAAGAAATCAGAAACGAAATCGGTAAAGAAAAGGTTGAAATCGAGCTTTACCACGTTCCCGAAGAAATCGACAAGGCAGTTCGTGAATACGCTTATGACAAAATCGTTTGGGTTATGGATACTTTTGACCGTCATGAACGTGAAGTTCGTGAGGAACAGGCAGAAGCAGAAGTTCAGGAACATTTTGCTGAAATTTATCCCGATTCAAAGAGATATATCGCAGATTCTCTTTATTACATAAAGAAAGAAGTTATGCGTAATAAGATTCTTGATGAAGGTGTTCGTCCCGACGGCCGTAAGGTTGATGAAATCCGTCCCATTTGGTGCGAAACAGGTATGTTCCCGCGCACACACGGTTCAGCAGTATTCACACGTGGTCAGTCTCAGGCAATGACTCTTACAACTCTTGGTCCTCTCAGCGATATTCAGGAGCTTGACGGTATTGACGGACAGACCTCAAAGAGATATATGCATCAGTACAATATGCCCGGTTATGCTACCGGCGAACCCAAGCCTCTCCGTGCTCCCGGCAGACGTGAAATCGGTCACGGTGCTTTGGCAGAACGTTCACTTGAACCCGTAATTCCCTCCGAGGAAGATTTCCCGTATGCTATCAGAGTTGTTTCCGAAATCGTTTCTTCAAACGGTTCAACTTCAATGGCTTCAGTTTGCGGTTCGACCCTTTCACTTATGGACGCAGGTGTTCCGATAAAGGCTCCCGTTGCAGGTGCTGCTATGGGTCTTATCAAGGATACAAGAGAAGGTTCGGACAAGGTTCAGGTTCTTACTGATATTCAGGGACTTGAAGATTTCTTGGGCGATATGGACTTTAAGGTTGCTGGTACTGCAAACGGTATCACCGCAATTCAGATGGATATTAAGATCAAAGGCATTGACAGACCTATTCTTGAACGTGCTCTTAAGCAGGCAAAGGATGCAAGAATGTTCATTATGAACAAAATGCTTGAAACACTTCCTGCTCCCAAAGCAGAACTTTCACCTTATGCACCCAAGACTATGTCATTTAAGATTGATGTTGACAAGATTCGTGAGGTTATCGGTACCGGCGGAAAAGTTATTAACGGTATTATTGCTGAAACCGGCGTTAAGATTGATATTTCCGACGACGGAACAGTTGTTATTTATGCAGTAGATCAGGCTTCCGGCGACAAGGCTAAGGCTATGATCGATGCAATCGTTAAGGAAATCGAAGTTGGCGAAACTTATTTCGGAACTGTTGTTCGTATTATGGACTTCGGTGCATTCGTTGAACTTCTTCCCGGAAAAGAAGGACTTTGCCGCATCGGCGAACTTGACAACAAGTTCGTTAAGAAGGTTACTGACGTTGTAAACGTAGGCGATAAGATTATGGTTCGTGTAATCGAAATCGACGATAAGGGCAGAATTAACCTCTCAAGAAAAGCAATGCTTCCTAAGGAAGAAAACAAAGAAAACTAATTATTTAGCGGACTTGCGGCTTTATAGGCTTAAAGTCCGCCTTTTTTAGGAGTATTATATGTCTATTTACTTTAATGAATCAAACAAAAATTTTTATCTTGACGGAAAGAATATTACTTATTCTTTTTGCGTGAACCGTGCCAATTATTTAACACATACATATTTCGGCAAAAAAATCAGTCACGAATTTAATTTAGGTTATTTTTATCCCGGCGGAGGAAATTCCTTCATGGCAACAATTCCCGGTAAAAATTACGGATACGGTGAAATGCCTCCCGAAATTACTTTTTTCGGAACAAGTGATTATCGTGAACCTACCGTTGAATTCGAAAACAAAATAGGTGACAGATGCATTGAATTGCTTTATGTCGGCCATGAAATTTTAGAGAATAAACCGCAAATGAAAACAATGCCTTCCATGAATGGCGGCGAAACACTTGTTGTTCATTTGCTTGATAATATAAACTCTTTCGGCGCAGATTTGTACTATACAGTTTACGATGACTGTGACGTTATAGCACGCAGAATAGTTTATAAAAATCTGTCAAACGAAAAAATAAAACTTAACAGAGCATATTCCTTTGTTCTTTCATTGCCCGAAAACGATTATCAGGTTCTTTCGCTTCACGGCTCGTGGGCAAACGAAAGATTTGAACAAATGACACCCGTTCAGTACGGCGTTGTTGAAATTGACTCCAAAAGAACAAGTTCATCTGCATTTCTTAATCCGTTTGTTGCATTTGTTAAGAATGACACAAATGAAGAAAACGGCGAAGCAATCGGCATAAACCTTGTTTATTCTTCTTCATTTGTTCTTAAAACGCAGGGCACTACAACAGGCGACACAATCGTTCTCGGCGGAATAAACGATTTCGATTTCTGTTGGAATCTTGAAGCAGGGGAAGAGTTTGAAACTCCTGAAGTCGTTATTTCTTATTCGGCAGAGGGACTGGGCGGAATGAGCAGAGCATTCCACGATGCGTACAGAAATTATCTTATAAACCCCAATTTCGTTAAAAAATCAAGACCTATTCTTATAAACAACTGGGAAGCAACATATTTTAATTTTACCGAAGAAAAACTCAAAAATATCATTGATGCGGTAGTCGGCACGGGAATTGATACGTTCGTTCTCGACGACGGCTGGTTCGGCGTAAGAAACGACGCCACATCGGGACTCGGTGATTGGTTCGTTAATACCGATAAATTGCCTAACGGTTTGAAGTCGGTCATTGATTACGCCCATTCAAAGGGACTTAAATTCGGTTTGTGGTTCGAGCCGGAAATGGTAAGCCCCAATTCCGATTTGTTCCGTGCACACCCCGATTGGGCAATAGGTGCGCCAAACAGAGAACATTCTCTTTCGAGAAATCAGTGCATTCTCGATATAACAAGAAGCGAAGTAAGAGATTATATCGTTGAAACGATCAATACTTTTATTCGTGAAAATGAAATTGATTACGTTAAGTGGGATAGCAACCGCAATGTTACTGAATCGTATTCTTTTGGTAGAAATGCTGAAAATCAAAAGGAATTTGCGCACAGATACGCAATAGGACTTTACGATTTGCTGGAGCGTATCGTTAACGCCAATCCAAATGTTATGTTTGAAGGTTGTTCCGGCGGCGGTGCAAGATTTGATGGGGCAGTGCTTCATTATTTCCCGCAAATTTGGACATCGGACAACTCCGACGCGGAGTCAAGAACGATTATTCAGTACGGAACAAGTTTTGTTTATCCGCTTTCTACAATGTCGTGCCACGTTTCCGAATGTCCTAACCATCAAACGGGCAGAAATTCTTCTTACGCTACAAGAGCAAACATTGCACATTTAGGTGCCACCGGCTATGAACTTGATACTACGAAGTGGAACGATGACGACAGAAAAGAAGTTGTTCGTGAAATAGAACAGTATAAGGAAATGGAAGATCTTGTCCTTAACGGCGATCTTTACAGAATTGACGACCCGAATAAGAGCAATTATTTTTCGTTCAATATTGTTTCAAAAGATAAAAAGAAAGCAGTGCTCACGTGTTACAGAAGACTGTGCGGAGCAAATGTAATGTATAAGATTGTCAAGGTCAAAGGACTTGACCCGAATAAAAAGTATTTTGTAAGAGAACTTAATCTTACTCTCACCGGCGATGTGCTTATAAACAAGGGTATTGCAACGAATTTTGCCAGCCAACAAGATTTTCAGGGAATAGTATTCCACATTGATGAGGTTTGATTATCTGAAATGCTTGGGTGACTTGCCGTAATATTTTTTATACGCACGGCTGAACTGAAAAATATCATTATAACCGACAGAAAGTGCTACTTCGCTTATCTGTCGGTTTTCTTTTATCATCATAAGTGCCTTTTCCATTCTTATTTTGAGAATGTACTGATAAATGGAAGTGTTAAGTTCTAAACGGAAAAGTTTTGAAAGATATGTTCTGCTTATTTGTATGCTTCTCGCAATATCTTCTATTGTAATGTTTTTATTGAAATTATCGGCAATATATGTTTTTGCTTTTTTTATATACGGACTGCCTTTTGAATTCGCCGAAGAAGCATCTAATATTGAATAAAGGATTGACAATATCTTGAAATTTTCGGTATCCCAATCGTAAGACTCAATCATAGAGTAATAACTGCTTACTGTTTTTTCGTCCAACTGATGTAAATTTATTAAATCGGTATTTTCGTTAGAATCAACAAACGAAAACATATAGGAATCCGCATCCTGCAAGCAAATATTAGTATAACTGCAATTTCGCGGCAGGTATATTGCGGTAACTTCGTCCGAATACAAAGTATTGTTTGAATTGCTAAATTTAATTTTACCGTTATAGGTAAATATTATGCTTGAATATTCACGCTTTTCTTTTACGGTAATATCGCCCTTTTTATTGCTGACTCTTAATGTTCCGATAAATTTTTTAATATAAAAACCGTTCATTTTATCACCCGTATTGATTATAACATTTGCACAAAACAGAGTCAATATGTATGTCGGAATTGCTAAAAAAATATTGTTTTGGCTATTTGCTTTTTAGACAAACGCTTTATAATATATTAAAAAAGGAGTGATATTATGAATTTTAACGGACAGACTGTATTCTTAACAGGAGCGGCACACGGAATAGGACGTTCTGTTGCATTGAAACTTGCCGAGGGCGGCGCATCACTTGTTCTGTGCGACATAAACGAAAAACAAATAAACGAAACGGCTGAACTTGCAAGAAACAAAGGTGCAAAAGTAAAAGTATTTATTCTTGATGTTTCCGATGAAAAACTTGTTAAAAATGCTGTTGCGGAAACGGTAAATGAATTCGGCACAATAGATATTCTTATAAATAATGCAGGCATATATAACACGTATGTGCCTTTTGTTGAATCAACACCCGATTTGTGGAAAAAGAAAATTGATATAAATATACTCGGAACATTATATCCCACACACGAAATTGCACCGATTATGATTAAAAACGGCTTTGGAAGAATTATAAATATTGCTTCTGTTGCCGGAATATACGGCATTTCGAATATGGTCGATTATTCTATGACAAAAGGTGCAATATTAGGATTTACAAAAGCATTGGCAAAAGAACTCACGCCTAAAGGAATTACAGTAAACTGCGTTTCTCCGGGAAGCATTGCTGTTGATGACGGAGTTGAAATGCCGAATCATTCGTTTATGGGAAGGGCGGGCACTCCCGATGAATGTGCTAATGTAATTGTTTTCCTCGCATCAAAAGAAGCATCGTATGTGTCGGGACAGAATTATACCGTCGACGGCTGCAGAAAAATGATGTAATATGTTTCAATAATTTATATTTTTTAAGGCGCAATTTAAGATATTGCGCCATTTTTTTGCCTTATAATGCGTTGACAGAAAGCAAAAAAAATGGTATTATAATTTGATAGAATTTGAAGTATTTTTAACATTTTGACAGGAGCACTTTGATGAATAAATCCGTAAAAAAATTTATAATTATTTCTGTTATTTCGGCTATGATAGTGCAGATATTTCCTTCTGTTCGGATATCTGCTGAAAAGTCATACCTTCCGGACAGCATTTATTTAGCCGACTATAAGAAAATTGACGGCGACATTACCGTCGGTAAAATTGATGACGGCAAAAGCCTTGACGAGTGTTATTTATATCATCCTGCCAATAAAGAGACTATTTTCAGTTTTGTTTCCGATGACGGCGCCTCCAATGACTATTTGTACCGAGATATATTCGCAAGCAGAAATGTTGCATGCACTGTTCCCATTGTAGGCAACTATTTGGCATCGCCCTCGGATAGCGCTTCGGTAATTACATTAAATCAGGCATTGGCACTTCAAAATAAATACGGCTATGAAATCGCTTCGCATTCGTTTGACCATATAAAACTTTCATCAATCAGCGATGATTTGACGAAACTTGAAAGTCAGTTTACTCAAAGTATAGAATTCTTCAACGGTGTGGGCCTTAATGTTGAAAATTTATTCCTGCCTTTTGGCGATTATAATGACACGGTGCTTGAATGTGCTTCAAAGTATTTTAATGCAGTAAGAACTTCGGATATCGGCGTGAACGACCCGTTTGATTCCAAGCATCTTAAAACTTATTGGCTCGACGACGGCGGAATTTCTTTGAATGATGCTAAAAATATTGTCGATTCGGCAGTTGAAAACAATCAGTATGTTATTTTCAGTTTTCATGCAATGACCGCCGACGACTCCATAATGTACGGCAAAGTTGCTCCGATTATTGACTATATTCAATCATATTCAAACACAAAAATAATGACCGTCAACAGAGCCGTGGAGAATATTCAAAACGATTTGAATCTCGGCAAAGATTGCTATGTTGACAGTGACGGAAATATTGTTCTTGAGAAGTGGTTTGCGAGAAGTTTGTCAAATCTTTCTCAAATTACATTTTGTTTTTCCGACGGTTCAAGTCATGAACTTAAGATTTATACGGGTGTAAACAACGGAGAAACCGGAAATTATGAAGCCGAAGTAAGCAATTTGTCTTTGAAATCGTATCCCACAAA
Organism: Clostridia bacterium; assembly: GCA_045600705.1. Classification (GTDB taxonomy): domain Bacteria; phylum Bacillota; class Clostridia; order Christensenellales; family QALW01; genus UMGS1322. Next base: position 523 of record JAZRYL010000044.1, on the reverse strand, counting down.
ACTTGCTTACAAAGTAGGCGAAAAACTCGATACCACCGGCCTTGTTATCGATGCAGAATATGAGAACGGCAAAATTAACGAAATAGACTTAAACAAAACTGTTTTCGAATACGATACTTCGTCTATCGGTTCAAAAACCGTAATTGCAACTTACGGTGGAAAATCAGTTTCGTTTGACATTGTCGTAAAAACAGATGAAGAAATTGATAATACTCCTTCGGAAAACAATGCGGACAGTATCAACCAAGAAATTGTTGAATTGATAATAAAATCTTTGCCCACTAAAAAGGTATATAACCTCGGCGAAGATTTTGACTCCAAAGGCATGGAAATAACTGCTTATTTTGTTGATGATTCGCAAGCAACTGTAACAAGTTATACAATTTCGGGCTTTGACAGTTCAACCGTCGGCACGAAAGAAATAAAAGTATCGTATAAAAATGTAAGCACAACATTTACCGTAACAGTTAAAAAGGGAACAGTTACACCAAGCACAGAACCCACAAGCACACCCGAACCTACA
>JAZRYL010000043.1:0-9815 GCA_045600705.1 Clostridia bacterium | reverse complement strand
TGAAAAGCACTATTCTCAACGGCAACAAACGCATCAAGGAAATTGACCGCAATATTTCCAGTCTGTTTGAAAAGAATGTAAGCGGCGTGATTTCCGACGAGCGCTTTATGACGATGACGGCTGACTACGAATCGGAGCAGAACACTTTGAAAAAGTCCATTGCCGAAGCGGAAGAACAGCTTGCCAAAGCCGAGCAGAACGCCATTGACGTGCGGATGCTTCTGAAAGGATTCCGCAAATATTCCGAAATGTGGGAGCTTACTCCCGAGATCGTGAATATGATGATTCAGCGCATCGAAGTCCACAACAACGATAAGTCCGACGGTCATTGCCACGTCAAGGTGGATATTTACTTTACCGGCGTAGGAATGTTTGAAAGACCGACGGAGCAGGAAATGCAAACACTGGCTGATATGCACGAGCAAAATGCAGGATAACTCTGCAAAAGGAAAAGGAGTAGCCCTTTTCGGACTACTCCATATTCCTTACATAAAATACTTCCTTATTCACCCGTGACGGTCATCCGGCGTGTTTTTTTGCCTTGTTAAATTAAATTTTCGGGGTTAAGACCTTTAAGTGAGTCAATGACAAAACGTCCGTCTTTTCGGATAAGAACGTCATCAAACCATATTTCACCACCACCGAATTCGGGAGTTTGAACAAGTACAAGGTCCCAATGCACTGCGGAACTGTTTCCGTTAGGCGCATCATCGTAGCAAGAACCGGGGGTGAAATGAATACTTCCTGCGATTTTTTCGTCAAAAAGAGTATCGAGCATTACATTATTTATATAGGGATTAAGTCCGAATGAAAATTCGCCGACATATCTTGCACCCTCGTCGGTGTCGAGAATTGCATTAAGCCGTTCCGAATTGTTGGCGGTTGCTTTTACGATTTTTCCGTTTTCAAATTCAAAACAAATGTTTTCGTAAGTAAAACCGTCTTCAAGGGATGAAGTGTTATAGGTGATTTTTCCGTTTACACTGTTCTTTACGGGAGCGGTGTAAACCTCTCCGTCGGGAATGTTGCAAAGTCCGTCACATTTTACTGCCGGAATACCTTTTATAGAAAAAGTAAGGTCTGTGTCCTTGGCAACAATTCTTACCTTGTCGGTCTTTTCCATAAGCTCCTTAAGCGGTGTCATAGCATCGCTCATTTTTTTGTAATCGAGATTGCAAACGTTAAAATAAAAATCTTCAAATTTCTCTGTGGACATTTTTGCAAGCTGACTCATACTCCCGTTGGGATAACGAAGAATTACCCATTTCGTTTTTGCAACACGGATAGCGCCGTGTACCGGCTCCCAATAGATTTTTGAATACGTTTCGTTTGCACTTTGCGGAACGTCGCTCATTTCGTAGCAGTTATCAGTTCCTCGAATACCGATATACGCATCCATTTTTGACATCAACATTCCGTCAATTTCTGCACGAAGCTTTATTTCTTCTTCGGTTTGAGTGAGCATAAGCGCACGTTCAAGCTTGGGCGAACGTATCCACAAAAAAGGATTTCCACCTGCTTTTTTTACTTCTGCAATAAGTTCTGCACCGAAACTTTCATCTGCGCCGATAAGTTCAATAAGGCAATTTTCGCCTTTTTGAATTCGGCAGGAATAATTGACGAGTTTATGTGCAAGCATTTTTATTCGCTGATCAACCATTTATATTATCTTCCTTCGGTAAATATATCTTTAAGCGCAGTAACTGCTTTCTTTGCATGATGAGAAGGCACACAGCAGGTGATTTTCGTTTCACTCGTTGTAATGCTGTAAACGGGAATACTTAATTTTGAAAGTGTTGAAAGAACGTCGCCTGCCGCACCTGCGTGGTGAGCCATACCGCTTCCTTCAACGGAAACCTTCGCAATATCGTCAATAAGCTCTGCTTTTTCATCTTCAAGCAAATCTTGAATAACACGCATAGCTTTGTCTGCAAGATTTTTTACAACGGAAAGCGAAAGCACATAAATGCCGTTTACTGGAACTGTCTGGCTGATAATATCAACCATAATATCCGATTCTTTCAACTCGGTGAAAATACGGCTGATAAGTGACGGATCCTTAATATTGCTTACGGAAATAAGTGTATCCGTTTCAGAATAGTATGCATTTGTGATTATCTGCTCTTGAGTAAGCAAACTTGTCATATCGTACATTCCGCAGGGAAGTGAAACGATGAATTCGGCCGCTTTAAGAGCGCCTACCGCATAGATGTTTCTTGAATATGCACGGTGGGTGAGTTCAATTACTTCGTCACAACCTGCAAAAATTACGGTATGGTCGCCTGCAATATTTCCGCCGCGGACCGCATGAAGACCGATTTCCTTTTTAGGACGTGCCATTCTTCTTTCGTGACGGTCGAAGATGTATTCCATATCTCCGCCGGCGGCTTCGTTGATGGAATCTGCAAGCATCATTGCCGTTCCCGAAGGAGCATCCACTTTTTGAGAATGATGCTTTTCGAGAATTTCGATATCAAAATTTGCATTAAGCACCGAAGTGGCGGTTTGCGCAAGAAGTCTTAAAACGTTAATTCCGAGCGACATATTTGACGAACACATTATCGGAATTTTTTCTGCTGCATATTCAATGGAAAGTTTGTCGTTTTTGTTGTAGCCGGTTGATGCAAGAACAAGCGGAAGTCGGTGAGCTTCGGCATAGTGCAGAAGCATGGGAAGTGCATCGGGACGTGAAAAGTCAACGATCACGTCACCTTTTTCAGTTACCTTATTTATTGAAGTATAGACGGGAAAACCAATGCTTGTTTCGGGAGTTGCCATAGAGTCAACGCCTGCGCAAATGCAGAAGTTGTCGTTTTGTGCAACCGCATTGATAATTGCATGACCCATTTTTCCCAAGCATCCGGATAATATAATATTTATCATAAAATTACTCCGTTAAATTGAAATTCCAAAAGAAATCATTTCTTTTTTTAAATATTCCAAATCTTTTTCATTCATTTCGCAAAGGGGAAGCCGAAGTACACATTCGCACATTCCCATAAGAGAAGCGGCGGTTTTTACGGGGATAGGGTTGACCTCACAGAAAAGCGCCTTTACTAAGGGATATAACTTTAACTGCATTTTACGTGCAGAAACAATATCACCTGCAAAGAAGTCGGCACACATATTATGTACTTCCTTGGGTAAAATGTTTGAAGCAACACTGATAATACCTTTTCCGCCCATTGCAAGAATCGGAACAGTCAATCCGTCGTCACCTGAATAAACGTCGATTTTATCGCCGACCTTTTCAAAAACCTCAACGATTTGATCCATATTTCCGCTTGCTTCTTTTACGGCGGAAAGTGTATCAAATTCGGCAATTGCGGCAAGTGTTTCGGGTTTGATGTTTACACCGGTTCTTCCGGGAACGTTATAGCATATTACCGGAAGCGGAGTTGCGCTGCAAACTGCTTCATAGTGCTTAATAAGACCTTCCTGCGTGCATTTATTATAATAAGGTGTAACAACTAAAACCGCATCAGCACCGTTTTCGTATGCTCGCTTTGAATTGCTTACCGCAATGTGAGTGGCATTGGAGCCTGTACCAACAATAACGGGAACTCTGCCGTTAACACGTTTTACCGCATAACGAACTACCTGATCTCTTTCTTCGTATGTCATCGTGGCGGGTTCGCCGGTAGTTCCGCAAACGACAAGCGCATCGGTACCTTCTGTTATCTGAAAATCAAGAAGTCTTCCGAAAGCGTCAAAGTCGACACCGTCTTTTGTAAAAGGGGTTATCAAAGCAGTTGCACTGCCTGTAAAAACAGTTTTTTTCATAATTCAATCTCACTTTTCAATAAAACCTTGGGCAACAAGAAGCTCTGCCATCAAAACGGCACCGCCGGCGGCACCACGGAGAGTGTTGTGCGACATACATACGAATTTGTAGTCGTACTGTTTATCCTCTCTCAGTCTGCCGATAGAAATAGCCATTCCGCCTTCGAGGTCACGGCAGGTCTTTATTTGCGGTTGATTATCTTCCTCAAAGTAATTAAGGAATTGCTTGGGTGCGGAGGGAAGTGCGAAGATTTGAGGATCGCCTTTGAATTCCTTCCATATTTTAAGAATTTCTTCTTTAGAGGGTTTGTTTTCAAAACTTACGAATACGGCGGCGGTGTGACCGTTTGAAACGGGAACACGGATACACTGTGTTGTTATATCGGGACCCTGCGCATTAACGATTTGACCGTTTTCTACCTTGCCCCAAATTTTAAGAGGTTCGTTTTCGCTTTTTTCTTCTTCACCGCCGATGTAGGGAATAATGTTATCGACCATTTCCGGCCAGCGCTCAAAGGTCTTTCCGGCACCGGAAATTGCCTGATACGTGCAGGCAAGTACCTTTGAAATTCCGAATTTTGTCAGCGGGAACAAAGCGGGAACGTAGCTTTGAAGCGAACAGTTTGATTTTACTGCAATAAAACCGCGCTTTGTACCAAGACGCTTTTTCTGAGCGGTAATTACTTCAGAATGATCCGCATTAAGTTCGGGAATGATCATCGGCACGTCGGGTGTACCTCTGTGAGCCGAGTTGTTTGAAATAACCGCAACTTCAAGACGTGCATATTTTTCTTCCAATGCACGGATCTCGTCTTTTTTCATATCAACGGCGCAAAATACCATTTCGACCATTGAAGCAAGTTTTTCTGCATCAGCTGTTGCGTCGAAAACAGGCATTTTTTTAATTTCTTCGGGAATGGGAGTATCCATTACCCAACGTGATCCGATGGCTTCTTCATAAGTTTTTCCGGCAGAACGTGAGCTTGCCGCAAGAGCAACGATATTGAACCAGGGATGATTCGACAAAAGAGTAATAAAACGCTGACCGACCATTCCTGTTGCACCGATAATACCTACGTTTAATTTGTCCATATTGCACCTCATAATAATATATTATAATTTTACGTAAATTTTATCATAAAATTCGTTGAATGTAAAGTAAATATACATGTGTTATGCGAATGATGTTAAAAAGCCAATATGCAATAAAAGGGGAATAAACTTAAAAATATGCAAGAAAAATAACCAATATATGAAAAATAATGAATAAATACAAATTAAAATAGAATATTTATGCAAAAAAGTGCTTGACAAAATTTCAAATAGGGATATAATAAGACCATAAATAAAATTTATTGCAAAGAGGTTGAAAATATGAAAAAAGAAGATATTAAAAAAGTTGTTCTTGCTTATTCCGGCGGACTTGATACGTCGATCATCATTCCGTGGCTTAAGGAAAACTACAATAACTGTGAAGTAGTTGCTGTTTCGGGCAACGTCGGACAGGCTGATGAACTTGAAGGATTAGAGGAAAAGGCACTTAAGACAGGTGCTTCAAAACTTTACGTTCTCGATTTGACCGAAGAATACGTTGACGACTATATTATTCCCACGATGAAAGCAGGCGCAGTTTACGAAGATTATTTGCTTGGTACGAGCCATGCACGTCCCTGCATTGCAAAAGGTCTTGTTGAAATTGCTATTAAAGAAAATGCAGATGCGATCGTTCACGGCTGCACGGGTAAGGGAAACGACCAGGTTCGTTTTGAACTTGCAATCAAACATTTTGCACCTAATATGCCCATTATCGCTCCTTGGAGGGAATGGGACATAAAGTCACGTGAAGAAGAAATTGATTATGCGGAGGCACATAACATTCCGCTTAAGATAAACCGTGAAACAAACTATTCAAAGGATAAGAACCTTTGGCACCTTTCGCACGAAGGTCTTGACCTTGAAGATACCGGCAACGAACCCATGTATGAAAAGGAAGGCTTCCTTGAAATGGGTGTTTCACCGATTACCGCACCCGACAAGCCGGAATACATCGAACTTGAGTTTGTACAGGGCGTTCCCGTTGCACTTAACGGCGAAAAGATGTCAAGCAAGAATATTATTCTTAAGCTTAACGAGCTTGGCGGAAAGAACGGTATCGGTATTATTGATATCGTAGAAAACCGTCTTATCGGTATGAAGTGCCGTGGTGTATATGAAACTCCCGGCGGAACAATTCTTTATAAGGCACATGAAGCACTTGAAAGCATCTGCCTTGATAAGCTTACACTTCACGAAAAACAGAAGCTTTCCATCACCTTTGCTGAACTCGTATATAACGGACAGTGGTTCACACCCTTGCGTGAAGCTTTAAGTGCATTCGTAGATAAAACGCAGGAAAAGGTTACCGGTAAAGTTAAACTTAAACTTTACAAGGGCAACATAATCAAAGCAGGCGTTTGGAGCGAATATTCACTTTACAGCGAAGAAATCGCAACCTTCGGTGAGAGCGACTACGATCAGAAAGACTCTGCAGGATTTATCAATCTTTACGGTTTGCCTATCAAGGTTCAGGCAATGGTTGACGGAAAAAAATAATCGGGAGTAACGATAAATGGCAAAAATTTGGGCAGGAAGAAGCGACGGAACGGTAAATCAAATTGCCGACGATTTTAATTCTTCCATCAGTTTTGACTCAAAAATGTATAAGCAGGATATTAAAGGAAGTATGGCACACGCTGCCATGCTTTCTTTGCAAGGAATCATTTCCGAGGACGACTGCGATAAGATTGTTGACGGACTTGAAAATATTCTTAACGAAATCGACAACGGCACATTTGAAATCGACCAAACCTGCGAGGATATTCATTCGTTTGTAGAGCAGGAGCTTACAAAAAGAATAGGTGAGCCGGGCAAAAAGCTTCACACCGCAAGAAGCAGAAACGACCAGGTTGCACTTGATATAAGAATGTACCTTCGTGATGAAATTGACGAAATAAGTGAGCTTGTAAAAAAACTTATTCATTCTGTTACGGACAAGGCGGAACAGTATAAAGATACTATTATGCCGGGGTACACACATCTTCAAAGAGCGCAACCCATTACATTCGGGCATCAGCTTATGGCGTATTCAATGATGCTTTTGCGTGATGTTGACCGTCTTAAGGACACAAGAAAACGAATGAATTTTTCGCCTATCGGAAGCTGCGCTTTGGCAGGAACGACCTATAATACGGACAGAAATTTCGAGGCGGAAAAACTCGGCTTTGACGGAATTTGCCAAAACAGTATCGACGGTGTTTCGGACAGAGATTTCTGTGCTGAACTGTTAAGCGACATTTCCATTCTTATGATGCACCTTTCACGTTTTTCCGAAGAAATCATTCTTTGGTCAAGTTGGGAATTCAAATTCATTGAACTGTCCGACGATTTTACTACCGGATCGTCAATAATGCCGCAAAAGAAAAATCCCGATATGGCGGAGCTTGTCCGTGGCAAAACGGGCAGAGTATACGGCGATCTTATGGGACTTCTTACTGTCCTTAAAGGACTTCCGCTTGCATATAACAAGGATATGCAGGAGGACAAGGAAGGCGTTTTCGACGGCGTAGAAACGGTAAAAATGTGCTTAAAGGTGTTCGACGGAATGATTGCTACGATGAAAGCAATTCCCGAAAATATGCTTGCGGCGGCACAAAAGGGCTTTATAAATGCTACCGATTTGGCGGATTATCTGACTCGTAAGGGTAAACCGTTCAGGGAAGCATACAAAATTTCGGGTGCTATCGTTTCGTGGTGCATTAAAAACGGAAAGGTACTTGAAACAGTTTCGCTTGATGAATATAAGGAATTCTGTCCCGTATTCGAACAAGATGTTTTTGAAGCCATAAACCTTAAAGTATGCGTTGAAAAAAGAATAAGCGAAGGCGGTACGGGCGTAAAATCTGTTGAAAAGCAGATTGCATTTGTTCGTGAAGCACTTTGATTTTTCAGGAAGATATGAAAAGTATCTTCCTTTTTTATTGCAATTTTACTTGTGTGGTGTTAAAATAATGACAGTTTCACACTAAGGAGAAAAAGAAAATGCTTGATACTTTTTTAGCAACACTTTCACCGATGCTTGTTATGTTTATTTTTATTTCGGTGGGCTTTGCGGCAAAGAAAACAAAAATAGTTCCCGATAATACCGCAACGGTGCTTTCAAAACTTGAAAATTACTTTATCGTTCCCGCACTTGTTGTAAATACGTTTATGAACTATTGCAATGTTGAATCCATAAAGTCTGAATACTTGCTTATCGTTTACAGTGTTATCGCTATTGTGCTTGCGATAATTCTGTCGTTTCCGCTTTCCCGACTTTTCATTAAGGATGACTATTATAAAAGAAATATCTACAAATATGCGCTGACCTTTGCTAATTTCGGCTTTATGGGTAATGCTATTGTTCCGGCAATTCTCGGCGAGCCTCAACTGTATAGATATATGCTTTTTACATTGCCGCTTAATCTTGTTTGCTATTCCTACGGAGTTATGATGCTTGTTCCGAAAGGAGAAAAGAAAAACGGATTTTTTAAGAGCCTTTTTAATCCTATCGTCGTATCAATTTTTGTCGGCGCATTGATAGGACTTACGGGACTTACACCGCATATTCCCAAATTCATTACAAGCGCAATAAGTAATTGTGCTGCTTGCATGGGACCTCTTGCAATGATTTTGACGGGATTTATTATCGGCGGATATGATTTACGTTCACTTCTTTCCAAGAAAAAGGTTTACGTTGCCACACTTATGCGACTTGTGGTTCTTCCTGCGTTATTTATAGTTGTGCTTCGACTTCTCGGGGCAGACAACTTTATTCTTGTGTTGGCTCTTTTTGCATACGCAACACCGTTGGGGCTCAATACGGTTGTGTTCCCTGCGGCTTACGGCGGAGATACCTCCACGGGTGCTTCCATGGCGATGATTTCACATACGCTTTGCATTGTTACAATTCCCGTAATGTACACGTTACTTACTGCTTTTTTGGAGATAATTTAATTGAATTACATCATTGACCACGATTTTCATATTCATTCACAACTTTCGCTTTGCTCAAGTGACCCGGCACAAAACACTGATGCAATTCTTCAATATGCAAAGAAAAATAATTTTAAGCATATTTGTCTGACCGACCATTATTGGGATGAAAGAATTTCCTGCCCTTCAAATTGGTATGCGGAGCAGAATACGGAGCATATAAAGAAAGCACTTCCCTTGCCGCAGGACGAAAAAGTCAAATTTCACTTTGGCTGCGAAACTGAAATGGACAAAGAATATAATATTGCCATTTCTAATGAGATGATCGAAAAACTTGAATTTGTTATTATTCCTACAACTCATCTGCACATGATGGGGCTTACTCTCTGCGAAAAAGACGATTCAATAGACGGCAGAAGGAAGGTTTATCTTAAACGTTTTGAAAAGCTTTTGGAAAAGAATTTGCCGTTTAATAAAATAGGAATAGCACATTTGACCTGCAGTCTTATTGAACCGAAAGATTTCAGCGGACACATAAAAGTTCTTGACGGAATAACCGACAGACAGTTTGAAGAACTGTTTGCCGAGTCCGCTCGCAAAGGACTGGGAATAGAACTGAATTTCGACATACAAAAATATTGTGACGGCGATTTACAGTCCGTACTGCGCCCGTATAGAATAGCCAAAGAAAAAGGATGCAAGTTCTATTTCGGAAGTGATGCACACCATCCTGCCGGATTTGAAAACATAGCCGAAAATTTTACCGCCATCGCTCAGGCACTTCATCTTGAAGAAAAAGATAAATTTAATCCGTTTGAATGATTTTTTATAAAAACTGAACAAAAATGCCCACTTTGCATTTTCTGCAAAGTGGGCATTTTTTTGGCGCCTTTAGGTGTGGAAATAAACCCCCAGTTCTACTGGGGGAAGAAAAACGAGCGGAGCTACAAAAAAATGGGCGAGCTAGAAGCAAGCCCAAAAAGCTTGAAAATAGAAAAAACCTCAATTATAATAGCAATGGT
>JAZRYL010000042.1:0-109506 GCA_045600705.1 Clostridia bacterium | reverse complement strand
CTTCGCTATCCGTGAAGGCGGAAGAACCGTTGGCGCAGGTATCGTTTCATCAATCATTAAGTAATTTTGCTTAACGCTTGAAAACTTTATAAACGCAAAGTCCCCATTCGCAAGAATGGGGACTTTTTTTGTCAAAAGAGGAAATTTATAAAATGTTCAAAAAAATATTGACAAGTTTACTTGGCAATGATATAATCTAACCGTGCCAAGTAAACTTGGCACAGAAGGAGAATTATTATGCGTAAAGAAGAAATACTCGAAATGAGCAGAAAAGAAAACAAAAATAATGATTTAGTGGAACAAGATACGTACAAAACCGCCGCTTTTGCAGGAACTGTTGCCGGTTGGATAGCCATAGCCGTTGTTCTTGCGGTTACCGGATTTATTGAACACAAAACAAATTACGGTGCATTCTTTATATTTTTCGTGGTGGAAAGCGGAATTTTCATAACCAAATACGTTAAACTCAAGAAAAAGCACGAATTAGTCGTATCAATTATTTATACGGCGGCGGCAATTCTTATGGGGACTTTATTTGTATTGTCAACAGTAGGTGTTATATAATGAATGAAGAATTAGTGTTAAAAAACAATATTAAACAAGCACGGACGGAACTCGGTTTATCGCAAAACGAATTGGCTAAAACGGTAGGCGTATCAAGAAATACTATCAGTTCAATAGAAACGGGACAGTTTAACCCAACCGCAAAACTTGCCCTTATTCTGTGTGTTGCGCTCGACAAGAAATTTGAAGAACTGTTTTATTTTTAACCGTAAAAAACAGCGGAGCAATTAAATTGCACCGTTACAAATAATGTCATTGAGGTGGTATGATGAAAAATCGGTTAAAAGAGTTAAGAAAAAAAGCGAATTTGACACAGATATGTTTGCAGACAAAAACAGGAATCGAACAAGCACTTTTATCGAAATTTGAAAACGGGGAAAGAGTTCCGCCGACGGAAACGCTAATTTGTTTAGCAGATTTCTATAATGTCAGTATTGACTATATTTTATGCCGAACAGATAACCCTGCGATAAACAAATAAAAAATTCTTGATATTTTATAACTCATATATTATAATTAAATCAAGAAAAATACCAAAATCATTGTTAAGGAGAATTTATTATGAATAGTGCCGAAAAAGTTGAAATTGAAAACCTTCCCGAAAAATACAGACCTCTTTCCGCTTGGAGTTATTGGGGACTGTCAATACTGTTTGCCGTTCCGATAGTCGGCTTAATTTTTTTGATTATTTTTTCATTTAGCGACAGCAACATTAACAGACGCAGTTTTGCAAGAAGTTTCTTCTGCTCACTTGTTATTGCGCTGGTTGTTATTGTTATTATTTACGCCATCGGCGGTGCAGCATTGCTTGCTTCAATTGCCGCTAATCTGCAATAAAAATCATCAAAAATGCAAAAAGGACATTGATTTTTTCAATGCCCTTTTTTGTTTTACTTGTATCAATTATTATTTCAAAATCTTGAATTTGCCTACGATAGGAAGTTCCTTTGCTTTTCCGTTAGCGGCATTTACGATACCGATAACTGCAAAGCCAATGCAAACAAGACTGAAAAGAGATTCAATGATTGCAAAAATCCAACCGATATAGGGAATTCTTATAAGGATGCCAAGAACTACCCAGCAGATGATTTCTGCAATAGCAAGAACGAGTCCCTGATTAGCATGGAAGCGAGCAAATTTTGAATTCTTTGCGCCGAAAATCGGAACAAGTACAAGCCATGAAATGTAAGCCAAAATGCCCATTACCTTGTTCTGCTGAATGTCGGCAGGATCAAATTCGTTTGTGGAATCGTTGGTGTTGTTGAATTCATTGAATTTTTCGTTAAGATCAGCCATTTTAATTACTCCTTTTTTAAGACGGAATGCCGTCTGCTAATTTGAATTTATTTATTTTTACCGTTTTTCTTTTTTGCAACGGAAACAACGATAACGATGAAGATGATTGCAAGAAGAATAATTGCGATCCAAATAAACAGGCATATTCCGAGAGGTTGAATCGGGCAAATTCCGCACACCTTGCATTTTTCTTCAGCCGCTTCTTCCAAAACGTCTTCGGACTCGATAATAGGCTCCGTATCGGGCTCAATGTTTATCGGAGTCGGCTCGGTTTCCTCGGTGGGTGTTCCCTTAAATCCGTTCGTTACGGTTTTAATAAAAAACTCATTACCTGTATTATAGCAAATTCCGTTTAGTTCGTCTATACCTTTTCCGTTTATTTTTATATTTCTGTCGAAAGAATCATCTTCCTGAGCATAAAGTCTTGAGATACGCAGAAAATACGAATAATTTTCGCTTTCGAAAACGTCCTCGTCAGTGCAAAGCATACCGTAAATTTTCAGTTCTTCGTCAACATAGTCGTAATCATCGGCAGTTTTGCCCTCTTCGGGTGCGGAAACGTACTTGGTCCATTCCACGCCTTCCATTGTGAATTCGGAGGTGCGGTCAACCATTGCGCCATCGCCAACCGATGCCAAAACGGTGATTTTTGTTTCGTTTACCTTTTCGCCGTCTTTTTCGTCGAATGTAATATTAAATTCCGTATAATCCTTAGCAAAAGCAGTAACCGTAAGCATTCCGATTGCCAAAATCAACGTAAGAATAATCGCTAAAACTTTTTTCATTTTCATCAACCTTTATTGATTCGTTAAATTCTTGTATGTTTCTGCCGCTTCGTGAAGTTCTTCATAGGTGGTATATGCAAATCCGTCTTCCGTGTACTCGGTAATAACATACTTGCCTTTTGCTTTTACGGACTTCATTCCCTCAGTCTTGAAAAGTTCAAGATTTTTGTTCATTGCATCTGCCGCCTCTTTTGCTGCTTCAGCATTTTCGGCTTCAACGTATGACGTGCATCCGGTTACGTTCTTGCCGTCGTGGGTAAATACCATTTTAACGTTTCCGACGGTGAGAATTACCGTATGATCATCCTCTTTTATGTCAAGTTGATAATCGTCGTCCGCATCTTTTTTATCCTCGTCTTTTTTGTCATCTTTTTTGTCGTCTTTTTTATCCTGTTTGTCCTCTGTGTCCTGCTTCTGCTCCGTTACCTCGCCCTGATAATCGGAAACTTCGTTGGTGTCATTGTCTTTTTTTGCGCCGCAGGCAGCAAGCGAAAGAACAAGCATTGCGGAAAGAATAATTGCAACAATTTTTTTCATTTTCTTTTTTCTCCTAACTTGTTTAAGAAATTTTGAACGGGTTGGATGTATGTCAATCCCCCATATTCTATTATATATTATACTTATATCTGCGGTAAAACGGTATTAGAAAAAAGTCTACCTTTGTGAGTAAATGGGTTTACTTTTTTAGTAATATGCCTAAAAAACACCCTCAAGAGCGCATTTTTCACTGTTTTACCTTTTCCGCAGAATGGCAATCAGTGCTTTGTTAATTTATAAACGAGTTCGGTTCGGTTATGCACTTCAAGTTTTGAATAAATATTTGTGGAATGTTTGCGAATAGTCGCTTCCGTAATAAAAAGTTCCTCTGCTATTTGTTTTCGGCTTTTTCCCTCAAGAAGTTTATGTAACACTTCAAGTTCGCGCTTTGAAATAAGTGCGGTGATTTCCGGACTTTCGCAGACCTTATTTATCCAATCGTCCGAAAGAGGCAGATTGTCGCCGTTTTCGGCAAGAGGAACAGCCTCCGTCGATTTTCTTCTGCGCTGATAAATCAAAAAGGCGATTGCAAGAGCAAATGCAAATATCAGTATCCAAACAACATACAGTTTGTCGAAAAAATCAAAGTGCCACTGTGCCTTAATAGGTGTTTCGGGAAGTTCGCCACCCATAAACACCGTTTTATCGGCATCAAGCGGACTTTCCCACTTTTCAAACGAAAAGCCTTTTCTTTCCGGTTCGGGCAAGGTCAGTTCTTCGCCGTATGCAACTGTCACATTTTCCGTGCGTTCGGGAGTAATTTTGACTTGAACCGTTTCTTCCTTGCGGTAATTATCGCCCACCTGCAATATGCCCATACTTTGGGAGAACTTTCCGCCGGCAACCTTGTCTATCGCTTCCTGCGGAACCGTGTATTCTCCCTGCGGAACGCTTATATGCTCGGCATTTTCCGCTAAATCGGGAACAAGTCCTTTTTCCCGTGCGGTTTCCTCGGTCAGTTCAAGACAGTAGTTATTTTCTTCGGTCGGTTCCTTTTCATCAATATTTTTTTCGACGATAAGGCATCCGAAAAGTTCCACATTGTCGGAAAAATTCTGTTCTCCGAAAAGCGACGAGAAGTAAATGTGTGCCGCCGCAGAAGTGTCAAGTTTCGTTTTTTCAAGAGCCACCGAAATACCTTTATCCGCAGACGCTTCATTGCCGATTACGGTACAGTTTTCCATAATCAGCGTTTTGAACGGCGAAATGGAACAGTACACTCCCGCCCCGTCGCCGCCGGACGTGTTATTGGCAATCAGGCATCCGTCAAGGTCCACTCCGCAATTATAAAGTGCCAGCGCTCCGCCGTTAGGTTCGGTAACGTCTTCCTCTATGTAACGGTTTCCCGTAAGCGAGCAATCAAGCAAATGCACATTTGCATCCTCCGCCCAAATTGCTCCGCCGGTGGTGGCACAGTTATCTTCAAAAATGCAATGGCGAGCATCAAAATTGATGTTATGCCCGTAGCCGGACAAATATATGCTTCCGCCGTATTTTGCCGCATTGTTTTTGAAAGTGCATCCGTCAAGGGACAAATTAAGCATATTTTTGTTGTCATCGGAAGAATAAATTGCGCTGAAAACTCCGCCGTAGCCGTAATGGTAGCCCTCAAAGGTACAGTTACTGTACGAAGCGTTCACGTTCATTTTGAAAATTCCCGCACACATGGTTTTCATAATGCTCGGAATTTTAGAACTGATTTCGGGTGGAGAGGCAGGGTTTATTTCCTTGCCGAAGCAATCGCCTCGGAAATCAATATTTTCAAACTGAACACTGAGCGGCGCCGAATCCGCAACCGAACCGTTAAACGCAAATGTCGCATTGGTAAAAATCGCATTTGTGTCCTTGCCGCTTTTGATTTTAACATTCTTCTGCACGGATATCATGCCCATAGGCATCGGCTTGAACGTGATATCCCCCACAAGCACCGTGTCACCGTCTTTTGCGTTCACAAGTGCATCGGTGAATTCTTTTACCGTTGTAGCCATAGGCACATCCGACACTGCAAAAGCAGGAATATTCATTAAAATCAGTGAAAAGCCCAAAACAAGCACAAATATCTGTATGGCTTTATTATATAACCGTTTTTTCATTTTTCGCTCCGTTTTTTTTACGCAAATACGAACAATGCCGTATTCCGTTTTGCCGCTGAAACGCACCGCCAAGCGGTTAGCATTACGACATATATTATACACGATAACCGTTATATTTTCAATAAAAATTATTTCGGTGTTATTTTTAATGCAGGGATTTATCAAAAAAACGACAGAGAAAATTCTCTGCCGTTTTTCATTTAATGCATTCTTTTATCAAGGCTCGTTAGATATCTTGCCGTCTTTGACATACATTCCCCACGCCTCTTTAACTGCCTTTGCAGGTGCGGACTGTATCGCCTCGGGAATTACTTCAAGCACCTGGTAATATTCTTCATCAGGCGGATATTTCAATTGAATATTCGCATCTAAAAATTCCGGAGTTTCTTCCCCGACCATTACCGGTTCTTTACAATAATACGTGTCGTTTGCTCCTTTGATCCATTTTTCGGAATCATACGAAACGCTTGGCATTTCAGACGGTTTTCCGACAATATTGCCTTCACCGTCTACCCAATAAGATACAAGACGAACTCTTATAAAACCGTTGATATTTCCGGTGTTTCTTACTTTAACACTGCTCTTAACACCGGTTTCAGAGTCAAAATCCTCTACAACAGCACATGAAACAACTGCTTTTTCAAAAATGTTGTTTATTTTGCCGGAGCTACGCAGCATATAGGCTATTGTTACACCGGCAGCAATAAGCGCAAGAATCAAAATCAACAGCAATGCAAGAACAAGCTTTTTTTTCTTCTTCACGCTCATCACCCCTTTTTGTTAACAGCCACGTGGCCGTTACCGTTCAGCCACTTATTTTTTACAGCGGCATCCTCAAAAGTAACGCTGTCACCTGTCAAGTGAGATACTGTAACGTCTTTTGAAGCGTCAGCAAATCTATGTGACCAATCATTTTGCTGTGTCACAGTATATTCGCCGAGAGGAATACCCTTAACGGTAGCCGATCCGTTGCCTGTAATAGTAACATAATATACCGCACCGGTCGTCTTATTTCTGATTTCGTAAACGAATACCTGATCACCGTTGCCCTCATTATCCGAATTATTTCGAATAACGGTCAATTCGCCCACAAGCGGATCAAATTTAGCATAGAAGATGTTGTTGTTTGCGCCCTCTTGTCCGTTAGGAATCATCTTTGCAACGTCGGGCATAACGTAAATACCGTTTTCGCCCACGGCTTCTGTTTCCTTTAAGGTGCTTGTATATGTAGTACCTTTTCCGTCCGGATTTGTGGACGGGTCATACATTGCCGGAATTGTACATTCCGGGTCGATAAACCAACCCGCAAATTTGTATCCGGGAAGTGCCATTGCAACAGATCCCATTATGGACGTTGCAGAACCGGTTTCGTTAGTTGCGGACAATTCTCCGCCTTTTCCGCCGGCGACAACGTACTGAACAGTAAACTGTTCGGGAACGTAGAAGAATACAATATAGTTGCTTTCAACTACCGGTGTAATTGCTTTTTCAATAGTATGAGCCGATACGCAAACGTATCCGTCAATATCAATCGCATTTTCGGAATAGGTATTGCCGTAAAGTGCAATTAAATCTCCGCTCATTCCTTTTGTGTCGGCCAAAACGCCTCTTGCTTCATCCTTGGTAATATAGGTTGCAAGGTCACTTGTTGAAACAGGTGTTTCATACTTTAAGTAGTAGACCTTGTACGGATACGATTCTCTTTCATAGAAAATGAAAAGATCGGTTCCGTCAAGTACAGGCGTAATGCTATACGAGCCGCCGGAATAAGCAGCATTTTGTGCGGCGCCCATACCGTTTGAATATTTTGCTTTATTCTCTACAAGATTAAATCCTGCGAAGTCGATAGGACTTATTTGTATCTGAGTATCCTTATCGGCAACACCGTCAATACGAGAACCGGACTCCTCAAATTTACTTGAGAATGAGTATGTACCGTAGGATTCGCTATACAAATTCGTATCAAAGGATACATTGAAATCACTATCATTCAGCGGTTCGCTGTCTGCTTTTTGCAGAAGGAAGTGAACAGTATATCGAGCTGATGTGGTATTCTTTGAATAATAGAATGTAATTACGTTATCCTGCGAAGAAACGAACACGCCGGGATGATCCGGGTCTTCAGTAACCGCAAGAATGCACTGTTTGTAGAAAGCATCCGGAACGTAGTTCGGTATAGGAACGAATCTTTCCGTTACAATAGCATTTCCTGTGCTAACAACCTTTTCCTCGTGGAGAGGATTACCGGGATCCGGGTTTGCAGCATCAAGATAACGAACCGTATAGTTTACATTATCGACGTGAACATACTTGAAAGCGAATACGTTGTTAATCGGTTCCAAGCTGTTTTCTTCATACACCATGGTTATTGAGTGTGAAGCAGGTGTCGGATAATATCCTTGGTTAAAGTCTATATCGTAATCTGTGTATAACTGATGTAACGACTCGCCCGCTTTTGCAGGGAAGGTTCGTGTAGTACCCTGGTAAGCATATCCTCTTGTTTTATCGGCAACTTCACGGTACCAACGGTACACACCGTTTTCCTCAACACACAGATAATTGCGATGTTGGCCTCCGATGGTAACCGATTTTGACTTCCACTTCTGGCCTTCCGTAGGTTCACCGAGCATGTTAAGCCACATGGAATTTGTTTCGTAATCATTGACGATGTAGTAAACCGCATAGGGCTGTGCTGTATGCGTACCCCAATCGGCGTAAACGTTCATATCCTTCGTAATAGGCATATCAAGAGGAGTGAACGCTTTTTTCTGCTCGTTTTCAACGGCAAACCATCCTGCAAAGTCATACTCACTGGTTGATCCGCCGGAATTTTGAACAAGCAATTTGTCCGGGTTAGGCAATGAACCGACAAACGATCCGTGATCGACTTTCATGCTATACGGAACAGTAGGCATGGATTCTTTGACGTAAACAAGACTTTCGTCGGGAGTACCGTTTGCAACACTGCGTTCATACTCTTTCATCTTGTCGTAGGTTTCAAAGAATCTAACCGTGTGTTTAACGGGAACCCATTTTGCGTATAACTTAACGTCTTTCGCCGGCATCTTGTTTACCGCATTCCAATCGAACTCGGTTCCCGGATAACATTCGGGCGTAGTGTACCACGCTTCGAACTCGTATGCACCGGCTTCAAGGCTTGAAGGATACGGCGGTTCACCGGGATTGAACGGATTCATATTCTGTTCGTAATATATCTTGTTGGTTGTACCCCAATCGGCGTTGTAGTTATAGAACGAAAGATTGTACTGTTTTCTGAGATAGTAGAAATAGTCGTCCGTACCGTTACGTGTAGTCGTGTTATTTGCGTATGCAATATCTACACCGCTGTTTGTATAAAGACGGTATTTTTCAAAGCCTTCAAGGTCGATGAAGTCAACGTCCATGGTGATACCGGTATAATATGCGCCGGCACGACGGTAATCGGTTACAAACTGATAACCGCTTGCACCGCCTTTACCTGCGTTTATTGCAGCCGGTTCGCCTAAATAGTTCACGTATTGTGCCGTTGAATCACCGGGAATTGTCTGTACGCAATAGTGCATGGTGATATTTGATTTACCGCTTGACTTTTGTGCGAGCAACGTAAGCGATTTATTGGTTTCGCTTTCCATACCCGGCATACGGTCCATATAAACAAGAACTGAATCTAATCCTAACTTGTTGCTTCTGTCCGGGTCCCAACGGTAAAGGTTTGCGGAAGAATACGTTGTTCCGTTATATCCGTTTATCGGCCAATGAGCGTGAATATCCGCATTATATTTGGCAGTTATTTTGTATACAAGATAACGTGTAGCGCTGTCTACCTGGCTTCCGGATGCCGTTGTACGGCAGGTACCGTCAGTGTGCGAATGTTCTGTCTGCGTGCATTCAAGAACACGTGGGCAACTTTCATCATGAACGTGCTCGGATAAAAAACCGCATACCAAACAATCGCTGGTGTGAACATGATGCGTAGGATCTGTACATGCAGCAAAATTGCAGTTTCCGTCGCCGTGTATATGTTCTTTTTTACCGCATCCATAACAGCTGTCGGTATGTGTGTGTTCATAGCCAATGCAATTATATGTGCAGTTTCCGTCACCGTGTGTGTGCTCTACATCATAGGCACAGGTTCTGTTTAAGTTAAGAGCGGTAATATTGTTTATATTACTGTAAGTGATTCCCGTTGTACCGCTATAATTAAGTCTGTAATAGGACTCACCTATCTTAAGGTATAAATACTTTTGGTTAGTGTTCGCTTGGTTATCATACCAAAGAGTGACACCTTTTACTGTCACCGATCTTTTGTCTGTCCATGTAGGCGTCGTTGCATTTCCGAGTGAAATTTCTCTATCTCGGTTATTTGACCTGAATGTACCGGACAGCGTATAGCACGAACGCTGATGCGTATGTGCGGGCACGGTACAACACGAATTTGAATGAGTATGTTCTATCTTTGCACATCTGTATCTGCATGCCGCAGAATGAGTATGCTCCACCATTCCGCAGCCGTGATTACAATTTCCGTCGCCGTGAGTATGAACGATTTGTCCGCAATTATACGTACAGGTTCCGTCGCTGTGCGTATGCTCCGTTTTGCCGCAACTATAGCAGGAATCATCGTGAGTGGGATGGGTGCACTTGGCGGTAACAATCTTAGCTTTATACTTGTAAAAGTAATCCTTCATAGGGAGAGTACCGGTACCGGTAAAATCACCGCTCGCAACCTCATCTCCGTCTTTTATATTATTAAACTCTGCCTGGGTCAGATTATAGTACATTCCGTCGAGATACAGAATGTAGTGATCCTTTGCGTTATTCACCTTACGGTCATCATAATAATAGACATATCCGGACGTAAGACCCAACTGATTCATAAAGTCTTTATTATCGTTCCTATTATCCCAACCGTTACCGTTCGGCACTGTTGCAGATCCGGCAATGGTGACGCCATAGCAAGCCGCCGTATGTACGTGCGAACAGGTTATGCACGCAGCGGTATGAGTGTGCACTTCTTTATTACAGCACGCAGCAGTATGAGTATGCTCCGAAAGCGTACAGCACGCAACAGTGTGAGTATGCTCCGGAATAGTGCAATTCACAAGACATTCTTCACCGTGTGCGTGATTTTCAAGTCCGCAACAGAGCTCTGTATGCGGATTTTCATTCAAGCCGTATTTACAGCAATCTGCGGTGTGAACGTGTGTAGATGTGCAGTCATACGCATAACACGAATCGGAATGTACATGTTCCGGAACGTAACACTTGGTCACGCTATCATAGAACAGAAGGTCGTAGGTATTTCTGCTGTAATAAACGTTTATGATAGTAGAACCGTCACCTTCTACCAAAACGCCGTCGCCGTTCACAAATTTTGTCTTATCACTATTATAGGTAAAGTACTTTGCGTCAGTAAGCGAAGCGCTTGCGGCCGAGTTTGCGGCAACGATTGCATCGAAATCTGTCAGAACAGTGGCTGACTGTGTCGAAACCAATTTATTGCCCCAATAACTGTAACCGCTATCGTCGGCATTTTCAGCCCAATAAACGATTGTATACGTAGTAGTTGTTGTTTCCCAAATTGCCTTGTAGTTTGCGGCCTTAGCTTCAACAGTTCCGTTATATACAAGCGGAATTTTTGAAGTATCTTCGGGTTTATCGGGTATGCCGTCGCCGCTTGCCTTAACGAACTTATAAACTGCATCCGGGTATTCAGTTCCGCCCGACGTATAATAACCTACAAACGCAGACGGACTTCCCTTTTCCACGTACTGTTCCGCATTAAGAACAACCGTGTCAACTTTAACTTCTGTGCCGTCAACGTCAATATACACGTCATACGTGTATGAGTCGATGATATCCCATCCTTTGAAGACAAATCCTGCCTTGTTTGGGGGAGTAATTACGAATGACGAGCCAAAACGGGCATAAATAGGTTCAACGCCGTAGCCGCCGTCAAGGTCAAATTTTATCAAATAATAGTTTCTGTCGTAGTAACATTCGAATACTGTCGAACCGTCGGCAGCAACCGATTCGGGATAATGGTAAAGAGGTGAAAATCCGAAATCTTCGTTCTCGTCAACGCCGAAATAATCAAATACGGGTTGGTTAAGAGTTTCATCCGAAACAATAGTTCCGGTTTTAGCCATTCCGTTGAAGGATATGGAAGCATTTGGCGTATATCCGTCATCGTTGATATTCTGGAAGAAATATTTTACGGCATAGGGAACGTCAATGGCTTTGTAATAAACGTTGTAAACGATGTCACCGTCGCCCGGATTATAGTTTACACTGATAGCCTGTGCGCTGTATTCGGCATTTTCGGGATCGGAATCTCCTGACACGCCGGAATAATACGGTGCAAATCCGATTTGTGTGGGGCTGGGTACGACCTGAGAATACGTAGAATCGTATGCAATTTTTGCAACATAAGGTGTAAAAACTTTTTTGTCGGGGGATTCAGCACTAAGATAATTTATGGTAATATACGCATATTCCGGTGCCGGTTCGCCTAATAAAACCGGTGCTTTTGCACGGGCAGCGCTTAAAACAGGAGCGCCGAGGCTACCCTGAACGTTTGATTTTGCCTGTTCGTGTACTGTAACGCATACGGGGCTGCTGCAAACCGTCTTATCCGGAAGTATGGCTACACATCGAATATATGCGCTGTTTGATTCGTCCATAACAGGCGAAATAAGTGCATACGATACTTCTGCTTCTTCGCTTCTCATATCGTAAACGTCTACCCACAGTTCATTTTGGCGGTCAGCCAAAATCTGCCACTGATAGCGTGTTGTAACAAATCCCGATGTTTTTGCCGAGATATTTACATGTTCGTTGGAGTTTATGATAAGTTCATCTATCTTCTCGCCGTCACGGACAACATAAATGTCAACATCGTCAAATGCTTTAGTCAGCATTGGCAACAGCTGAAAAACAGATATCATATAAGAAAGGCAGAGAACCGCTGAGATTACTCTGATACTTATTTTTGATTTTTTAATTTTATTGAATATATGCACAGCTCTCTATCCTCCTTTATGCTTAATAACAGATCAATGTGCACTAACCGAATTCCATGCAGCAAGAGCATGTTCTTCTTCGGTATCAAAATTTCCAAAACCGTCATACTGGGCGGCTGTAGCTTTGAAGGTTATGTTAAGAAGACCCGGAAGACTGTTAAGTTCCGACCTTATCAGTTGTTCATTTACAGTAACTTTTGAATCTTCAAGTATAGCTTTATTTTCGATTGCAGCGTTTGCGGCAACTATATGATAATAAACGTAAACGCCGCCGTCTTCTTTAAGGAACGTCCATGAGTCATCAATCGCCCACGAAATTTTTCCCTGTGCAAAGTGATAATTATCCGTTGTGGTAAAGCCGTTCGGGTCAACCTGCAAGAAAACGTAGCATGCCATTTCCGACCCGTCAAAGCGAAGCCGAACGTCTTTTGTTAAATCGACTCCGGGTATCACAATATAAGAATTCTCGGTGGTATCACCGTCCACGGATGACGATGAAAAGTCGCCCGTTTCGGTAATAATTACCTCTCCGATGCTTGCAACACGTGCTCTGTCGTTTATGAAGCCGGATGTAACGTATTTAGAAAAAGCAACGCCTGTAAAAAGGAAGGACGCAACTAACAGGTATACAATGTATACCCTAAACGGAATTTTAGAAAAACTTTTTTCGCTCTTTTCCGACATGATGTCCCTCTCTTTCCTTATTATTCATCCGGAGTTTGCTTTTTATTTTTTACGGTTTCAATCAACCGTACCAAGCCGAACACCGCAATACCGATTATTATAAAAATCATCAGTCCCAACGGTGTAGTAAGCAATGCAACAATGCTTCCGACAAACGGTATTGTCAACACCACACGTCCGACAACCTGTTCCGCTTTAATTCCCGGATCTGCAGTATTATTTGCATCGCCTTGCGTTATAAAAATATTATCTCTTTTTTCTATTATTCTGTGTGTCACAGGCGTGCCGTTGTTTTCGGGAATATAAGTTACTATATCGCCTTCGTTGTAAACGTCCTGTGATTTCACAATTATCATATCATTTACATGAATCGTCGGTTCCATACTGCCCGTCAAAACTATGGCATTTGAAAACCCGAAAACCGTAGGCATCTTAACATTAAAACAGCTACGCATAACAATAATGTAAACGTTAAAGCCTAAAATTAAAATGAGAAGAAATGTAAATATCCTACCGATCCATTTAAGTATCTTGCTCAATGCAACTTTCATCTTCCTTGCGCTTTTTCCTATCCGTTATAAGAAGCAGAATTATTGCAATAAAACTGATAGCACACAAAGTAATGTAGCCGAAAATAACGGTGTCATCACCGGTTTTAGGCGGATTAGGACGCACTTTCGATCCCTGATCTTCCACCACGATATATATGCCCATAACAACATTGTCGGCTTCATCTTGTGCGGCCTTATCTCCGAATGCCGTATCAATGATATCCTGCTCGGTTCCCTGTTCGAAGGTCCAATGCCAATCTATATTAAAATCCGCAATCTGTCCGTCCGAAAGTTTACCGCTCAAAGCCTTGACAACACTGTCCTTTTCGATGCCGTTTGGTAAAGAAAAGTCCTCAGTATCATTGCCGTCGCCATCCATAACTGCAACAACCGGCAAATTACCCACAGAACGTATAGTGTACATAATAGCGGTATAGGTTACTTCGTTTCCGCACTTGTTATGAAGTCGAACGATGTTGTCCCCTTCCGTACCGGGAGCCAAAACCTTCTCGCCGTTGTCACTGTTTACATTCTGATACAAGGTATCAAATAATGTTAATTCTCCTGTTCCGTCTGCACGCACTTTAGTATTGTCATCCCATATCAGTTTCCCGGTATTATAAGTAATAATATGTTCGGGACTTTCGCTTTTTCCTGCATAGGTCAGCGAAACAACTAATGGAAATGTAAGTATTTCAAGTATGAAAAGAACGATAATCGTAGGAAGAATCCAGACTTTTTGCTTCCTTAAAAAGCTCATTATGCTGTTTTTTCCTTTCGCAATATTTTTTCAGAAAAGCTATATATTTGCCTTTGAGAATACATAACTTTTCTCAAAAAACGAAATATTTTTTGCCTGCCACTGCCACAATGGCAGGCAAAAAAACATTAAGTAATTATTTTTGCAATTAGTCGATCTGAGTTACTGCGCAGGTAACTTCAAGAGCGATTGTAGCTGCAGCGCCTGCAGCAGCACGGTCTCCGAGGTAAGTATCCTTTACGTCGGTCTGACCTGCAGGATAATCAGCCTTAGAATCATCAAATACCCATTTCCATGCAATAGCAAGATCGTCAGCAGTCTGTGCGCTCAAATCGGTGTTTGCTTCGTAATCATAGGTTGTGTCTTCGATTGCAACTTTAACATCTGCTATGAAATCATCAGCATCAGTATAGTCAAGACCGCAGAATTCTGTGGTGCCAACCTTGATGATAAGCGGGCAATAGAATTCAGTTCCGACAGCCCAGTTGGTAAGTGTAAAATCGTTTACTGTGTAGCTTACACGAACTGCAACTTCGGGAATACCGGTAAGTTCAAATGCGGCAAGATTGCCATCAGTACCGGGAGCAACAAGTTTTTTGCCATCTCCTGTGGGTGATGTAACAACTGAATCTGCTGCAATACCGAAGCTGGTGTCATGTTTTGCATAAGTGGTGTTGAACAAATCGCCGGTTCCTGTAATACCAACACCGAATTTAGCAACACGTGCATTATCATCGCCAGCGCCTGTTCTTACGTATTTAGCGAAAGTACCGCCAACAAAGCAACTGGTAGCAAGAGTGAGAATAGCCATCAAAGCGGCAACTCTCATTGTCCAATTCTTTTTCATTTTTGATTTCCTCCTATATAAAGTAGAGCTATGAGTTTACAATTGAGATATTTATTCATCGTGGCAGTATGTTATCTCTCTTATAATCTCCGATTTCCGGGAGCAAACATTACTCCCGTATGTATTTACAACGTGCCAGTGGCATTGGCACGGCAAAACATCAAAAACTGATAATAATTTTATTGAGTATCCGAAGGTTTTTCTTCGTTCTCTTCTTTTTTCTCGGAAAGTTTGCGTAAGCGTTCAATCTCCGCCTGCATTTCCGCTGCCTTTCTCTCCAGTTCTTCTTTTTCAGCATCCTTGCTTCCTGCTTTGCTAACGGCAGACTGTCTTCTTATTATATCATAGACAATGAATGCCAACAGAGGAACACCCACAAACAAGAGCATTCCCAACGGTTTTTGCATAAACATTGCAAGATCGCCTATTTTTGCTATTCTCAGCGTGTAAATTCCTATTACCTTGGACTGAGGAACCGGTTTTTCGTCCTTAGACAAGTTTGCATCGCCCTTGGTAACGAATTCAATTGTGCCGTCTTCCGCAGTATCAATTCTTATAATACGGTGCGTTACCACAACACTGTCTTCAAGATATGATATGACATCCCCGACTTTTAAGTCCTTTGCATCAATTTTCTTGGAGAAAATCATATCACCGACTTCTATATGATCGTCGGCAGGGCGAACAGTATTTACCCAAACGCCGTCATCACCGCTGTCAATTACGGCAACAACTTCATTTCTGACTTTATACTTCTCCTCATACGACCAAATAACGTCGCCCTTTTTAAGCGAAGTAACGCTATCTCGGTCCATATCGGCTATTTCATCCGGAAAAACCTTATGCACTACATAGCCTGCCGAATGGTCATCCGCATCATTCCATATACTCATAGAACCCGATTGTACGACCATCGGAACAACGCCGAAAACAGACGGCGGGTTATTCGGATCAGAAAAGCCCTTTACTATTATTACAATATTTACGATCAGGGAAACGCTAAAAACAATGCACAGTATAATGCCAATAACAGACGTTAAAATCTTTACGCCTTTTGTTTTTGCGGCCATCGCCTTTCTCCTTTCAAATAAAAAACAGTTTTCGGGAAGTATTTTTTACTTACTTAAATCCCAAAACCTATTCTTCGGCATATAGGTATGCTATTATGTAATCATAATTCGTTCTATAACACACTTTATTTTTTGTCAAGTCAATCAAGCCATATTTTTCAGGCAAAATATGTATATTTCACAGTTTTTTCTTCTTTTTATAAAACAAAAAAATCAACAAACTTGCTTTGTTGATTTTTTCTTTAGAAAATGTCTTGTAGTTATTTATTAAGCCGCCATTCGGTTTTGTGCCGTTGTCATTTAATATTGGTGCATCAGCCGTTTCGGTTTGCTTTGTTCTGCCGTTCAGCCTTTGTGCATCAGCCGTTTGACTTATATTGTTATGCTAAAATCCGCCGCCGCCATGGGACGAGCCGGAAGACGACGTATGCGAACCGCCGCTGCTGCTACTGCTTTCCCTTGCCGTTTTCGTAACGTGTGCATAAAGGAAATGGTCGTAAGCACGGGAAATATTCAGCGAGCCGTCAACGATATAATCGTTTGCGTCGGTAGCATCCTTTACGGATTTAAGTTGTTTTTTAAGTTTTCCCGTGTAAATAAATGCAACAATAATGCTTAAAACAATAGTTATAATAGCAACCAAAGAAATTCCCTCATTTTTATCTTGTTTAAGGTATTTTTCCGTCATAGACGAATAACTTTTTACCGCCTCAAAATATTCACCGCTGATAAGCATCGGCGTAAGTTTCGAGCCTATGCTTGAAATATCGCTGTCGTCAACGGAATAAATACATTTTCCCGAAGTGGAAATCCAACTGTTACCCCGTGAATAAATACCGTGTGCGCCGATATTTACAAGAAGCAACGTGCCGTCCTTGGCGTAACCGTTGTAATCATAATAGTCGTCTGCGAATGCCATACGGTCGTCATTTTTATAATCGCCGTTATCTATTCCGTTGGCAAACACTACCGCAAAATCGGCGTTGTTGCTTTCGCTAAACGAAGCAAGAATTCCTTCAAGTTCCTTTTCCTGTTCATCTGTCAGAACATCTGCCTGGTCCTTTATGTACTTATACGGACAGTTTATTCTGTTTTCCACGGTTTTCGGAACAAGTTCAAAGAAATTGTCCTCTGCTTCCTGAGGCGAAAGTTCGATGCCATTTCCGTCATACCAAACGGATTCAAACAGAAAACTGCTGTCGGCACTGTGGAATATTCCGTCAAGGTCTTTTGACCAGTTGCAGTAATAATACTCATCATTAGTCGAAAGAATAAGATATTTTTCGGTAATGCCGTTGGTTGCAAGATAGTCTTGCGTCAGTTCGCTTAAACTTCCGGTTTCTTCGGTGCAAAAGAAAATTGCGTCAAACCCGAACTTTTCTTTTATTTTTTGGGCTTTTTCCGCCTGCTCGGCAGTAAAGAACGTGCCGGGCGCCAAATCGTCAAGAGCAAATGCTGAAATGCTTATGCAGGAAACGGCGATAACAAATGCAACTAATACAGAAATCAGTTTTTTCATTTTTTCGCCCTCCTTACTTGCAAATCCACTGAACAATCAGCGATATAATCAAGCCGATGGGAATGGCGCACAAAAACGATATGAGCCAATACTTCCAATAAAGTTTTTTATCCATAGGCAGATTGCCCACGAATTTTCCCGTTTGACCGTTCATTGCGAAAACGTATTTTTTATCTTTCCACGTGGTGTTAAGTATCCAAACGGGCAGAAGTGCATATCTTGCGTTTCCGTTTTTAAGGTCGATATACGAATCCTTAACTGAAAGAGTATTGTACAATTCAGTTACCGTGCCTCTGAAAACGTCCTCGGTACTTGACTTTACCCTCGTGTTTATACGTGGAATGTTTTCCTCAACGGTAACATCGTATTTATCCGCAAGATATCCTGCAAGATAAGCGGTATTAAAGTCCACCGCCTCGTGCAAGTCGAAGGGTTCAAGCGAATCCATCAAATCGTCCGCCATTTTTGTGGAAGCGTCAACGGGAATATTCTGAAATCCCACTCCACCCTCACGGTATATTTCGTAATACTTTGTTTCCGTGTAATCATACTTGCCGCTTGACCACATTCTGACTTTCGTGGCGTTATATTTTACTGCGCCGTCAACGTCCGCATTGTAAAGCCAGAACGGAACATACACGCCTTTGATTTCGTCAACGTGGTTTTCCGACCTGAAAAACTTCGGCAAAAGTTTCTTGCCGGACAAGTGCTTGATAAATGCTTCCTTTGCGGCTTTTTTGTCAAGTTTGAACGGAATAACAAGGTCGGGGCGCAGTGTTTCCGCAAACTTTTCGTTGATTACAACGTTGTTTCCGCAGAACGGGCAAGTAGTCGCACCCGTGTTCACATTTGCTATTACCTCGCCGCCGCAGGACTTACAAATATACGTGGCTACGGAAGAATTTTCTTCATTGGACATATTTTGGCTTTGGTTGTTCTGCCAGCCGTCCATTTTATCTTCCGTTCCGATTTTCTGTTCCGCTTCGGAAATTTCATTTAATACTTCAA
Source organism: Clostridia bacterium (assembly GCA_045600705.1). Lineage (GTDB taxonomy): Bacteria > Bacillota > Clostridia > Christensenellales > QALW01 > UMGS1322. The sequence goes on along the minus strand of JAZRYL010000042.1, from coordinate 90,770 downwards.
TATCAAATTCGCCGTCGCAATAGGGACATTTCAGTTTTTGCGACTTACTGTCAAATTCAAGAGCGCCGCCGCAGGAGGGACACTTGTACTGTTCCATATCGGGCATATAATCACTTCCTTATAATCTGTCGCAACCCTATAAAATTCAAACCGGATTGCTACATTTATTATAAGGGCTGTCTTGCATTTCACAAAACAGCCCATAACTCTTTATTTATTACTGTTTGTCGTTATCGTCGAAAACGTCGCCGCATTCGGGGCAGAATTTCGGGGGATTGTGAGGATCTTCCGGAGTCCATCCGCACTTGTCGCAACGGTATAAGGGTGCGCCCTCAGGCTTCTTTGCGCCGCAGTTGGGGCAGAATTTGCCTTGGTTTACCGCACCGCAGGTGCAGGTCCATCCGTCTGCCGGTTTTGCTTTTCCGCATTCTGTGCAGAACTTGCCGGTAGCCGTTGCACCGCAGGAACATTTCCAACCGTTTTCTGCCGGAGCAGACTGATTTTGCTGTGCTTGCTGTGCCTGATTCTGCTGGCCCATTGCGTAAAGGTTTTGAATATTCGCCATACCGCCGCCTGCGTTCATAGCCATTCCCATGCCCATAAAGCCGGTCATTGCGCCTGCCGTGTTTCCTGCCGCAGTACGCATAGCATCTGCCTGAGCGCCTGCAAGGTTCGCCGCAGCCATTGTGGGATCCTTGTACATAGCGGCTCTCTGAGCGTCCTTGATAAGCTGCTGATCTTCTTCGGGAAGTGTTACGGAACCAAGTGCCACCGAAACGACCTTCAAACCACGGAGATTGCCCCACTTATCCGAAAGTGAAACGTTCATAGCCTGCTCAAGTTCTGTGTTGTGAGCAATTATCTGATTGGGACGGATTTCCATATCCGAAAGACGTGCAAATGCAGGCTGCAAAGCACTTACGAATTCGGTTTTAAGCTGACTGTCGATTTCTTCACGGGTATATTCTTCGCCTACGTTTCCGCAAACGTTGGTGTAGAAAAGAATAGGATCGGCAATCTTGTATGAATATACACCGTTCATTCTCAGAGAAACGTCGATGTCAAGACCGATTTTGTTGTCAACTACACGGAACGGAATGGGGTTTGCCGTGCCGAATTTATTGTCAACGATTTCCTTTGTGTTGAAATAGTAAACTCGCTGATCCTTACCGGTAGCGCCGCCCATGGTGAAACGAGCGCCGATATCCTTAAATGTTGCCTTAATGCTTTCGCCGAGGCTTCCGGTAAACAGACTGGGTGCAAGATTTGTTCTGTACGTGAACACACCGGGTTCAGCGCAGACTTCTACTACCTTGCCCTGCTCAACGATAATCATACACTGACCGTCGGCAACTGCAATTCCCGAACCGTCGCTGATAACGTTGTCGCTTCCCTTTGTGTTTGACGAACGTTTTCCGATTTGTTTATTTCCCTGTCTTACAAGCACGTCTGCGGGTAATGCATCGCAGGAAAAGAACTCTTTCCACTGATCTGCAAGGTTGCCGCCAACTGCGCCGATTGCTGCTTTAATAAGTCCCATAATATCACCTCATAAAAAATTATTTGTAGTGCTTAATTCAAATAAAATGAATTTATCAGCCGATGATTTCGGCAGAAAAGTTATGCCCAGGGGTCAGCCGACTTAGGCTGGCGAATATCGGGAAGCAGGAACTGTTCCCACATGAACCACTGTCCTGTTTCGCCTTTTTTTCTGAGCGTTATCTGGCGTTCGGAATCCGCACCGCCGGATTTAATGAAAAGTGTTGCATAGTTGGGGTCCTTGAACGAATACGGGCCTGCCATAACCGTTATTTTGTACGGAACATTGGGTTTGTAATCGTTGGTCGGAACTGCACCCTCAAAATATGAAACGGGAATATACTTTTTGCCGTCCATAAATCTGTTTGCAATAAACTGTTCCTCCGAGGGCGTAAGTGGACTTGGTCCCTTAAGGAAATTGAGCATTTCCTTTGCTACCGCTCTGTTTTCGCCGAAAGTGCAGAGTGCGCAAACCGAAAGAGCCGCCGTCTTGAACGGGGTATCAAGTGTTGCTTCCGGAAGTGCCTTCATTTCGTCCAAAGTATTCGGCAAAGCTTCAAATGTAAATGTTTTTGACTCCTTAGGCGTAAACGCTTTGTTGATTGCATTTGACGTGGCAGTCGTAACATTATTCATCGCCTTTCTCGTGGCGCTTGAAACGTTACTTTTCAAGGCATCTGTTGCCGCTTTTTTCAATGTGTCGAAAAGTCCCATAAAACTCTCCTAATATACAATAATATTGTATGAAATAAGAATATCACAGTTATTTGAAAATGTCAATAGTACGTAATAATTTTTCGTTTGCAGCCCTCATTCTCAACATTAAATAATATTGCAAGTAAAAATATGTATTTATTTGCTAAAAATTACTGCATTATATGCAATTTCTCCGTCAAAATCACAGATTTTATTGCCTCGCTTTGCGGTACCGTACTTTTCTTTCGGGAAAGGAAAGTAGGCAAAAGAAAGCTGCTTCCGCTTTGCGGCACCGTACTTTTCTTTCGGGAAAGAAAAGTAGGCAAAAGAAAGCTGATTTCGCTTTGCGGCAATACAATAATCTTTTGTATATAATAAGGCTCCCTTGTGTAAAGGGAGCTGGCACGAAGTGACTGAGGGATTGTGTTGAGGGTAATATGAAAACAACCGTCTTTTGTTTATACTTTATATACAATCCCTCCGTTTCGCTACGCTCAACACCTCCCTTTGCACAAGGGAGGCTTTTTTTGGTTAAATGAGCTATTGGCATAAATAAAAGCAACGAAAAAGGACGGTTTAATACCGTCCTTTTTGTATAAAATTTATTCTATTGCCACGAAGTGAGATAAAAATTCTTTTGCTTACTTTTCTTATAAGAAAAGTAAGTTGTCACGAAGTGAGATAAAAGTTCTTTTCGCTTCCTTTTCTTTCAAGAAAAAGTAAGCAGAAAAAAGTAAGTTTAGTCGGGAATTTCCTCAAGCTCTGCAGGGTCTTTCCAACTCGTGCTGCTGTCGTTGGTGAAAACGTCTTCTTTTGTAAGGCCGATAATCTCTAATTCGGGGTTTTCATACATTTTCTTTTCGGCTTTCATATTATTACCCTCACTTCTTAAAATTATCTGCGGCTACAAAATAGTCATATAATGCAGACACTGCATTTTTAGATGCTTCACTGTTGCTGCTTAAAAGAATTGAATAAGCATACGAAAGTGCAGAAAGGTTAGTGTAAGTCAGTTTGCCGTTGTCAATGTCTACTGTATATCCGCTGCCCAGCATGTGCGCCGCAATGCCGGAGATAACAACCATATATCTGCCGTCTGCTTGCTTTTCGCAGGTGAAATCTGCATTTTCGCCGAACTTGTCGGTTACCTTAACATCAGGAATATAACTGCTGTTTGCAGGTGTAATGTAAACGATTATTGCCGTTTTGTCATAAAGTGCAAGGCTTCGTGAAGTAGCCGTTACATCGGTAAATTCGCCTGCAACATTCTTTACTGCCTTATAGTCCAAAAGTTGGTCAACAGTTTTCTGAGTAATTGCAGTTCTTGCCGCTGTGCCGTGATATTTTCCGTCAGCGCCGACGGTGTACGCCTCATGGGTTTCGTCAAGTGCTATCTGCGCATAGTGTGCGTAGTTTGATATTGCATTGACAATGTTGACGTTCTTTATATCTTCTGCCGTTCCGCCTTTATGGTTTGCAAGAACCTGCTCAAGATAATCTGTTACCGAAACCGGATTTTGTCTTTCAACGGTCTTTTCGCCGTCGTGGAAGATCGGTTCTATCTTTTCGTCAAGCTCAAGAACGTTTACGTGACAATTAAATACGTATCTGCCCTTTTCATCGGTAGTTGCCTTTGAAAGAGGAATGTTTTCCGTGCGAACATCGCCGATTTTGAATTCCATATAAGCATCATCTGCCGGAGTTTTATCGTGCAGGAATCCTTTGAAACGGAACGTAAGACTATTTTCAAGAGCAAGATTTTTGGAATCAAATTCAAAAGTATCCGTGAGGCATATTTTCTGCAATTCGGGGTAAAGCTTTTGTGCAAGCACTACATGGTCTGCCGCAACGGCATGCATGCCGTCGGTGGGACTTGCACTTACGCCCCAATTCAAGGTATTTACATATCTTACCTGCATACTGTGATATTCATTTACAACGCTTTCCAATGCCTTTGCATAGCTTTCGTTGGAATTATACGGAGCCATTGCAATTATAACCGCATCGGGATAATATCCCAAAAGCTGATCAATAAAGCCCTTGTAATTTGTTTTGAATACGTCCAAGCCCTGTCCCAAATCATTTGCGCCAAGATAGAGAGCAATATAATCGGGAACGTATTTTGAGTGATCCCAAGCGGCTACAGGTGTCGGTTCGGGATTGCCCTTTCCGCCCAAATATTCATGCACTAATTTGTAACGGTCCTGCATGGTGAGATAGTCCTTATCTCCGTCTGCTGAAGCGCCGTTTGCAGATGAATGATATACAACACCGCTTCCGCCGTATGCGACGGTATTAAAGCGGAAACCGTCATTCTGAAGCATCTTGCCCGTCTGGTATGCAAAAGAAATCATATAACTTGTGTTTGTATCGTATTCTTCGTGAGGATCACGTGCATCGGTGTACGCAACAAGCGAGGACGAACCGATAAATTCGATAGTCTTATTGTATTCCGGGGGCAGAGTCTGTGCATTAAGGTCAATATAGAATTCTTTTATCGTATAGTTGCAGCGCTGTGAGAATGCGTAAAGTCTTACACAGTGGTTGCCCTCGGGAAGATTTTCCGCAAGGCCTTTATTGGAAGAAAGTGCAATACATTTGTACTGTCCGTTTACCTTATAGGGAACGCCGTCTATTTCAAGATAGCAGCTTCCCGAACCGTTTACCGAAACGGAAGTTCCCGTAAAGTTCAATTCCGTGTACGGCTCAAAGCCAATTGTTCTTGAACCGTCTGCATTTTCCGTGTAACGTCCCGATATCATAAGGTTGGGGTCGGAAAAATCAATCGTTTGCTTCATAAGAAGTCCGCCGTTTCCGCCGATATCTGACATCTTTATTTTCTTTACGGTTGCGCCGAGGTTGCCCGCAGGTTCGTTATCCTGCAGCCATGCAAGTTCTTCTTCATCTCTCGGAAGAATATAGCAGTCAGCATCGGCAAAATCGCCGAACGAACTTGTGTGTCCTATATTAAATCTTATTCTTGCACTTGTCAGCGGAATGGGATTTGCTCCGTTATTATCAAGAATTTTTCCGTCTGCGTCAACAACAATATTCTTTGTGGAAACTGCGTCGTGACCGCCGGCAGGAATAGTTACTCGAGTTCCTATTGCATACTCTTTCCAACTGCCGTCCAATTCGGCTTGAACATAGATTTCTCTGTCTGACAAATTGTACACATCGTAAGTACGTACAAAGGTTGAATCGGCTCTGTCCGTTTCAAAGGAGAACGTTCCGTTTATCATGTGATAATACTGAGTAGCGCCGGAAAGCTTCCAACCGATAAACTCTGCAAGTTCGGGGAAATCATTTTCCAAATCTGCCTTTTTAACCCTTTCTATGGTTGCACCCATAAGACTGCCCGAAGGTTCGTTATCCTGCAGCCATGCGATTTCTCTTTCATCTTTGGCAACAATATAGCAGTCGGTATTTTCATAACCGTCGTACGCACTTGTGTGTCCTATATTAAATCTTATTCTTGCATTTGTCAGCGGAATGGGGTTTGCTCCGTTATAATCAAGAATTTTTCCGTCTGCATCAACAACAATATTCTTTGTGGAAACCTCTTCGTGACCGCCGGCAGGAATAGTTACTTGAGTACCCATTGCATATTCTTTCCAACTGCCGTCCAATTCAACCATAACGTGAATTTCGCTGTCGGATAAGTTATATATGTCGTACGAACGTACAAAGGTTGTGCCTGCTCTGTCCGTTTCAAATGAGAACGTTTCGTTCATTATGTGATAGCACTTAGTAGCGCCGGAAATTTTCCAACCGATGTATTTTCCAACTTCGGGAAGACGTGTTTCAAAAGCCGCATTAGACGAGCTTGAATACAAGGTGGCATCCGTCGTTGTGCCGTTGTTGTACCACGAAAGCTCTGCCTGGTCCAAGGGTTCAAAATATATTTTTTCGCCCTCAGCTAACTGATTGTCGAACTTTGTAGGTCCGGCACTGCCGAGAATGTTAACACGAAGCGTTGCCGCAGTAACGGCTATTTGTGTTACGTTGCCCGCTTGTGTTGAGCAGGTGATTTTTCCGCTTCCGTCAACCGTAATGTTGCCGGTGGAAATTTCTGTTGATCCTCCTGCCGCAACAAGTATTTCACCGCTTTTTGCGGTGGGTCCCCACGTTGCGAGGTCTATTACCTCAAACTGTACCCAAACATCGTGGTCGGTGGGATTATAAACATTATATTTTCTTTCAAACGTTTCGCTTTTTCGATTTTCAAACGAAAAAATATTCTTTATTAGATGATAATACTGATTTCCGTTTGTAATTGAAAATGCAACGTAATCGCTCTTTGCAAGGGCAGGCACCGAAACGACCTGCAAGCATGATACGACTAATGCTAAAATCAGCATCAATGCAATTAAAAAACGTGTTTTTTTCATATCTCTTCTCCTTTTTTATTGCTTTTGCATCAATTTATGAATTACAAATTTTCACAAGCTTATAATATCATATTGACGTAACATATACAATAACTTATAATACAATAAATGAAACTTATTCTAACGTAACAATATATTAAAGTCCGTAGGATTTGTATTGTTGCACTAAAGAAAGGAAACTGATTATGTACTGTCCGAAGCAGGGGCTGAAGTATTTTGTTACAGATTCGTATGAATATAAAGATGAAGTCAGCGATGATTTTTCAACAACTCCACGACCGAGCCACAATCTGTCTTACGTAATAAGCGGTCAAGTCGATTTTGAAGAAAACGGAAATTTTGTTACGGCGTATGCGGGAAATTTTGCGTTTATCCCGAAAGGGTGCACATACCGGTATCGGTGGCACGGAAAAGGAATAATAGAGTCAATCACGGCACATTTTGACTTTGATTGGCGCTACGACCCTTTGAAAAACAAGTTAATACATATCCAAATATTAAAGGGAAATGCGGACTCGGAAGCGAAAATGAAGTACATTTACGAGCATCAGAATGACACAAACTCGGAATCGTTTTCTTTCGTGAGTACGTTTTATTCGCTTTGTGCGGACACCTTTTCACAACTTAAATATACCGAAATTTCGGAAAGCACCACAATTCAGCCTGCGCTCGACTATTTGGAAATGAATTTTGATAAAAAAGTTTCCGTAAAATATCTTGCGTCGCTTTGCTATATGAGTGAGGTTCGCTTCTTCACGGCTTTCAAGAATGAAACGGGAATGACGCCGATTGATTATAAAAACAAAATTCGTATCCGTCACGCAATGAACACTCTTGTCAGCGAGCCGAATGAAAAAATAGAGGATATAGCATATACTTACGGCTTTGAATCGGCAATATATTTCCGAAGACTTTTTAAGAGCATTACCGGCAAAACTCCGAGTGAATACCGCAAAAGCAAAAAGCCCATATAACCGCTGGGCAACTTTGCTTCATCATCACATCTTCTACACTAAAAGATTTTGCATTTTCGGTGCGGATATGATATAATATTTTGCGATGTCGGTTTATATTTTCCGAGTGGTGCTTCCACTTTTCAAGTCAAAGTAATGTTTGCAGCGAATGCCGTACCGACAAAACCAATATTCGTCTGCAAAAGGAAGTTTTATGAAAAAAATATTTTCATTTATTCTGATTCTGTCAGTTTTACTGTCATTTACCGCCTGCACAGGTACAAAAACCGCAAAGCAGGATGTGGTCGTTCTTTTCACCAATGACGTTCACGGTGCTATAAACGACAATATCGGTTATTCCGGCCTTGCCGCTTACAAGAAATCCGTTTTAACACGTACGCCCAACGTTGTGACCGTTGACTGCGGTGATGCGTTGCAAGGCACGTATCAAACGGCTATTTCCGCCGGAGAATCAGCGATCGACGCAATGAATATCATCGGCTATGACTACGCCGTATTCGGCAATCATGAATTCGATTACGGAATGGAGCAACTTACCAAGCTTGTACAGAAAGCAAATGCAACATATCTGTGTTGCAACGTGACGTACACCGGCAGCGGCAAAACTCCGTTGGAATACACAAAGCCGTACGATATCCGTGATTTCGGCTATGTGAAAGTCGGTTTTGTGGGCATATCCACACCCGAAAGCAAGTCTTCATCAGCGCCGGCTTATTTTCAGGAAAACGGAAACAACGTTTACGATTTCTGCGGAACCGACGGCGAAGCGTTATATTCCACGGTGCAGGAAAACGTAGATGCCTGCCGTGCTCAGGGCGCCGATTACGTCATTTTGATGATGCACATGGGCGTAGATGAAAATTCCATGCCTTTCACTTCCTACGCCATTGCGCAGAACACTCAAGGCGTAGATGTAATTCTTGACGGACATTCTCATTCCGAAATTCCGAGCCGTATTGAGCAGAACGAACTCGGAGAAGACGTTATTATTGCACAGACGGGAACAAAACTCACGCATATAGGTCAACTTGTAATTTCCACCGACGGATATATTTCGGTGGGTTACATTTCCGATTATGAGAAAAAAGATCCCGATACCGATGCCCGCCTTGCCGAAATCACCGCAGCAGTAGATAACATGATGAGTGAGAGCATAGCAAAATTGGATTTTGATATAAAAACCACTGACGAAAACGGAATTCGTTTAGTGCGTTCACGCGAAATCGCTTTGGGCGATTTAATTTCCGACTCGTACCGTGCCGTAACCGACGCAGATTTTGCTTATATCAACGGCGGCGGAATTCGTGCCGATCTTCTTGCAGGCGACATTACGTACGGCGACATAATTAACATCTCCCCCTACGGAAATATGATTTGTATGACCGAGGTCAGCGGGCAGGAAGTTTTGGATATGCTTGAATATTTTTACGAAAAAGTCAAAGCGGATTATTCTAAGAACGGACTTGCCATAGGTGAAAACGGAAGTTTCGGACAATTTTCGGGTTTGAAATGTACCGTGCACACCGATATTGCTTCTTCAGTTAAAAAGGATGACAGTGATGCGCTCATCGGTATTGGCGAAACACGTCGAGTTTCCGACGTGCAAATACTCAAGAACGGAGAATACGTTCCGCTTGATCCGCAAGAGAACTACACAATGGCGTGCACCAATTACATCTTAAAAAATGGCGGCAGCGGTATGACAATTTTGCTGAAAGATCATCCTGCGTTATTGGACGAAATCGCTCCCGATTATCAGGTTATTGCAAATTATATTATTTCATTGAATAATGATTTTTCCGCATATCGCACAGCGGGTGAACGCATTATTATTCAATAATCGAAAAAAACAAATCAATAAAAGGATTATACTTTATGGATAGTTACAAAAATTTGAAAAAGGGAACAAAAATCGGACTGATTGCTTCTGCGGTGCTTTGTGTTATCGCACTGATCGGCGAAATTATGAGTTTGGTTAGTTTGAATAATCCCAATCCCTTGGCAATTACATTGATTTCTCTCAGAATTGTTATTATTATTGCTACATTTTTCTATACGCTGATGGGTTATAAAAAGCCTCACGGAAATATGTTAAGAGCGATATTTTTCATTTTTGCCGGATTTTTGGGCACTGTTGCACTCACTACATATAACGACGTCAACGGTTTTCTCAGCATGGTTGCGGCAATTAACGCTTCATATATTGCAGGCAGACTGAACAAAATCGAAAAGAACATAATTCTTTTGATAATTTCAGGTGCGCTTCTTATTGCCGGACAGACCGTTGAATTCATTTGCGCAAGCAGTCATAATTTGCTTATCGCAATCAAAATTATTATGCCTCTGATTATTTTCACCGCCCTTGCTTTTTCATACACCGCCCGCTTTGAAGAACACAAAGAAGCAGGTCTTGAAAATTAAGCAACTGCATATTTAAGTAACAAAAATACAACTTATAAAAAAAAGCCTCGAAAGTTAATACACTTTCGAGGCTTTTTTATGGCTGTTCAATTATAACAAGTAACTTTTTACAGTTCCTAACCGTTTTGCAGGCACTGTTTTACCTTGTCGAAATTTTTTCTGAATTTTTCAAGCAGCGGCTGAATGTCTTCCGCAGGCGCACCGTTGCGAACGGATTCGCAAAGCGCCGAACTGCTTTTCGTCAGCGGAGTCAGTTCCAAATTAAGACACATTCCCCTAACCGTATGCGTTATGTCGAATACGGTGCGGTAATCCTTATTGTTCACCGCTGTTGTAAGTCCCTCAATATCAACGTAAGCAGGAAACCTTTTAAGGAATTTTTCGAGTTGTTCATCGCTGGTCAGACGTGATTTTGCATTGTCGTAATCTCCGCCTATACTATCGTAAAACTTTTTAACGTCCATATATATATTTCCCCCATATTATACAGAACAAAATGCCTTTGGCGGTCAAGTTTGAAAATCGAATGATTTTCGTTATACTTTCATATTTTTAATAAATGTAACAAAATCTTTTTTGCAAAGGGGCTTGGAAAAATAAAATCCCTGCACGAACGCACACCCCAAATCTCGAACACGTTCAAGTTCGCTTTGTGTTTCCACGCCCTCCTGAACTGTTTTCATTTTCATCATATTCACAATGTTATGTGCCAATTCAAGCACGCTTTTGCCGGAATTCGGGTCGTCCTCACGAATAAGGCTCATATCGAGTTTTACCATGTCAAGGTCAAGGCTCTGCAACGACGAAAGCGAAGAATATCCCGTTCCGAAATCGTCAAGTTCAATGGAAAAGCCTGCCGAATGTAACTGATGAATTATCGTTTTCAGCAAACCGTCATGCTTGGTAAATGCAGATTCGGTAACTTCAAAATGGATAAGTTCGTGAGGAATTCCATAAGAATCCACTATTTCCTCGGCACGCTGAGCAAGGTCGGCTATTGAAAAGTCAACACGGGACAAATTAACCGAAACGGGAAACACGGGAATACCCTGTTCACGCCATTCCTTAATGTCACGGCAAACGTTTTCAAGCATATATCTGTCAAGTTTGCTGATAAATCCGTTTTTTTCGAACATACCGATAAACACGTCCGGCTTGATAAATCCCTTGTCAGGATGCACCCATCTGACAAGCGCTTCCGCACCCGCAATGCGGTCTTTTCCGTCCGCAACGTAGAATTTCGGCTGATAATACACTTCAAACTGCTTTTCTTCAAGTGCTTTGACCATGCCGTCTTCCAATTCGTTAAGAATGTCTATTTCTTTTTGGACTTCCGGCGAATACTTGGCACAGGTCACGCCGTAACTGTGTCTGATTTGCTGAAGCGCATTGAACGCACGGCTGCACAAAACGTAGACGGGAATGTTATGCTCAACGTTTTCGTATATCGCATATTTAAGTTTAACGTCCTTCACCGGCGAGTTAGTTTCTATCGCAATTTGTGTCTTTTTGATTTGTTCCATGCCGTCTGCTCCGTCGGCATCCACCTGAATCAGTGCAGCAAACTGTTCGTTATCGAATCTTCCCGTAATGCAATACTCAGTGTCTCCTTCAAGCACGTTCTGACCGATGCAGCGAACCACCTCAGTCGCCATGTCCGAGCCGTATTTGTAACTGATCTGGTCAAAGTCGAATATAGTTGCGGTCACAAGGTCAAAACGAACGTCCGGCCGCTTTTGCAGCAGAATTTCTGCGTGCTTCAAGAATGCGCCTCGGGTGTAAAAACCCGTGAGTTCGTCAAATTCCGTGGCGGAAAGCATTGCCACCGATTCACGGAGATTGATGGCATTTTTAAGTCGTGCTTTTACCGCATCGGGATGAAACGGCTTGGGAATAAAGTCCACTGCGCCTTTGTTAAGCCAACTTACTTCAGTTTTAATATCGTCTGATGTGGTCATTATTATTACGGGTATCTTGGAAATTTTGGCATCCTTGCCGGCGGCGTCGAGAAACGTCGCTCCGTCCATAACCGGCATGTGCATATCGAGCAAAACCGCAGAAATCATTCCGTCGTCGCTTTTCAGCAAATCAAAAGCGACTTGACCGTTTTCCGCTTTAAGAACAAAATACTCATCTGAAAGTAATTCTGTTAAAAAATCACGGTTAAACTCGTTATCGTCCACTATGAGAACAGTTCTTTTGTAATCGTTCATAGTCTATTCCCCGCAAATGATGAAAATACGAATAAAGTAATAAAGACACAACTTTTTTTGCAAATTTGATTAGTTTCTGATTCATACCGTTATGCGTACGGAAAATGTCATAAGAGCCACTTTCCCCTGCATTTTTATGATTGCATAAAATGAACCGTTTGTCAATACCAAATTTTCATTTTCTCACCGAATAATCGCTTCATTACTATATTATAATAAGAATATTTTTTGTCCCGAATTCACGAAAACGCAGTAATCACCGCACTTTTCGGTGTTTTGAAATTATGTACAAATATTTAACAAATAATTAAATTTCCTCTTGAAATTGAAAAAGCGGTATGCTATAATGTTTTCGAAGCCAAAAGAAAAATAAGGAAAGAGATGTATCGTTATGAAAAAAACACATACTAAATTTTTGAGTATTCTGATTAGCCTTACAATGATTCTGTCTGTATTTCCAATGCTTGCGCTTAATGTATCGGCAACAGAAAACAGCCTTATCTGCCGTGCCGGAAATATTATTCCGGACAAAGCAAGTAATTTTGACAGTGCAGTTTCTCCTATCGATGCAGGTTGGGGTAACCACTACGGTTCGCCTAACATGTCGGTAGTTGATTTAGGCAACCCCGGAAAATGCCTCAAAGTGGTAAAACCCGCTTCCGGCGGATCGTATGCTTCAGCCGCATTAAATCTTGCTCCTTATATAGATCACCCCGGTACATACACACTTCTGTTCGACTACTCGGTAACCTCTTCATCCGAATGTCAGCCGTTCACAGTACTTATTCGTACCGACAAGCAGTATTCATTTGCAAGACTTTACGGTGATAATTATTACGGTGAACTGTCTCAGGCAAAATTCGGTTCATCGGGCGTATGGTACACATACACCGCTACTCTCACTTTCACCGAAGCAGATTTTGCATCCAAAAATAAGTGGGATCTTTGCTTACATCAAATTCACAACTCCGTTTCGGAAATTTACATTGACAATGTAAAGGTTATCGCTTCCGAATCGGCAAATATAATTCCCGAAAGTTCTTCTTCCTTTGATAATGTTTCAAACGTAAACGACACTATGTGGACGGAATCATTCGGTTCAGTCACAACGGCCATTTCTGCTGACGGCAAGGACGGCAACTGTTTTAAATTTACAAAAAATTCAGGAAGCAGTTATTCATTCCACACCGCTGCAATAAATATTAAAACAAGAATTGACCGTGCAGGTACATATAAGATTTCATTTGACTACAAAGCGAACAATACTACCGCCGAACAGCCTTTCTCCTGCGTTATCCGTACTGATAAACAGTATTCTTTCTGTAATTTTACAAACTACAGAGGCTTAAAGGGTGCAGGCACAAAGGCAGGTAATCAGTGGTATTCTTACGAAGACACTTTTACCGTTTCCGATGCCGACGTTAACGCTTCGGGTTGGTGGAAATTCGGTTTTCACATGATTGCTGCCGACGTAACAAATATAAAAATAGACAATTTCCGCATTATTCTTATTGACGACGGCAGCGACTATGCTCACGAAGTAGGCCGTGCTTCCACATGGACACTCAACGAGGCAGTCTTTGTTGCAAAAAACACTTACTCGAACCCCTATAAGGACGTAACTCTCGACCTTGTCCTTACAAACGGAACAGTCACCTACACCGTTCCCGCATTCTGGGACGGAAGCAATATTTGGCGTGCCCGTTTTGTTTGCACCGAACCCGGAACATGGACTTATTACACCGATTGTTCAAACACCCTTGATGGGGGGCTTCACAATCAGACCGGAACAGTTATCTGCACACCTTACGCAGGAACTCTTGATATTTACCGTCACGGATTCGTAAAAACCGGATCAACAAAATATTTCACCTATGCAGACGGAACACCGTTCTTCTATCTCGGCGATACCCATTGGGGAATGGGCTCCGAACCCGTTTCAAACATTAAAACAGTAGTAAAAAAACGTGTTCAGCAGAACTTCACCGTTATTCAGTCCGAACCGATTGGTGCAGGCTTCAATGCAAAAAACGGCATCACCCAAGAAGATATTGACGGTTTCCACGTTAATGACGAAAAATTCGACATAATCGCCTCCTACGGATTGTGCCATTCAAATGCGGAATTCTTCTTCCCGTCGGATATGAAATCATTTATCAATAATAACGGCGGATGGTCAAATACCCCCGTAGGCACAGCAAACGAAAATCATTCAAACGTTACCGTGTACGATTTATCCGATTCGGCAAAAGAAGCACTTGACCTTATTTCAAGATACTGGGTTGCCCGTTACGGTGCTTATCCCGTTTTCTGGACTCTCGGTCAAGAGGTTGACAACGACTTCTATTGGGATAGAAGTGAATATAACAGTCACATGGAATGGTCATACGTAAACAACCCCTACGTTTATGTTGCTGAACGTATCGCTCATCACGATGCCTACTCGCATCCGTTGACCGCTCATCAGGAATATTCCGGCAGTACCGCCGCTTCAGATTCTGCTTTCCGTGACTGTTCAGCGCATACTTGGTATGCTTCACAGTGGTCACAAAGTTACAATGTAAAAATAAATCAAACTGCACCTATGGATTATTGGCAGAACGGTCAAGGTAAACCGGTAGTTCTTTACGAGGGAAAATACTGTTACCTTTGGACAAAAAATTTCGGTGCAAGAGTTCAGGGCTGGATGGCATACCTCAGCGGAATGTACGGTGCCGCATGGGGCGGTCAGGACACATGGTGCTATTTAAGTTCCTACGGTGAAGACGAAGACAGTACCGACGGTGTAGATATTATTACCGCCGCAGATAAAGTTGCCGCAACGTGGGAAAGTTCACTTGAATATCCAAGCACTTATCAGTTAGGCTATCTGCACGAATTTATGTCCAACTTGGTTGGAAATTGGTACGACCTTGTTCCTCGCTTTGACTATACGGAATACTTTACGCCCGAAAACAACGGAGTATTCCCCATTTGCGCTTCTGCGAATGACTCAAGCAAGGCAGTAGTTTACTTCTACAATTTCAGTGATACTACTATTGCAAGAACACCTAACGCAACACCCGAAAATGCTGTAAAAACCGGTGTTTTAGGTCACTTAACAGCTAATGCTTCATATAATTATATATGGTTTAATCCCGTTACAGGTCAAATTGATTCGGCCGGCAGTTTCACCGCCTCGTCCTCCGGAACGTGGAATGTTACTGAAAAAGAAACCTGCGATATGGCGCTTTACGTTTGTCGTGCCAATGCTTCCTGCGCACATTCAAATACCGTTATATTTGGTTCAATGAATTCCACCTGCGCACGTCGCGGTCACGGCGCATACACCTACTGTGCGGACTGCAACAGTATAATATCCGGTTCACTTACCGCTTCACCCCTGCTTCCGCATCAAGGCGGAGCTAACGCAACCTGCACGGCACCGCAAGTTTGCAGAAATTGTCATGCTATCATCAATGACGCTTTAGGTCACGATTTTGAAAACAGTTCTGTTCCCGCTACCTGCACCGAAGCAGGAAAAGTAGATCACATCTGTACTCGCTGCCGAATCGTTGAAACCGACAACATCAGTGCTTTGAATCACGCCGAAACAGAAACTGTTCGCATTTCCGTAAACGGTGCTTACTATTACGTCGTTACAAATGCCGGTGCAGATAAACTCACTCCCTTTAAGACAATGAGTATGAGCGGAGATTCCAAACAAGTAAGTTTTTATCTCTTCAATGATACGGATAAGACTATTACAACATTCTCACTCGGCTACCGTTGGGGATACTACGCTTATCCTGCCAACGGAACACTTACACGTATTCCAAACACCTGTTGGAACGGCTCTCTTGCACCTCACAACGGCATCCAAGTTACACTGACCGTTCCCAAGAATTGCATAATGTCCAATAAATCGGGCTACCTTACCGACGGTTCTACCGACAGCAACGGCGAGATAGTTTCCTATGAGGATTTGGGACTTCGTATTATGTTCGGCGGCGGCAATGCCACCGGAAACGTTTACATTACCTGCATAAATTCCGACGGTGTGGAAGCAGGAAACATCAATGCCTGCCTTTCAAAAACGGCTTGCTTCAACGACGAACCCGTTGCGCTGTTGCAGAACACGGCAGTTCCCAACTATGTCAATGACGGACTTACCGCCTGCGGTTTTTCAAAGATCGGACTTTTTGAACACGACTGTATGCACAAAGGTCATTCTTCCAATCTTTGCGTACACTGCTCCGCTGAAATGACTCAAACTGCCCTTGAAGACTACGGTGCGCATACGCCCGGTGCTGAAGCAACTTGCCTTACCGCTCAGGTATGCGAAATCTGCGGTCAGACGATGCATAGCGCATTAGGTCATGATTTTGTTCTTACCTCCACCGCTCCCGCTACCTGCGAAGCAGAAGGAACAAAATATTTTGCCTGCACCCGTTGTAACGCTACTAAAACGGAGAGGATTGCTTCCCTCGGTCATAACGATAAGGTTACTTCCTACATTGCACCCACCTGCGACGCTGATGGATTTGAAATTTCCGCCTGCACACGATGCGGCCGCATCACAAGTGATACTATTGTTCCGGCACTCAGTCACAAGTCATTTGAAACCGTTGGTTTTAACGACATTAACGGTTCATACTTAGTTACCCGTCCCGGAGTTGAATATTCACCCTTTAAGTTCGTGGATATGGGTGATGAAAACGAAAAAGAAATTCACTTGTATCTGTACAACGGCACAAACAAAAAACTTACAAGCGTTACGCTTAACTATAATTGGGGCTTCTATGCTTATCCCGATGCTGACAATCTTACACGTATTCCCAATACGGCCAAATCACTTGAGCTTATGCCCGGCCAGGGAATTGAAATCACTCTTACCTTGCCCCGCCAAGCAATTTACTCCAATTTGCGCAACAACGCAACAGACGGAAGTTCTGACAGTTTAGGTCAACTTATTGACTATCATTCCGTAGGATTAAGGTTTATGTTTGACGGTGCAGTAAACGACGGCACTCTTTACGTTTCCGGACTTAACGAAGCCACACTCAATTATGCATTATCGCAGGCCGGTGCCAACGGCGGCAGACATGTTAATGCAAGCCTGATATCGAATAAACTCTCAGTACCCGAAGACCTTGTTCAAGAACTTGAACGGATTGGCTATATCGGAACAAGAAGCATTGCCGATTGCATTGACGGTTTTAGATACGGTGACAAATGTGTCCATTGCGAAGGAGTAACAGAAAACATTGTTTCACTTCCCGCCACGGGTCACCACAACGTGGATGTTGCCAAGATTACTCTTGCAGGAACAAGAAATTACGTTGTATC
This sequence comes from Clostridia bacterium, assembly GCA_045600705.1. Taxonomy (GTDB): domain Bacteria; phylum Bacillota; class Clostridia; order Christensenellales; family QALW01; genus UMGS1322. The sequence goes on along the minus strand of JAZRYL010000042.1, from coordinate 73,208 downwards.
AAAATCCGGTTCAAGCAGAGTTACACCATTCAAATTCTCAGATATGGGTAACGAAGACAGTAAACTTTACCGCTTCCTTGTTTACAACGACACAAATGCAACTCTTACGGGAGCCACCCTTTGCTATAACTGGGGATATTTGGCATATCCCTCTGCTGACCAACTTGTCCGTATATCCGGCACGTACTCATCAGAACGTATTCTCCCCGGTGAATATGCGGTTATCGAATTGACCGTTCCCAAAATGTGTTATTTCTCAAATCAGCCGGGGCAGCTCACTCAAGGTGCGTACGACAGTTTAGGCGAGCAGATTTCTTATAAAGATTTCGGAATTAAATTCGGATTTAGCAATACCGCTGACGGAAGTCTGTACGTTACCTGTCTTAACGACCCTGCCGTAACAGTTGGCTTATCCGCAACAGGTTCAATGAGCGCACAAGATACATTCGAAAATGTTACCCGTGCTACTCTGTTGCCCGAAAATCTCCAAAGCATCATTGATTATAACGATGCACAGTGCCTTTTCTGTGAAAACACGGCTTGTGCCCGTTACACGCTTGCTGGACAAAATCTTTACATTGTCAGCACGTCGGGTGCTAACGCATCAAGTCTGCCTTTCTCCGATCTTGTTTTTGAAGACGGCGAAACTGAAAAAGAAGTTCAACTTCTTATCAAGAACAACACTACGGCAACTGTTACATGGGTATCACTGAATTACAACTGGGGTCACGTGGCTTATGCCGATGAAAATCTTACCCCCATCACTTCTGCAAGATGTAACGTAAACCTTGCCCCCGGTGAAGAAACGGTCATAACACTTACAGTTCCCCGTGAATGCTATTTCTCAAATCTTGTAGGATCGCTCACCGCAGGTGCATACGACAGTTTAGGCGAAAAAGTATCGTATGATACAATGGGAATAAGATATATGTTCGCCGGCACAACGTTCAGCGGAACAATGTCAGTATCTTGTTTGAACGACGAAACAGTTACCGCCAACCTTGCAGGATGTGCATATAAAACCGCTTCCACTGTTGAATACACAGCAGACTAATCAAATTAACAGTAATCTAAAACAGCAAAGCCCCCTGCGTTCAATCCGCAGGGGGCTGATTTATTATTTTACTGTTATCGTGAAATTTTTCAGTTGCTGATATTTTCTTTCAGTTCGGCAAAGGCGTCTTTCATATATTTATATGAAGCTTTAAGACGTTTTTTCACCTTAACGAACTTAGGCGCTTCGAAGTATGTGGGATTTAACGATATTTCGCCGCTTGTGCCGCTGCCGATATAAATGTCCTTAAAGCCCGTGAAAGTGACTTCATCGCCGGTGAACTTGTCAATGCACATACTCAGCCGAGCATTCGCAACGTTAAGCAAGTGCCACGCAATGCGAATTTCCACCTCGCCGTCCTTATAATAGAAATCTGCCTGAGAATTAAACTGTTCCGAATCGGGATTGGCGATGCCGTATCTGAGAAGTCCCGTTTCGTAGGACTGAGGAGGAATAGTTTTGTCATCGTCGGGCAAGTACATTTCGTTTGCAACAATCATCTGAATTTTGTTGTATTTGCCGGTATTATCCGCAAGGCTTGCCACGTTTCCGAACACGTTTTTCTGCACGTAATACTTGAATTTGAACAAATCCACGTATTCGTCGCACAGTATTCGGGTATTTTGTTCGCCGTTTATTTCAAGCAGGAAATCGCAATTTTTATCAAACGAAAGATTTTTATCTTTACATTCGGTGCTTCCTGCGCCCAAAACCGAGATGGGAACGTAGTATTTATCCTTTTCAAAATTGAAATTCGACGGAAGTTCCACGTAGACGTGCATATATTCCGCATCGTAGCGAACCTTTACGTTGGTGTTTTGAATGAAATCCAAATCAGTCCATTCAGAAAAATCACCGTCGGGATAGTATTTTGAAACGTCATAACTTACAATTCCGTAACTCTGCTCGGCGGAGGACAGATTGTGCGTTCTTTCCGAGGGATTTTCGGGATAGTACATTGTGGTATTCCACGTTCTTTTGAACCATTCGTCCTGCCACGAGAAAAGAAGTCCGCCGCAATAGCCTTCAAGCGCAATGCTTCTTGTCATTTGTGCGCAGTATTCGCCCTGCTCCTGCTCGGTCAATCCGCCTTGATTGTAGCCGTTAACCGAAAGATGTGCAACGGCTCTTGATGTGGGAAGTCCGTATTCGGCAACAAGAACCGGCACGGAATACTGCTTTTTAAGGTCATTAAGATACGCTCTGTAAGTGTCACTGTTGCCGTTTTCGTCACGGTATTCAAGATATTCGCCTTGGTGATTCATAAATTCCGGGTAATAGGGGTAAATATCTACTGCGGCAAAAAGTCCTGGAACGTACATTGACGTTTTCATAATATTTTCGGTATTTACGCTGACCGCATCTTCCTCGTCCACAAAGGGCTCGTTGGAATGTCTTATGGTGTCAAGCGTCTGCCAGTTAAGAAACGCAATGGGTGTCTGGTGGGAATAATTGTCTGTTTCGTATGCGATAAGCGTTTCGCCAACGTCGCACAGAAAATATTCAAACGGCGATGCGCCGGTGTCGGTATAAAGATATGTTCCCGAAAATTCCTTTTTATCCGGGTGCGAAGCATTCGTTTCAATAACGAATTCGGCAGGATATTCAAGGCCGAGAATATAGCCTATGCAATACTTTGAAACGTCTTTTTTGTAAATAGCCGGCGAAATTTTGCCGTAGGTGGTATAGTTGCTGTTTCCGTGAACAATGTCGATTGTTTCAGTAACAGAGCGCTTGAACGCGGAAATAAGAATTTCATCGCTTTCCAGAGCATCGGTCAGTTCGTACATAAGGTCCTCGGAAAACCATATTCCCTGAATAAGGTAAAGCGGAGAATCGGAATGTTCCTTGTTGAAATCGTAAAGCGCATTATAGAAATCCGGGTTCATAACGGAAAAGACACGCACCGTATTGGCGTTCATTTCCTTGATTTGCGAGAACCATTCGCTGAACGTATCGTAGGTGATATCGGGATTTGCCAAATCCGTGGTGGCTTCGGAAAGTCCCATATTCACGCCTCGAATGTAGGTAAGTTCCGTATTCTCACCGTTTTTGTAGAAATATCCGTTGGAATGTGTGAAAAAATCAAAATCGACACCGTAGCCGTTAGGTGCTGCGACCGACGATTCCGGCGAGGGATAATTACCGTTGTTATTCTTTTTTTCATCCGGATTAACAAGCGGACTGTTGCAGCCCGTTGCCGATAAAATCACAAGAGCCGCAAGCAAAGCCGAAATCAGTTTTTTCATTGTTCCTCCACGAATTTTGAAAGATATTCCTGCAACTGATAATATGCAGGTTTAAGACGCTCGTGCCACGTGGGCATATTCCACGCTTTGTAGTCGTAGGAGCCGGAAAGGGAAACCTGAAGCGTATCGGTGCTTGTGTTGCTTCTGTACCCAAAGCCCATATTGAATTCCGTGTAATCCTGGGGCGAAATAACCTGCGTCTGCCAGAAATCGGAAATCTGCTTTTTGCCCGACGGGTCCATAATGTTAAGAAGCTGCCACGGAATTCTTATTTCAAGTTTGCCGTTTTTGTAGCAGAAATCACTTAACGACCTGTAATTTTCCGCATCGGGATTGCCGTTTCCGAAAAGAAGTTTGCCCGTTTCGTAAGCCTTATCGGTAACCACCTCGCCCGTTCCCTTTACGGTAAGGTTATAGCCGTAGCAGAGGCGCATAATGTCGAAATTACCGCTGTTTTTAACGTTGGCATTTTCTTCCTCGGGAATATCGCTGAGCTTTTTGGAGTTAAGGAAATAGTAGTTGAAAGCATCGTAATATCTGTCAACGAAGATATGGGAATCTTCCTTGCCGTTGATGTAAATAAGGAAGTCGGCATCCTTGTCGAACTGTGCACCGTAAGCGGTTGCCGCACTGTTTCCCTGGTCTGCAATGGTGTTTACGGGAATGACAAGCGTATCGTTTTCGAAGTCGTAGTCCTTGGCATCCACCATAAAATACACGTATCTTTCGTCGCTTGTAACATAAAGGTCGCCCTGCGACGTTGAAACCACAGGTGAAAATGAATTCCAATCGTTTGTTTCGCCGTCAACGTAGCAAACGCACTTTTCCTGACCGGGGTCGAATGCCATTACGCCGAAGCACTGTTCCGTTGTCTGAATGTTCGTCCAGAAAGGACGGCGGTCAGCGATATCGTACATAACGTTGTTCCACGTTCTCTTAAACCATTCATCCTGCCATGTGAAAATAATTGCTCCCGCATATTTAGTATCTTCAATATACCTGAGCATATTTATAATCATTTCGCCTTGGTCCATCTCATCAACGCCGCCCTGGTCGTAACCCATAACACTCTTATGGCCCAAGCCTCGTGAGGTGGGAATACCGAATTCGGCAACGATGATAGGCATAGTGTGTGCAAGCTTAAGGTCTTCAAGATAAGCAAGGTAGGTGTTTACGTTGCCGTCCTCGTCAATGTACTGAAGATAGTCTGTCTGATAGTTAAGACTGTCGGGATAGTACGGGTAAATGTGGTACGAAGCAAACATACCGGGTCCAAAATCTCTGTACTTAACGTTTTCTGTATTTACCGTTGCCTTATCCTCATCGAAGTGGGGTTCGTTGGGGTGTGTAAGCGGGTCGGTAGTAATCCAGTTTGTGAAAGCAAGCGGAGTTTGGAAATTATAGGTATCCGTTTCGTACTTTATCATTGAATTGCCCACTCGACAAAGGAACGCTTCGAAAGGTGAGGCGGTCTGTGTGTACAGATACTCACCGTCAAAATCTTTCTTGTCCGGGTGCTGCTGGTCCGTGTTCATAACGAAGTTCGGGTCCCATTCGATACCGATAATCCACCCTGCGAGCCATTTTGAAACGTCGGCGGTGTAGGTACCCGATGCTTCACCGGGGCTTTCCGCCACTTTTGCGTTGCCGTGAATAACGTCCACCAGGTTTATTGCGTCGGCGGTGAAATCGTTAAGAATTTTTTCGTTTTCCGCATACGCATCGGAAAGACGTTCAATATCTTCTTCGTTTACCCAAATTCCTTGGAAAAGGTAAACGTTCTTTTTTGTACTTTTGTTAAAATCCGCCAATGCCTGATAGAACTGCGGAGGCATAAGCGTGTAAATTCGAACGCAGTTTGCGTTCATTTCGCTGATATAGCCGAACCAGCGAAGATAACTGTCGTAGGAAATGGTAAGGTCACCGGGGAACAAAGCGGGTTCGGTAGCACCGATGTTTACGCCGCGCATAAAAAGCTGTTCCCAATCGCCGTCCACATACTGATAGAAGTAGTCACCCTTTGTTTTGAAGCGGTAACTTACATTTGTAGTGGAATCAATATATGTTTCTGCGGTATTTTCCGACGACGAAGAAGAAGTGTCTTCTTTTTTCTTGGTGAAAACGGAAATTCCGTGAATTCCGAATCTTTCAAGAACGCCGATTTGGGCAAGAAATACGAGTACCAAAAGAGTTGCGATAACTGAAATTGCAATTTTTTTCATTGTTCAATACCCTTTCTTTGAATCTTACCCCACGTTCTGCGAAGTTTACGGTATTTAAGTATTCCCTCAACACGGAAAATTGTAATCGCTTGACGGTAGCCGAAGTTTTCAAGAATCGTATAGATTGAAAGCATAAGGCACTGTTTTGCGGTCATAATGGATTTTCTCGTGAACTGTTCAAGAACAAGACTTCCCATTGAAAGGATAATACCCAAAAGCACCGCAAGCAGGAAGTAAATTATGAAGAAGAACATATTCAATTCGCCCATTATCAGCGAGAACGGTATGAGCGCATAACCCAAAACCTCGATAACGGCGCCGAGAAGCTCGAATATCCAGTTGTACGGAATTGCAAGCAAACCTACAATGCCGTAGCGGATGTTAAAGAACATTGTTTTGTGTGTTAAAAGTGTATCAAGCAGACCTATCTGCCAACGACGGCGCTGGCTTCGGATATCCTTCATTGACATGGGGCCCTGAGTCCAGCAAACCGAGTCTTCACAGAAAATAACCTTGTATTTTTTATGGTGACTTCTGTAATATTTGTGCAAACGAACGACAATTTCCATATCCTCACCGATGGTATTCGTCTTGTAGCCGCCTACCTCGATAACGGAGGATTTTCTGAATACACCGAATGCGCCCGAAACGATAAGCATTGCGTTAGCGGCGCCCCATCCTACTCTTCCCGAAAGGAAAGAACGGTAATATTCAACGATTTGGAAACGTTCAACCATTTTGGGCGGCATTGTAAATTCGCTGACTACGCCGTCCTTGATTTTGAAGCCGTTGGCAATACGAACAAGTCCGCCGGCAACGATAGTATCGGAGTTTTTCAAGAATTCCGTTGAAAGTTTAAGCAGAGCGTCCGGCTCGATACGGGAGTCCGCATCAAGGCAGGCGAACAGCGGATACGATGAAACGTTTATTCCTGCATTAAGAGCATCGGATTTACCGCCGTTTTCCTTATCAACGTAGATAAGGTTGGGATATTCGGTATTGTAATAAATGCCTCGAACCTCCTGCGTGGGTATGGAGGTCTTAAAGGAAGATTCAATTTTATAAAGGTGGAACGCCTCAACGATAAGGTCGTGAGTTCTGTCCGTAGAACCGTCGTTTACAACGCATATTTCAAATTCGGGATAGTCAATGGTCATAAGCGATTTAATGTTCTGCACGATATTTTCCTGTTCGTTATACGCAGGTATAAGAAGCGAAATAGGAAGAATATTTTCACTGTCAACGTACCGTCCGAAGTCGTTGGACTGACGGTATTTGTCGTTTTTCGTTACGGAAAATAATGAAATTATCAACTGAACAATATATATCACGCTGAGCAGCAATGTAAATGCCATACAGAAATAGTTAAAGAATGATATAAATGCTCGTACAATAGTAATAAAACTCATAGTTACCTATTCTTTCCATGATTGTGGAATCATACTTTAGTGATTAAGGTTTACATGGCGGTAAAGTGCATATTTTGCCGCATCGGAAGCATATTTGTCGTATCCGCTCAAAATGTCTTCGATTACGGAAATGTTTACGTTCATATCGGCAAGGGCACGTGCCGCATTCTGGCGAACCCACCACTCCTTGTCTTTGACTCCTTCTTTAACGCAGTTGATTGCAGTTACGGTATCAAGACGTTTCAGTCCGTCAATGGCGGCGCAGCGAACTACCCAGTCCTTATCCTTTGCCGCAATTGCAAGAATGTGTTCGTTTTCACGTTTTGCCAGATAGCCAAGGGCTTTAATGCAGGCAATACGCATCTGCATATCCTTGCTGACCGTTCCGTCAATGTACATTTTTTCGAACTGTTCGAACTTGTATGCCGCAATGGCCTTGATAATAACCGCTTTCATATAATTGTTGCATTTTTCCAAAAGAATTTCGGCAAGTTCTGCACGGTCGGAACTGAATGTATCGAAAATTTCGTTTACGATACGGCAGGAATACTTTTTGTCGTCCTGAATGTCAAGAATGTATTCGGCAACGCCGTCAGTGTAGCCGAGTCTTGAAAGTGCCATTGCCGCACTGTACGAAACGTTACGGTTCTTTGATTTGGAAAGGTCGTAAATGTCGTTAAGGTAATCGTAAGCATCGAAGTCAGCAAGTCGGCGGCAGGCGTAACCGATTTTATACTTATCCTTTTTCTTAAGAATTTTTGCATAAAGTTCGATAGGTTTAAGTTCTTCGTAAACCGCATCAATGACTTCCTGCTTGTTCACGAATGCATCATCTTCGCCGTATTCGTCCCAGAAGCAAAGCTGAGCATTGATGATTTCAAAGGTGCGAACGTCATCCTTCATTATTTTTTTAAGTTCTTTTATTTCGTTTTTTCTGCTTGCCTCGGAAGGACTGTACAAAATTCCTTCAACGATGCTGTACACTTTTTGCGAAATGGTATCGTACTTTTTCGCATCGTCCTCCTGCCTTTTTGCAAGGGAGGCGAGCCACAGATATTCCAGCGCAAGTATGAACAGGCAGAACAAAACGCATAAAATTGCGATTAACTCGTAATGCAATAAATTCACCCCTTTGTGACGGTTTTCTAATTACCGTTTTCTTTACTGAAGTAGTTTTTAAGAATTGTAAAACTTTCTTTTTCTCTCATTGAATAGGAAACCTTTTCCCACGTTGCCCACTTGTATGTTTTGTAGGACGGTTCCTGTTTTGTTTCGGGGAACAGATACAACTGGTCCTTTGTTTGCTTATCTGCAATCAGTACGGAAACGACTGCACCGTTTGTGGTGACCGTTTTTGCCTGACCGGAAATTTCACCGTCGTTGTTGATAACGATTTTCTGTGACGGGTCGGTAACGTTCAGCCACGCCCAAGGAATACGAATGTAAATCGTAGAACCTGACTGATAGAACTGATTGTCAACCGAGGAGAAACCGCCGTAGGTCAGTTGCGAAACAAGACCGTAATCACCGGTATAACTTTCTTTTGTAGCATATCTTCCCGCTTTTTTGTCGTATGTTGAAGTAACGTACAACCCTGCCTGCTGTTTACTGTCAAAGGCAAGCACGAATTCCATTCCGGAAAGCGATGTAGGTGTATATTCCTTTGAATAGTAGTATTCACCGTCGTTTCGCTGATATGTGTCGATACCGATAAACAGTTTTTCTTTTTCGTAGTCAATATCCGTAAGCAACTGTGCGGTCAGATAGAAATATCCTTCGTTGGACGACAGTGAAAGCATCTGCACACGGTCGTCATCGGTCATATTTATTCCGACTTTTTCGGGTTCTTCGGGGTCGAGTGCGATAAAGCCCGTTGTCTGTGCAGGGTCTGCCACGTTCTGCCACATACTGTTGTTTTCCAAAGGCGATGTGAACGCATACATACTATCGGAAAGTTCCGACCAGTCGTCGTTAAGGTCGGAAGCAATCGCACACAGTGCGCCGGAGCCCTTTGCCATTCTTAATGCGGCAACCGTCTGCTGACCTTGTTGCTTTTCGGTTACTTTATCGTCGTTACCCGTTCCGCAATTTGCCGAGAACACGATGTTATTTACCATATAGCGTCCGTTTGTGGCCTCACGGAAAAGTGCGAATGCGCCACCCATTTTGTCACCGTCAGTAGTGATTTTTTCGCCCTGCTCGGTAACAAGTCCGTTAGTGTCCTTATATGAAATAACCGTAAAGGAATAATTGTTTTTACATTCGCTGTCAGTGATAATATCGCTGATGCTTATTGCGTTTTCGCCCTCAAGTCCGGTTCCCTTAACAAGCCCTGCCGGAAGATTTATTCCGATGGGAACCTGCATATCGAATTCGTCCTTGGCGTACTTTTGAATAGTATCGTAAATAAACGCAGGATAGCCGGTCTGACCTTCGCCGGAAGCGAACTCACCGCTATATGAAAGTTGCTGCTGCGGGTCGAAGCCGTCGAAGGTTATCGCCGCAACGAAGTTGGAAGTGTCAATGAAGTATCTTATTGCGTCGTCGGTGTTTCCGATGGAATAAGAGCCTTTTCCGTTAAGAACATTAACTGCCGCTTCCGCTTTTTTCTGCCATTCCTCCTGAGAAATTTCGTCCGGAGGAGTGATGTTTTGTATCAAGTACACCTTTTTTGCTTTTTCGGAAGAATTGTTTGCGTATATTGCACGGTAAAACTCGGGCGGAAGAATATCCTTTGCGTAAATACAGTTCGCACCCATTGTAACCGTTTCACGGACAAGGTTTTCGTAAAAACCGTAATTTCGTGAATAGGTACTCTTGCCCGGTTCGTGGGCGTTTATGCTTACCGCATTAAACGATATTTTTTCCCAATCGTCTTCGCCCTTTATTCTGAATCCGTTGTCGCTTACGCTGAAATGCGTTGTTCTGTCAACATTAGCGGCGTTTTCGTCGGGATTTTTGATAATTTCACGGGTGTTCACATAGGAAAGAATTTTCGTCATCAGCGGGTCATAGAAGTTCCAATAGAAGTTGGTAATATCGCCCTGACGGTCAAATGCTATCCATCTGTAAACCGTGTTTGCAAACATAAATCTGTTGTAGTTAAGATGCGAAACGTAATCGTTAAAGTCGGCGGCAAAGTAGTAAACGGGAGCCTTTCCCGTACTTACCTTGCGTGTTGCGGCACAGAATACAGGCGACCTGAGCACGCCTTTAAGTTTTTCCATACCGGTTGCGTTTACATCGAATTCAAAGTTTGCAATAACCTCAGTATTTCCCACCGGCTCTACGATTTCGAACCAGTTATAGAAATTAACACGGTCACAGTGCTTAAATTCTTTTTTGTATTCGTCTGTTATGAAAATCTGCAAAAGATTTCGTGATTCAAAGTCGGTTTTCTGCTCAAGAATGATGATTTTTTCATCGGAAACAAGCAAAATTCCGGGGCCTGAGAACTGCCACTCAACACCTTCCTGCTGTTCGTACATGGGAGGAGCCCAGTCGGGAACGTCGGTGAAATCCTGCAAATCGTAAATGTATCTTCCTACCCAGCCGGTGGGCTTAACGCCGCAAAGACTCGCAAGCTGAGAGTGGATTGAACTGTTCAAGTTGGAATTGAAAAGTTCCATTTCCGCAACGATTGTGGCATTGCTCTCGTATGCGTAGGAAATAACCGACATTTCATCGACAGTTACACCCGCATTTTTGGCGTCGTTCTTGTCGTAATAGCCGTAGGTGTCGTTTACTGCGCCGTACACGTCGGAAACATACATCAAATCCGGCTCATAATCAAGGTCTTTAAGGGCTCTTTCCTCTTTTATCTGACCTTCTTCGTCAAGAATAGGTCCGAAATAGTCCTGCTTTGTATCATAGAAGTCACCGTTCTGGAAAACGTACTTCTGCTGTTCAAGCAGCCAGAACAGTCCTTGATGCTTTCTGTAAACAGAATCAATATTGATATCGTTGTTTTCCTCAACGGTCAGTATTGTTTTGTCAAGAACGCATACGTTCATACCCTTTTTGGGACTTATCTGCCAAATGATGAACAGTAACGAAATAAGAATAAGAAATATCAAGGGAATTATAAAAAACCACTTGGTCTTTTTATGCTTTTTGGCATTTGCCACCTTATCTTCGGTTTTCTTTTCCTGCTCCGCTTCCGGATTGAACGCAACCTGGTCGGAGGTGTTTTCCTGCATTCCCGCAAGATTGACGCCGTTTGCTGCCTGTTCGCCATCGGCAGGAACACCGTTTTCGGCTACCTGCTCGCCATCGGCGGAAAGACCTTCTGCGGTCTGCTCGTTCTCAGCAGAAAAACCTTCAGCGGTCTGCTCATTTATCGGTGCAACGCCGTTTTCGTCCGTCGAAGCGGTGAATTCCGGCTGATTGCCATTCAAATTTTCATCCATTATCAATTCTCCGTAGCATTACTTATTATTTTTCTGTGTTACTTCTGAATATCTCCGTGCAGGCAAGAGTTGCTTCTACTACCTTGGGGTCGAACATTTTGCCCGAACCTGCTTTAATATAATCCATAACCTTTTCAAAGGGCCACGGGTCTTTATACGAACGCTTTGCCATAAGTGCGTCCATAACGTCGGAAACGGATACGATACGTGCGAATTCGTTGATATCCTCGCCCTTGATGCCCGCATAGCCGGTTCCGTCATACTTTTCGTGGTGGTGCTTTGCAATCATGGAAGCGACCATAAGGAAGTCACTGTCGAACACCGACAAAAGTGAATATCCGAAGTCGGTGTGTTTTTTCATAATGGTGCGCTCCTCCTCGTTAAGCAGAGCGCCCTTTGAGCCGATTTCCAAAGGAATTGCGATTTTTCCGATATCGTGAAGCATTGCGGCTTTTGAAACGATTTCGCAAATTTCTTCGGGATAACCCATTTGTTCCATAATCGTTTTGGTATAGAAGCAAACGGATCCGAGGTGTTCGTTGTTGTCCGCCGTACCGCTTTCACAGTTTTCGGCAAGGTCTACGAATATTTGCATATCTGCATCAATGCAGTCAACGTCTTCTTCTGTCATACGAATGTATTTTGCACGAACGCAACTGAAAATCGTGTCCATAATGCTGATGAAGAAATTATCAAGTCCGTCCTTGACGTTTTCAACGTGAACAATAATATGGAAGTCATTTTCTGTAACGAAAACCATATCGAAGTAAGTTTCGTTATAAATGCAGAACTTTTCTTCAAGAAGACAGCGGTTTTCCACAACAAAGGGGTTTATTGTTCCGGGATTACCGATACTGTACATGGTACTGTACTCGCCGTTTTCCTTAATTAAAGCGGTAACGGTCAGTTCATTTTCATCATCGAACTTGCCCATCTCATGGCAAAGAGAACTAATACCTTCGCAAGCCTCACGGCAGATTTCGTTTTCCGTATTAACCGCCATGATATTCTTAATCAGTTCGGCAACTTTTTCAACAAACAGATTGTACTGATTGATTTTTTGCTGTATTTCTTCCGGATTGGTGAATTCAATGGTCTTTTCAATCTGAGCGAATACGTTATAGCACAGGAATACGACCATCATAATATTCTGGCAGTAATAATAAGTTACTCTGAGTCTCACGGTATTCATCATAATACCGCAGAGAACATGGATCATCACCGAAGCAAGAAGCATAAGATATGTGATTTTGGCGTACTGAACACGTCTGTCAAGCATAGGATAGTTTTCTTTTACCATCAAAAGAAGCGTGCCCAGTATAAGAATATCCGAAGCGATGAACGAAATTCTTGCTATCCACAGGTTTGTGAAGATGCAGGTTGCCGCGGCTGCAAGAATATCGACGAATATTAGCACATAAACAGTCTTATTTTTCATTGAAACAAGCCGTGCCGAAATGAACATAATAATAGCCAAACTTACGTTTTCAAGTGCCACTGAAATGTTATAGAAATTCGGCATATTTACGTAATAGGTATCCTGCGTCAGCGCTTTAGCTGCCGTAGCGATGCCGTAAACAAGTATTGCCGCAAACACGGCGATAAATTTAATTTTTTTATGCTTAACGGACTTAATAACTGCGGAAAATACGAAAAATCCGATGCTAAGCAGGATTACAACCGCCGAAAAAATAATGTGTACATCCACCGAAAAGTCGGGGTGAGCCACACCCTCCACCGTCTGCATAGTGAACGTAGTGGAGAACGGAAGACGTGCCGAAATACGTATTTCCGTAGGTGAAGAGGAAGCGGGAATTTTTATCGCATTGTACGAATTTCCCACGTAATCTGCTTTTCCGTAGTAGTTATTGTATCTTTCCTTGCCGTTCAAAATTATTTTGATCGGTGCATAGTCCGTATTAACGATAAGTGTTCTGTCATTGTCTGACGCATCGATTTTCGCTTTAACGTGAAGATAGGAGCCAAGCTTTTCCTTTTCCATAGGAACAAGGTTATTGGCATTTCTCAAATCGCCGTTGAATTTTTCGTCTTCACTGTCGGTGTAAACGTATTCCCACGCTTTTATCGATTTGGCGTTTGAAATCTTATTCTCGGTATATTGGAACATATAGTTTACGGCAACGATTATTACCGTCAAAACTACCGCAAGTTCAAAATAAATCAGAGTGTCGCCCTGTTTTTTGATTTTGCTTCCGAATTCTTTTAATTTTTGCAAAAACTGTCCGTCATTATTCATTAGTTTTTCACCTTACAAGCGAGAATACTTTTCCAAAAGTTTTTTAACGTCGTCCGTACTGCTTACGGTTGCGTTCTGCTGAGTCATAATCTTTATTTTATACTCTTCAAGTTCGTCACTTACAAGGTCGTATGCTTTAAGAATTTTTGCAAGCAGGTTCTTTAATTCCTGGTTTTCTTTCTTTAATTCTTCTATTGATAAATACTCATCCATTGTTTCGCACCTCGTTTAATTACTTGATGTTAATCTTTGTATTACCATTTTTTGATTTACGTCTTTAACCGTTAAAATCGTTCTTCCGAGAATTTCTTCTTTTGTTGAATCCGTATAGAACGTTGTGTTCGCTTTGTATGTGTCGTTTCCCTGTCCCGATACTTCAACATCGTAGTAAATATCTCTGCCGTAGGGCGGTTCCCACATTTCGAAGCAGTTTTTCGCTCCGTTGTACAAATCGGAAGTCTTTATATCCGTGGTAACGTCACCGAATTCCTTTTTGATTTCATCCGCCATTTCATCCACGGTAGCCGTTCTCAACTGAGTTCCGTTGGTGGGAATTTCAATCAAATTATCGTAGTAAAGGTGACAGAACGAATACTGTACAAGTGCATTTACACCTATTTCATTGGGCGAATTGAACTTCTTTTGCGCAAGCAAAAAACTTAATTCGTAACTGCGGTTGGCAAGGTCGTCGCCGTTGACATATTCCGGAACCGATTTATCAACCTTTGATGTGGACGAAGTGTAATTGTTTTTGTTCGTTTCTTCTTTATCGGTGCCGACATTGGGATTTACATTGTTACACGAACAAAGCATTCCCGTAAGCATCACAAGCACCAATACCAATCCGATTGCTTTTGTTCTTTTGAATGCCTTTTGAAAAAACAGTTTTGCTTTTTCCATAATGCAAAAAAACTCCTTTTCAGTTCAGAAAAATAGAAAAAACTGCACAAATAAAGTATAGTAACCCTTTATTAGTGCAGTTTGACTATCATGACCTTTCGGTTTTAGATTCACAACTTTGCGTCACACGCTTTCACGTGTTTTGCCTTTTTACTTTTTTTGAAAAACGGCTTTTTTATTACCTGCCGCCGTTTTTAAGCAGTGCCTTTCTGAGCAGTTCACTGCGTTCCTCTGAGGAAACACGGCTCTTTCTGCCGAACTGTGTAAAGTCAGTACTGCGGGCATTGTTGTTTGCGCTCGGCTGAGAAGCCGGCTGATTTGCAGGTGCTGCGCTCTGTGCAGCGGTATCTGCCGCGCTCTGTGCAGGTGATTCCTGTGTGTTGTTATCGGCAACTGCCATGCGTACCGCATTGATTACTGCCGCATTTGCCGCTACATTTTCTGCCGTATTAACGGTGGAATCAGCATTTTCGGTATAAGCAGGCGCATTATTTACCGGCGTTGCGGGTGCAGTGTATGCAGGTGTATTATTTGCCGGTGCTGCGGGTACTGCGTATGCAGGCGCATTATTTACCGGCGTTGTGTATGCAGGCGCACTGTAAACAGGTGTTGCATGTGCGGTATATACGGGTGCATTGTTTACGTTTGTCGCATAAGCGGGAGTATTGTTAAATTCGGTATCCGCACGGCGAACGGGTTCGCTTTCGTACGGAATATGTGCCGGAATTACTCTGAAATTGCTCTGTTCAAATGATTCGGGAGCCGTTTCAGCATTGTTTTCGGCAACGTTCAAGGTCTGCTCGGCAAATGCTTCAACTGTTTCAACGGGCTTTTCAGCTTCGTTCTGTGTTGAATCGGATGTTTCTGTCTGGCTCTGAAGTTTTGCCTGAACGGCACAACTGTCAACAAATTCGGAGATATCCGATTCGTAAATTGCAAGCATATCCTCGTTCTTTGTTTTAGCGGCTTTTACAACGCTTCCGAGTTCGTCATAAACACCCAAGAACGTCTGTGCCTTTTTCATTACCACATCAGCATTTTTCTGCACGCAGGAAATATCTGCCGAAAGTGCGGTAATAAGCTTTTCAAGGTCCTCATAAATTGCCTGGTAATCGTTTACAATCTGTGTGGAGTCGCCCATAGTCTTATCGAAACGTTCATCAACCTTTGTGAGCATTTCCTGAGCAACTTCTTTTGACTCTGCAACGATTTCGTGGCCGGTACCGTAAGCACGTCTGTAAATCTTTTCAATATTCTTATATACGTCCACGTTTTCGGAACGCTCAGCAGGACGTGAATACTGTTCCTGCTTTGCCTGTGCAAGGTCCTGCTTTGCTTTGGCAAGTTCTTGCTTGTTGTTCTGCAATTCCTGTCTGCAAAGTTCCAATTCCTGAGCAAATTTCTCACGTTCCTGAACGAATCTTTCCTTTTCGGACCTAATGGCATTCTGTTCGTTACGGGCTCTTTCGGTTTCGATTTTGTACCATTCCTGCTCATTTTTGAACTTGTCGGTTTCGCTTTGAAGTCTGATATTCTCTGCGCTTAACTCCTGAAGTTTCTTTTCAAGTTCGGTTGCTCTCGAAATAGACTCCTCGGAAGTTCTTTTAAGATATATGTTGTCGTTCTGGCAATCTTTAAGTTTTTCGTTGATTTCGTTCATAGCGTTATCAACGGCTTTCTTTTTATATCCGCCAAAAAGTGATTTCTTAAATCCGTCCATAAAAGCACCACATTTCAATAAAATACGTTAATTTTTATGTTTTTTCACGTTGTGTAACACAACTGTAATATTCTGATTTTATTCGGTGAAAAAAATCAGCCACAGGCACACAAGAACTGTGTACCTGTGTGGCCGATTATTCATACAAGATAAATCCTAAGATATCCACATGGGTTTAGATGTTCTTTTTACGATAAGAAACAGATATTAGTAGTTCCAAGTATAATCGTTTACGCTTGTAAGATATACGTTTTCATAAACGCCTGTGCCGTTGTTGTTTTCAACAAGGATAGCAGCAGAAGCAATCTTTGAGAACTTTGCATAAGCATCAGCAGTAACTGTTGTTCCAAGAGGAAGGTTTACCGAAAGGCTTTCGGTAGGATTAACAACGTTCTTGATACCGGTCTGCTTGTTGTAGTCGCCCTTTTCAAAGTGGAAGCGATAAGCCATGAAGAAGTTGTTAACGTCTGTTTCAAGATGGAAGTTTTCAGCGTCGCAGTTAATGATGATTACTTTGTTAAGGTTATCGATGATATCCATACCCTTAACGGTGTATCTTTCGGGGTTCTGAAGAGCGATTTCTCTGATGGTCTTGAATTCTTTTTCATGAACGACTTTCATTCTGTAAACAACTGTACCGCAAAGGCCGTTGCCTTCATCGTCGTAGATGCCGTTTTCCCAGTTTACTGAGCAGATCTGGAAAAGATATTCTTTACCGATTTCGATTTCCTTAAGGTCGCCGTTGTAATAAACGTTACCGTCTTCAAATCTAACTGCCATTTTCTTAGCGGTATCGATTCTGATGTTGATTGTTTCGCCGGTAGCGGGAGTTTCAGGAACTACGGGAGCTGCTGTGGGAGCAGGTGTAGCAGTGGGAACTGCTGTAGGTTCTGCTGTGGTACCGGGAGCAGGTGTAGCAGTGGGAGCTGCTGTAGGAGCTGCTGTGGGAACTGCTGTAGGAACAGGTGTGGGAGCAACTGCTTTGCCGCCGTCACCTTTTACGAAGTGGCTGTAGTTTCCGCCGAGAATCATATAAAGTTTTCCGTCTTCTTCAGCAACTGTAACCTTAGTTTTTGAACCGTTTGCATTGGGTGTGTACTTAATACCAACGCCTCTCAAAACTTCAAATGCGTTGCAAGCATTCTTAAGTGAGGGGTCTGCGTTTTTAGCCTGAGCAACGATTTCTGCTTTTGTGCGAGTGTCGTCGCCGTATACCCAGATAAGAGCGCCGGTTGCCTGTTTAACCCAAGCAATGGAGCTGTCTGTGATTTCATAACGGGTTGCGCCCTGCATGTGATCGGAATACTGAATTTCCGAAGTAGCGCCTACTGTCAAACCTAATGTTGCGAATACTGCTACGAACATCGTTAAGGCAAGAAATAAAGATACAAATTTTTTCATAATGGTCTCCTCTCCACGGGCAATAAAAAAGCAGCCCGTGCAAAAAATCTTTATTTTGCAACCGGACTGTCATTGCATATTATGCTTTAGACTCCTGAGCTTTCCGTCCCCATGTTTCCACGGGTTTGGCAATGTTCTTAAATTTTGTACCTGAATTGTATCATCGTTTTTTATACTTGTCAAGCATTTTTTTCGATTTTTTTGAAAAAATATTCAAATTATTTTTTTGTAAATAATTTAGATATTTTTTGTTCACAATTTGTTCATAATGCCCTATTTATCGGGGTTTTTGGCAAATCGTGGAAGCGTTTTTTTCGGAATACGCTTATATCACAAAAATGCTTTTCCGTACCAAATACGATGCATTCAAGCTACATATACATATTATATCTATAGTACATTTTATGTCAAACACTTTTTTTAAAAATTTTTTCGTTTTTCGTTCCGCACGTCTTCAAAAAAATGCGTATATAGTGAATATATATTCATTTTTCTGTTCATCCATACTATATATATGTTCCAAGCAGTAAAAAATGTTACAAAAATATTTTTTTCACTACGATGTTTACATATAATATAATGTATGGTATTATATTTACTGTCATAACAGTATATGATTGAGAGGTATTTATGAACGAACAGTTAGTAAGCGTATGTATCAATGCGTACAACGCATCAAAAACTATCAGTGAAACCCTTAAATCGGTTTGCGGTCAGACGTACACTAATCTTCAGGTCATCGTGGTGGACGACTGTTCTGCCGACAACACGGCCGAAATTGTAAAGTCTTTCCCCGACCGGCGCATAGAACTTTACGAACTCCCCCGCAACGGTCACATTTCAAATGCCAACAACGAGGCGTTCAGCCACGCACGGGGAGAATTTATCGCTCACATAGATTCGGACGACCTTATGGACCCGGAACTTATCGAAACCGCCGTAAATTATCTTAACGGTGTTCCCGAATGTGCCGCCTGCTTTTTCAAGCCCGTAATCGTCAATGAAGACGGAACTCCTGCCGGTGAAAGTTACAAGTGGCTTGAGGACGTTTTTGACGTTTCCGCCGAAACCCAAGCAGATTTTGTCCGTTTGTTCTTCGATGCATCGAACCATCTTTCCTATGCGGGAACGGTAATGCGCAAATCCGCCGTTGACGAATTAGGGCCTCACTATCCCTCATACTGTTATCTTCACGATTTCG
Organism: Clostridia bacterium; assembly: GCA_045600705.1. GTDB lineage: Bacteria > Bacillota > Clostridia > Christensenellales > QALW01 > UMGS1322. Next base: position 54,386 of record JAZRYL010000042.1, on the reverse strand, counting down.
ATTACTGGGCACGGCTTGTAATAAAGCACCCCATAAAACTTTTTGAAAAGCCTATGGCAAAATACCGTATAAGTTCCCTTGAAACTCACAACAGCGGACTTAACGAAAAAAAGACGAACGTTCACAACGTGGAATATGCGCAAATCATATATTCGATGATAAACGACTGTCCCGACGGTCTGTTTCTTGAAGCATTCTCCGACAGACTTCGCTTAAAGGGCGAACACACCCATGCGGAAACGGAAATTGAAAAAGCGTTTCTTTTGGAAAAGGGACTCATTTTTATGCCGGAAAACAGCATTCTCGGAATTTTGAAATTTTCCGAACTTTTCAGAGATTACCGCAATGTTGAAATAGCAAGGGATAAATTCGGTCTTGATATCCGTGGCTTCTACGACCGTGAGGCATCAAAATATCTGTACGACGCTGCCGAAATAAACGAACTTAACGCAACCCTTACTCACCAAATAAATTTGCGCACTATCGCCGAAACTCAGCGAGATGCGGCAAATAACGAAATTGCACGTCTTCAAGGTGAACTTTCACGCACTTCGGGCGAACTGTCCCGCACCTTAGGCGAACTGAACAGTGTTACCGCACAGCTTCACCGCACTCTTGATTTTCGTATTAAATCGAAGTTCGGCAAGGTTCTTTCGCCCATAAAGCACTTAAAGCACTTCCTTTTTCTCCGTGGCAGGGACGGCAGAAAATATAAGCGCACCGTTATGCTTTACGGCTACTTTGCCATGAACTTAGGTGATGATTTGTTTTTTGAAACATTGCTTAAGCGTTACCCCGACACATTATTTATATTCTATTGCGGGTGGGATTATTCCGCTTTTGCCAACCGTTTCGATAACGTAAAGTTCTTCTACGCCGGTGACGGCTTTGTTGCCAAACTCAACAAGTTCGGCGAAAAGTTCGGTATCCGTGACCTGTTTGAATACTTCCTGCTCTCAAAAAGCGATGCAACTCTGCACTTGGGCGGTTCGATTTATCAGCAGGTCGGCGACTATATGCTTGATTACAAACTCAGAAAAAGAAGAAAGCGTCCTTTTAAGCCGTTTTTCTCCGTTTCCTGCAATTTCGGCACCTTTGAAACCGATGAATTCAAGCAGATGTGGGTAAAACAGTTCAAAAAATTCGAGGACATCTGCTTCCGTGAAACCTATTCCGCGGAACTTTTCAAGGATTTAAGGCAGGTGCGCTGCGCTCCGGACCTTTTGTTCTCCTACAACATTCCGAAAAAAGCGGAAATTCCGGGCAGTCTTGCCATTTCCGTGTGTGACCCCTTCCTGCCTTCAAGAAAAATCAGCGAGAGCGACGCTTCCGCATATCTGCAAGCCCTCGTTAATACCGTTAAAACTTCCGTGGCGGCGGGCAGAAAAACAAGCATTATCAGTTTTTGTTCTTTTGAGGGTGACAACTCGTTTATCGACAGAATTTTAGCCGAATTGTCCGACTCCGAACGTGAAAAAACCGATGTGTTGGGCTATTCGTTCCAAACGAAAGACCAAGTGCTTGAAGTTCTTGCGCAGTCGGAATACATTATCGGTACACGACTTCATTCCGTTATTCTCGGACTTAACATGGGCAAAAAAGTGCTTCCGATGGTTTACAACGCAAAAATAAGACACATTCTTGATGACCTCGGTTACAACCTGTCCACCGTGGAATTTACTCAAATGGAAAATTACAAGTCATCGGGATTTTGCGATGTGCTTGAATCTTTGACGCCCTTTGTTCTGCCCTTTGAAAAGCAGAAAGCGGAATTACAGTTTGAAAAACTTGATGCGTTTTTGAAAAAATAATTCTTCAAAAGCCGTCCAAATTCGCCTTATATATAATATAAGGTATGTTCTGCCGATTTCGAGTATTATTCGAAGCGGTACGAACTAATTTGATTGACATAATCAATTTACCGTGTTATTCTTTATGTGTCCCCGTTACTGACGGAAATGCGAAAAAAATTCGCAAAGCAGGCAACTGCATGGGAGCGGGAACCTTATATGCCGACCGTCTGGGCACAGTTTTACGTTAGCGTAACATTCTTAAAGTCACGCCAATGTAAATCTGTGCCCTTTTATTTTTCAAAAAAAAGGAGAAAGAATATGAACGTTTACGAAATTCACAACATCGGCGAACTTATACGCAACAACAGTTACGTTGGGCGAGGCATCGTTATCGGCAAGTCGCAGAACGGAAAAAGTGCCGTTTCGGCGTATTTTATTATGGGCAGAAGTGCCAACAGCCGCAACCGCATTTTTGTTGAAAAGGACGGTGTGCTTTACACTCAGCCTTTTGATGCATCCAAGGTTGAAGATCCGAGCCTTATTATCTATCCTGCGCAAAAGAAAATCGGGAACAAACTGATAGTGACAAACGGTGATCAAACCGACACGGTTTTTGAGGGAATTAAAAGCGGAAAATCCTTTGCATCTTCACTTGTTTCACGGGAATTTGAACCCGACGCCCCGAATTTTACTCCGAGAATAAGCGGAATACTTGATTTTTCCGAAAATAACTTCACATACGAAATGAGTATTCTCAAAAGTGCCGACGAAAACGGTTCTGCGTGCAACAGATTTACTTTTTCCTATGCGCCGATAAACGGACTCGGGCATTTTATTCATACCTACGTTTGCGACGGAAATCCCCTTCCCACCTTTGTGGGCGAGCCGGAACGTGTGGCTATTCCCGACAGTATCGACGACTTTACCGATTTGTTATGGAATGCACTTGACCGCGACAACCGAATTTCGCTTTATGTTCGTTACACCGACCTTGAAAGCGGAAAAGAAGAAAACCGACTGATAAATTCCAATAAATGAGGTGAAAATATGAACGAATTTGAACTTAAATACGGCTGCAATCCCAATCAAAAGCCGTCAAGAATCTTTATGCAGGACGGAAGTGACCTTCCCATTGAAATTCTGTGCGGAAAGCCGGGATATATCAATTTTTTAGATGCGTTCAACTCGTGGCAGCTTGTAAAAGAACTTAAAGAAGCACTTAATTTGCCTGCGGCGGCATCATTCAAGCATGTTAGTCCTACTTCTGCGGCGGTGGGAATAAAACTTCCCGAAAAACTGAAAAAAGCGTGCTTTGTTGACGATGTGGAAGGTCTTGACGACTCCCCCATTGCCTGCGCTTATGCCCGTGCAAGAGGCACCGACCGTATGTGTTCGTTCGGCGACTGGGTGGCACTTTCGGACGTTTGTGACAAGACTACTGCGCTTATGCTCAAGCGAGAGGTTTCCGACGGAATAATTGCACCCGGATACACCGACGAAGCACTTGAAATTCTTAAAACCAAGCGCAAGGGCAACTACAATATTGTTAAAATTGACGAAAACTACGTTCCCGAACCTGTGGAACGCAAGCAGGTTTTCGGAATCACCTTTGAGCAGGGCAGAAACAATTTCAAAATCGGTCGTGAACTGCTTTCCAACATTGTGACGGAAAACAGGTCTTTGCCCGAAAGTGCCGTTCGTGACTTGATAATTTCGCTTATTGTTCTTAAATATACTCAGTCGAATTCCGTGTGCTACGCTTACGACGGTCAGGCTATCGGCGTCGGCGCAGGTCAGCAGTCACGAATTCACTGCACCCGTCTTGCGGGAAGCAAGGCTGATACATGGTTCCTGCGTATGCACGAAAAAGTTCTTCAACTTCCTTTCCTGCCTACTCTCGGACGTCCCGACCGTGACAACGTTATTGACGGCTACATTAACAAAAACGAGGAAGACGTTTGCGCCAACGGAATATGGCAGAAATACTTTACCCGTCGCCCCGAACCGCTTACAAGTGAGGAAATAAGGTTGTATCTTGATTCCTTTGACGGTGTTGCTCTCGGTTCTGACGCATTCTTCCCCTTCAGCGACAACATCGAACGTGCAAATCGAAGCGGTGTAAAATATATTGCCGAGCCGGGCGGCTCTATTCGTGACGACCTTGTTATCGAATGTGCCGATAAGTACGGTATGGCAATGGCATTTACCGGTATGCGTCTGTTCCACCATTGATTACCATACTTTTCTTTTGGGAAAGAAAACGGTTTCTTTCCTTTTCTTGAAAGAAAAGGAAACAAAAAGAACTGCTTCCTTACTTTTCTTGTAAGAAAAGTAAGCAAAAGAACTTTTACCTCGCTTTGCGGTAACAGTTCAATCTTTTCTCAAAAACCCCTCGGCAGATTATAATAACAGGTACAACTCTTTGACAATAAATTCATTTTGTAAGAAAAGTAAGCAAAAGAACTTTTATTTCGCTTTGCGGTAACAGTTCAATCGTTATCCCTGAAAATTCACTAAACAAATGTATAAAAACAGTCCGAAAAATTTTTTCCGGACTGTTTATTTTTGGATTATTTCGTTTATCTGTTCCGCTTTCTGTTGCAATGACGACTTTTAAGTACCGTAAATTACTTTTTATTAAGTGCCTTATAAAGCATTACGGACAAAATTCCGCCTGCAAGAGGAGCAACAATAAATACCCAAACCTGGCCAAGAGGTGTTCCGTTGCCGTTAAAAATAAGTGCTGCAACTGCTGTTCCGATGCTTCTTGCGGGATTTACACTTGTTCCGGTAAGGTTGATTCCCAAAAGGTGAACAAGCGTAAGCGTAAGACCGATGATGATTCCTGCTTTTTTGCCTGCAACTCCGCTGTCATCCGTAACGTTAAGAATAACGTATGTGAACACACAGGTAAGAATGATTTCAGTCAAAATTGCACCAACGTAGCCGCCTGCATTTTGTGCAAGAACTGCGTTACAAGCGTCGCCTGCCAAAGTAAGACCGCCCATTTTGGCAATTCCGAAAATAGCGATTCCGCCTACTACTGCGCCCACGATTTGTGAAACTACATAAACAATGAATTCGGTAACATTCATTCTGCCGTCAAAAAGACAAGCAATGGAAACCGCAGGGTTAATGTGGCATCCCGAAACTTTTCCCACAGAATAAGCCATTGCGACGATAACAAGTCCGAATGTGAGTGCGGTGGGAACAAGATTTCCGCCGGTAAATGCTGCGACTCCGCAAGCGAAGAACACAAGTACGAACGTGCCGACGAATTCGGCAAGCGCCTTTTTGAAAAGATTGTTGTTCATAATAAAGACTCCTTATTATAAAATATTGTGTAAAAATCTTACACTCACTTATAGTATATCACCCATATCAACAAAACACAACATACAAGTGATATTTTTTTAAGTTTTCTTTTTTTATATAAAAAGAACAAGTTCAAGCATTCGGTAGCCAACTGAGAAAATGCGCCTTGACCGAATCGAATTTTTCGGGTACAATTATAGCGGTGTAGCAAATTTTACACTTAAAAGGAGAAATCAAAATGGCATATTTATCAGATATTGAAATAGCTCAGCAATGCAAACCGAAGCACATTACGGAAATTGCAAAGAGAGCGCACGTTGACGAAAAATATCTTGAGCAGTATGGCAATTACAAGGCGAAAATTGACCCTGCTCTGCTTTCGGATACAGATAAAGCAAACGGCAAACTTATTCTTGTAACCGCAATTACGCCCACACCGGCAGGCGAAGGCAAAACGACCACCACCATCGGTCTTGCGGACGGCCTTGCAAGAATCGGCAAGGATGTTACCGTTGCGCTTCGTGAGCCGTCGCTTGGTCCCGTATTCGGAATAAAGGGCGGTGCGGCAGGTGGCGGATATGCCCAGGTCGTTCCCATGGAAGACATAAATCTTCATTTCACGGGAGATTTCCACGCAATCGGTGCCGCTAACAACCTGCTTGCCGCAATGCTTGACAATCATATTCAGCAGGGCAACGCTCTCGGAATAGACGTTAAAAAAATAACCTGGAAGCGCTGTGTTGATATGAACGACCGTCAACTTCGTTTTGTTGTGGACGGTCTCGGCGGAAAAGTAAACGGAACGCCCCGTGAAGACGGCTTCGATATTACCGTTGCAAGCGAAATAATGGCGGTATTCTGCCTTGCCACGTCGATTTCCGACTTAAAAGAGCGCCTTGCAAGAATCATCGTTGCGTACACTTATGACGACAAGCCGGTCACCGCAGGCGATTTACACGCACAGGGTGCTATGACCGCACTTCTTAAAGATGCGCTCAAGCCGAACCTTGTTCAGACCTTAGAGGGAACTCCTGCATTTGTTCACGGCGGACCTTTTGCCAACATTGCTCACGGCTGTAACTCGGTTATGGCGACGCAGATGGCGCTTAAAATGGGCGATTACACCGTTACCGAAGCAGGCTTCGGTGCAGATTTAGGTGCCGAAAAATTCCTTGATATCAAGTGCCGTATGGCAGGACTTGTCCCCGATGCGGTAGTTATGGTTGCCACCGTCCGTGCGCTTAAAATGCACGGCGGACTTGACAAAAAGCAGTTGGGAACAGAAGACCTTTCTGCCCTTGAAAAGGGTATTCCCAACCTTTTGCGCCACGTTTCGAACATTAAAAACGTATATAAGCTTCCCTGCGTAGTTGCGGTAAACCGCTTCCCCACCGATACGGATGCCGAAATTGATTTCATTATCAAGAAGTGCCGTGAACTTGGTGTAAACACCGTTCTTTCGACAGTTTGGGCTGACGGCGGAAAAGGCGGCGAGGCTCTTGCCCGTGAAGTCGTTCGCCTTTGCGAAGAAGAAAAGGGAGATTTCACATTCTCCTACACCGACGAAATGTCAATTACCGAGAAAATCGAAGCAGTTGTTAAAAAAGTTTACGGCGGAAGCGGTATAAACGTTTTACCCAATGCCAAAAAGCAAATCGAACAGCTTGAAAAACTCGGTTTCTCAAATTGCCCCGTTTGCATTGCGAAAACTCAGTACAGTTTTTCCGATGACCCAACAAAAATAGGTGCGCCCGAAGACTTTACCGTTACGGTCAAGAATGTTAAGGTGTCCGCAGGTGCAGGCTTCGTTGTTGTTCTTACCGGCGATATTATGACTATGCCCGGTCTGCCGAAAGTTCCCGCCGCAGAAAAAATCGACGTGGACGAAAACGGCAAAATAATCGGTCTGTTCTGATAAATTCAGCGGCTCACATTTTTGTGAGCCGTTTAGCGTAATAACACAAATTCGAACCCGTTCAATTAACGGTTCCCGTTTTTATTCTAATTCGGAGAAAAATAAAATGACTTTAGAAAAAAGAAATAAAATTCAGCCCATCGTTTCGTGGATTCTTGCAATGCTGTTATGCCCGTTGGGTGTCTGCTTTGCGGTAAAAAGCAGTTTCGGAGTGTCTATGATAGAAGCGCCGGTGTTCGCTTTACATCTTAAAATTTCACAGTATTTCAGTTGGTTCACCTACGGTACCGCCGAATACACTTTGCAAACGGTCGTTTTGCTTATAATGTGCATCACAATCAGAAAATTCAAGTGGAGATATTTGCTTTCCTTTGGAGCGGCTTTTTTGGACGGCCTGATTTTGGACGGTTGGAATATCGTTTTTTCGTGGATTGCCGCCGACACATTGCTTGTGCGAATAATTCTTGCAATAATCGGATGTATTCTTATCGCTTTTGCCGTTGCACTGTTCTTCAAGACATGGCTTCCCGTGGTTGTTTGGGAACTCGTTGTAAAGGAAATTGCCGATAATTTTAAGTTTAATCTTACAAAAGTCAAGTGGATATACGATTTTTCATCACTTGGTATGGGAATTATACTAATGTTCGTTTTCTTCGGAAAATTCCGCTTCGATGTTATCGGAATAGGTACGGTAGCGGTTACATTTATCAATGCTCCGCTTATCGGCGCGTTCTCAAAATTGCAGGACAAGTTTTGGGACTCTGTTACGAAATAGTCAAAACACCTCGCTTGTGTAAAGCGAGGCGTTTTTTATAAAGTTTGAACTATTGCCGCAAAGCGAAACAAAAGTTATTTTGCTTACTTTTCTTACAAGAAAAGTAAGAGAGATTATTTCAGCGTTTCGGGGAAAGTGAGTTTTCTGCCGTATTCAAAATAGTGTGCTTCGGTTTTAAGCATAGGCAGGTTGACCTCGGTGGTGGAGTACCAAGGAGCGGTCATAAAGCCTTTAAGTCTGTTTGAGTCAATTTTCAGTTTAGCATTTATCATAGTTTCGTAAGGGTTGGAAATAGCGCCTGCAACAAGGCTTGAAGTCGGCACCTGGTCGTAGCCGTACTTGTTAAGATTTTCGTAAGCGTCCATAGAACGGGTGAGCCATGTTTCCTGCGTGTACGGTCTGAAATTATTGTAGTACCAGTTGGAAACAAGCACATCGGTAGGAACATTCTTAACGAAAAGTTCGTTGCGGTCCCAGAAATAGTCAGCCCACATCCAAGGTCTTGCGTCGTTTCTGCGGCAAACGTCCATAAAGAAATGATAATCGTGCCAAAGAAGTTCTGTTCCGCGGATAACCATAGCTTCGCTGTGTGAGTGGCAGCCCTCGGAACATTCCTCGTCAAGTCCCAAATGGAAAAGTTCGGGCTTGTCAAAGAGTTCGCACGCCTCGCAAATAAGGTCCTCGCAGAATTTAAGATAAACGCTTGAGCCAACCATTCTTCTGTATTCTTTCATCCACGTGTCATGGCAAGCGGAAAAGTTTATTTTCGGAATAGGAGTCATTCCCAAAGCACGGATTTCGTCCAACTTTTTCTTTAACAGTTCCTTGCTCCACGCATTGTCGGCACAGATTTCCGGATGAGAATCCCACTTAACGCCGTCGCCCAAGTCGATAACAACGGTATTAAAGTGCTTTTCGGCTAAATCTTTCATAAGTTTGTCCCAAGCGGACTCCTCTATAAGATTGTTCTTGTAGTCCGAAAACAGTTCCCCCGTTGACCCCTGCGGAAGATAGATAAATCTCTTTTCGGCGGTTTCGTCATCCCACATGTGAGTGCTTAACTGAACGTAATATGCCCAAATCATAATTTTTTCTCCTTTATATAGTACGGCGGTTTAATATGACTATTCGCCGCACCGCATTTGAGGAAATTGTACATTATATAAAAAGCAAAGTCAATACCCGTAAAAAGAGATTTTTCACGGAATATCGCCTATGGGTAGTGTAAAAACCTTTATTTTTCAAACATTTTGCTTTAATTATTGAACTTGAAAATGCAAAAAAGGTATAGTATAATAAAAATGCAGAAAGAGTTGCACGAAAACAGTAATTTGTTGCAACAAAAATACACATGTGTACATCATTTTTCCATCGAATACGGCATTATACCGTGTTACAATCAAACAAAAAGGAAGTGTTTATTATGAAAGAAAAGTTTTCGGTTTGCTTTATCGGATGCGGAGATTTTGCAAGATTTTTTGTTCCGCTTTTTCAAACGCACCCCTATGTGAACAAGGTTTACGTTTGTGACTTAATTCCCGAAAAAGCAAAGGAATATAATGAAAAATTCGGTGCGGAAATTATTCCCACGTTTGAGGAAGCAATAAGCCGTGAAGACGTTGATGCGGTGGCGATTTTCGTACAAAGACACCTGCACGGAGATTTAGTTTGCCGTGCGCTTAAGGCGGGAAAGCACGTTTATTCCGCCGTGCCCATGGCTTCCACGGTGGAGGAATGCCAAGAAATCGTGGAAACGGCAAAGCAGTTCCCCAACCTTATTTATATGATGGGCGAAACCTGTATATATTACCCCTGCTCAATGTTCTGCAAGGAAGAATACGAAAAGGGTACGTTCGGCAATTTCGTGTACGGCGAAGCGCAATATCATCACGATATATCCCACTTCCCGAAATCGTTCATCGAGGACAGACCCCATTCGGCTATTCCACCGTTTCTGTATCCTACCCATTCCACCGCAATGCTCCTTTATGCGGTAGGCGACCACGTTGTTAAGGTTTCGGGCGTGGGTTACCGTGACGTGGAAGAAAATACTCCGTTTAGAAAAGGCGAAAACCCGTGGGACAACGAATTTTCAAATGAATTTTCACTGATGCAACTTTCAAAGGGCGGCACTATCCGCATAAATGAAATGCGCAGAGTAGGCTACAAAGCGCCAAGCTCCTACGTTTCCGCATTTTACGGAACAAAAGGCGCATATCAGTTCAATAATGCACAGCACCTTGTTACAAGACTTGCCGAAAAAGGCGTAACGCTTACCGATGTGAGTGATAAGGTAAATCCCCGCAAAATGACGGAAAACAAGCAAGATGCCGACTACAAGAACACGGTGGCAAACCACGGCTATCAGTGGACTGACCCGTCGCCTGCGCAGGATAAAACATTGGCGGAGCGGCCGCACCTGACGGAAGAATTCTTAGCCGTGTCAAGCGGTCACATGAACTCACACAGATTTCTCGTTGACGATTTCTGCACCGCAGTGCGCACGGGAAAACTTCCTCCCGTAAATGCATGGGTAGCGGCTCGTTTCACCATTCCGGGACTTGTGGCGCATAAATCTGCCTGCATGGGCGGTGTTCTTCTTGACGTTCCCGACTGCGGCGATGCTCCGGAAGAAAAATAACATCCTAATACGTTTGTTTTGCGTCCCAAACGCATTTACAGTTATTCAGCACACGTTATTTAAGAGTACATTCTGTCCCGAATGTGCTCTTTTTTTCGGCAGAAAAAACCGAACGGTCCGATATGTCAGAAAAATCCAAGCATTTTCCAAAAAAAGTTGCAAAAAAATTCAAAAAAATGCGTGCAATATTATGTGTTGTGTGGTATAATAATTCCAAGTATGTACGGCAGTGCGCAATTTTTTTCAAAAAAAATGAAAGAAAGCTCTTTCGTATATTACATAAATTTTAGGAGGAAATCAAAAATGGCTTTAACCAAGGAACAAAAGCAGGCTGCTTTTGATGAGCTTGCCAAATTCATCGAATCAAAGCAAGATGATGCAGGCAAAATGATGCCCATTATGCAGCAGGCGCAAAAGCTTTTCGGCTGCGTATCACTTGAAGTTCAGGAATTCATTTCTGCACACACAGGCGCATCCGTTGCTGAAATCTACGGCATAGCAACATTCTATGCACAGTTCACACTCGAACCGAAGGGCGACAACGTTATAAGCGTTTGCCAGGGTACTGCATGTTACGTTAAAGGCGGCGCAGCAGTTCTTGACGAAGTTAAGAAAATTCTCGGCATTAACGCAGGACAGACCACTCCCGACGGAAAATTCTCAATTCAGGACACACGTTGCTTAGGATGCTGCGGTCTTGCACCCGTTATGACTATCAACGAGGATGTTTACGGACGTCTTACGCCCAAAGAAGTTAAAGATATACTTGCAAAGTATAACTGATTTTTCTATGAGAGAACTTTCCCTTATAATTCTTGACATTGCGGAAAACTCTGTAAGTGCAGGGGCGAGAAACGTTTATATCGAACTTTTCGAGCATGGCGCAATGGCTGAATTGAAAATATCCGACGACGGCTGCGGAATGACCGAAGAAGTTCGTTTGCTTGCTGAAAAAGGCGAATACACCTCAAAGCAGGGAACGGGGTTCGGGCAGGGCATAAAGCAGCTTAAAAGCGAGGCACGTTCCGTTTTGATAAATTCAAAAGAGGGAGCAGGCACGAGCGTTCGGGCATTTTTCAAAAAAAGGGATATAATATTTTCCGAAAAATCGTTGGCGCAAACCTTGGCGGATTTGATTTTTTGCCACAAGCACACGGAATTCGTGTTCAGACATTATTCGGCACTTTTGCGTGTAGAAATCGACTCACGCCGACTTAAAAGGATTTTGTGCGATACTTTTTCGGGCGACGGTGAAATTTTTTCACTGTTGAGCCGTGAACTGAATTTACAGTACGGCGAACAAAAATAATTTTATTAGGAAGGAAATTTAACTATGAAAACATTGGCTGAACTTCAGGCAATAAAGGACAAGGTTAAAGATTCCATGACCATTCGTGACGGCTTAAAGGATATCAGAGTTGTCGTAGGTATGGGTACAGCTGGAATCAATGCCGGCGCCCGTGACGTTTTGAACGCATTCGTTGAAGCGGTTTTCGGGAACGGCTTGGCAGACAAGGTTTCGGTAACTATGGACGCTGCTGTTGAAGGTGTTGAGGTTATCGAAAACGGCAATAAAACAGTATATGTAAATATGACTGCTGACAAAGCAAAGGAAGTTGTTGAAAAACATCTTATGCAGGGCAAAGCAGTTGCTGAATACATAAAGGCATAATAGGAGGTAAATAATAATGGTTCGTGCTCATGTACTTATCTGCGGCGGTACAGGTTGTACCTCTTCAGGAAGCAAAAAAATCCAAGATGCCTTTTTAGAGAATTTAGCTAATAACGGCATTCAGGACGAAATTAAAATCGTGCAGACCGGTTGTTTCGGTCTTTGCGCATTGGGTCCGGTAGTAATCGTATATCCCGACGGAACGTTTTACAGCCGTGTAACACCCGAAGACGTTAAGGAAATCGTTGAAGAACATCTTGTAAAGGGACGTCTTGTTGAACGTCTTGTATATAATGACACAGGCGATGAAAAGGTTGAGGGTAAGGTTGCCCTTAACGATACCGCATTCTACAAGCCCCAGAAGCGTGTAGTTTTGAGAAACTGCGGTGTTATCGACCCCGAAAACATCGAAGAATATATTGCAAAAGACGGTTATGCCGCTCTTGGCAAAGCACTTACTACAATGACTCCTCAGGACATTCTTAACGAAGTAAGCGCATCAGGTCTTCGCGGACGTGGCGGCGGCGGATTCCCCACCGGCAGAAAATGGTCACTCTGCGCACCCAACAAAGCACCTCAGAAGTACGTTGTATGTAACGCCGACGAAGGTGACCCGGGTGCATTTATGGACCGTTCCGTTCTTGAAGGCGACCCCCACTGCATTATCGAAGGTATGGCTCTTGCCGGCTATGCTATCGGTGCAACAAAGGGTTACGTTTACGTTCGTGCTGAATATCCTATCGCCGTTAAGCGTTTGCAGATCGCTATCGACCAGGCAAAGGAATACGGTCTTTTAGGTAAAAATATTTTCGGTTCCGGATTTGATTTCGACCTTGAAATCCGTCTTGGTGCCGGCGCATTCGTATGCGGCGAAGAAACTGCTCTTATGACTTCTATCGAAGGCAAGCGCGGTGAACCCCGTCCCAGACCTCCGTATCCGGCAGTAAAGGGTCTTTACGAATCACCCACAGTTGAAAATAACGTTGAAACATTTGCTAACGTTGCACAGATCATTCTTAACGGCGCTGACTGGTTCAAGTCAATGGGTACCGAAAAATCAACCGGTACAAAGATATTCGCTCTCGGCGGAAAGATCAAGCACACAGGTCTTGTTGAAATCCCCATGGGTACTCCCCTTAAGGATATCATCTACAAGATCGGCGGCGGTATTCCCAACGGCAAAGCATTCAAGGCAGTTCAGACCGGCGGTCCTTCCGGCGGATGCATTCCTGCTGACCTTATTGATACTCCCGTTGATTACGATTCACTTATTGCCATCGGCTCAATGATGGGTTCCGGCGGTATGATCGTTATGGACGAAGACAACTGTATGGTTGATATCGCTAAATTCTTCCTTGAATTCATCGTTGACGAATCCTGCGGTAAATGTACTCCCTGCCGTATCGGTACTCGCCGTATGCTTGAGCTTCTTACGAAGATCACAAGCGGTAAGGGCGAAGACGGCGATATTGAAAAGCTTGAACAGCTTGCCAATACCATTAAGGCATCTTCACTTTGCGGTCTCGGACAGACAGCACCCAACCCGGTACTTTCAACGCTCCACTTCTTCCGCAACGAATATGAAGCTCATATCTACAAACAGGAATGTCCTGCTCACTACTGCAAGGCATTCGCAAAATACACTATTGACGCCGACAAGTGTAAGGGTTGTACCCTTTGCGCTCGTAACTGCCCCGTTGGTGCAATTTCCGGCACCGTTAAGAACCCCCACGTTATCGACACTAAGAAGTGCATAAAGTGCGGCGCTTGTATGAGCGGTTGTAAGTTCGGCGCTATCAGCGTTCAATAATAGTGTAGGAGGTTATAATAATGGAAACTAAAATGATTACTTTAACCGTTGACGGTGTATCCGTTACCGTTCCGGAAGGAACAACAGTTCTTGAAGCTGCTAAAGCGGCAAAAATCAGCATCCCTACACTTTGCTACCTTAAGGGTGTAAACCAGATCGGCGCTTGCCGTATCTGTATGGTTGAAATCGAAGGTGCAAGAGGCCTTGCCGCTGCTTGCGTTATGCCTGCAGGCGAGGGTATGAAGGTTAAGACCAATACCGCTAAGCTTCGTCAGGTTAGAAAGGACAACCTTGAACTTCTTCTTTCAAACCACAACCGTGAATGTACTTCCTGCGTTCGTTCCGGCTCCTGCGAGCTTCAGGCTCTTGCTAACGAATACGGAATTACAAATTCAAAATACGAAGGCGAAAAGACCTTCAAGCCCACCGATATTGACGAAGTTTCTCCGTCAATCGTTCGTGACAACAGCAAATGTATTCATTGCCGCCGTTGTATCGCTACTTGCCAAAACGTTCAGCACATCGGTGCTATCGGTATGGGCAACCGTGGCTTCAAGTCAACAGTAGGTCCCGCTTTCGGAGTTTCACTTGCTGATTCTCCCTGCGTAAACTGCGGTCAGTGTATCGAAGCTTGCCCCGTTGGCGCACTTCACGAAAAGAGCGAAATCGACAACGTTTGGGCTGCTCTTGCAGATCCCGATAAGTTCGTTGTTGTTCAGCCCGCTCCTGCAGTTCGTGCTGCTCTCGGCGAAGAATTCGGTATGCCTATCGGCACTGGCGTAACCGGCAAAATGGTTGCTTCTATGCGCCGTCTTGGCTTCGACAAGGTATTTGAAACCGATTTCGGTGCTGACCTTACTATCCTTGAAGAGGGTACAGAACTTATCAACCGTATCCAGAACAACGGTGTTCTTCCTATGATCACCTCTTGCTCACCCGGATGGATCACATATTGCGAAAAATTCTTCCCCGAATTTATTCCTAACCTTTCATCCTGCAAGTCGCCTCACGAAATGACCGGCGCTATCATCAAATCCTACTATGCAGAAAAGATGAACATCGACCCTGCTAAGATTTATGTTGTTTCGGTTATGCCCTGTACCGCTAAGAAGTACGAGGCACAGCGTCCCGAACTTAAGAACAAAGACGGCCTCAGAGACGTTGACGCAGTTCTTACCGTTCGTGAATATGCAAGAATGGTTAAGGCAGCAGGTATTGACTTTGTCGATCTTGACGACGAAGATTTCGACAGCATCTTGGGCGAATCCACCGGTGCCGCAGTAATTTTCGGTGCTACCGGCGGTGTTATGGAAGCTGCTCTCCGTACCGTTTATGCTAAGCTTACCGGCAAGGAGCTTGAAAACGTTGAACTTCACGACGTTCGTGGCTTCGAAGGCATCAAGGAAGCTGAAATCGACATCAACGGCACTAAAGTTGCTGTTGCAGTTGCTCACGGAACCGCTAATGCCGAAAAACTTCTTAAAGCTATCAAAGCAGGCGAAAAGAACTACGCATTTATCGAAGTTATGTGCTGCCCCGGCGGTTGTATCACCGGTGGCGGTCAGCCTATCGTAAACGCTAAGACTCTTATGAGCGTAAACGTTAAGGAACTCCGTGCAAAGGTTCTTTATGACGAGGATGCTTCAAAGGCAAAGAGAAAATCTCACGAAAATGCTGAAGTTATGGCTCTTTACAAGGATTATCTCGGCGAGCCCAACGGTCATAAAGCTCACGAATTGCTTCACACCACCTATTCCGTAAAGGAAAAGTTCAAGAAGTAATTCAAAACACAACAACAAAAAGTCACGAATCAGGCGGTTCGTGACTTTTTTTGTGTGAAACAATGCATATAAATAATTGACTTTAATATGATTTTATTGTAGAATACTGAAAGATATTGAACTAAGGAGAAATAACTATGTACGCTATACTTGCATTTATACCGATTTTGTTTTGCGTAATTGCAATGTCGGTATTCAACATTAAGGCAAAAATTGCATTACCCGTTTCGTGGCTTCTTGCCTGCGTTTTCGGATTTGTTTTCTGGAAAATGAATTTGCTTTCCGTAATCGCATATTCCCTTGCAGGTGCGCTCAGTTCCCTTGACGTGCTGATAATCGTTTTCGGCGCTATTCTTGTTATGAACACTCTTAAAAAGTCCGGCGCAATGTCCGCCATTAACAACGGCTTTAAGAAGGTAAGCAATGATTCCCGTATTCAGGCAATAATCGTCGGCTTTACGTTCGTTTCCTTTATCGAGGGTGCCGCCGGCTTCGGAACTCCTGCCGCTCTTGCAGGTCCGCTTCTTGTAAGCCTTGGCTTTCCGCCCGTTGCCGCCGCAGTTACCGCACTTATCTGCGACAGTACCGCCGTTTCGTTCGGCGCTATCGGAACACCCGTTGCTCAGTCAATTGCCTGCTTAGGTCCCGATATTGCCACCGAAGCATACAGAACTCAACTTTCACTTTGGACGGCTATTCCCCATGCCGTTATGGGTGTGTTCGTTCCCTTTATGGCTGTTGCGTTTATGTGCAAGTTCTTCGGCAAAGAACGTTCCTTCAAGCCGGCGCTTGAGGTTCTGCCCTTTGCACTTTTCGCAGGACTTTGCTTCAACATTCCCTACGTTGTGATTTCCGCTCTGTTCGGTCACGAATTCCCGTCACTTCTCGGTGCATTGATTGCTCTGCCCATTACCGTAATTGCCGCCAAAAAGGGATTTCTTATTCCTAAAAGAACGTGGAATTTCGGCCCCGAAGAAGAATGGGACGAATCATGGAAGGCAACTCAGAAACTTGCCGTTGCCAAGGAATCAAAAATGCCGCTTATTATGGCATGGATTCCCTATGTTATTATTGCGGTGCTTCTTGTAATCACCCGTATTCCCGCATTGGGAATTAAGTCATTGCTTCAAAGTGATGCGCTTGTTGTTAAGTTTCCCAAGATTTTCGGCGTTGAAAACACCGCTTACACCCTTAAATGGGCGTTCTTGCCGGGCACGTTCTTCATTATAGTTGCTATTATTACGATTTTCCTGCACAAAATGAGCACTAAAGACGTAAAGGAAGCATGGGGCGAGTCGTTCAAGCAAATCAGCGGTGCGGCTATCGCTATCGTTTTCGGTCTTGCGCTTGTTCAAATTATGCGCTATTCGGGAAGCAACGACGTAAACAGCGAAGCAACAAAAAGTATGATTTTCTACATGGCTGAAGCTCTTTCCAAGGTCGGTCAGAAAATTTATGTGTTCTTCTCGCCGCTTATCGGTATTTTGGGCGCATTCGTTTCAGGTTCTAACACCGTTTCCGACACCTTGTTCACCAACCTGCAATATCAGTCCGCTATGAACCTTGACCTTAACACCGTTATAATCGTTGCACTTCAGGTAATCGGCGGTGCTGTGGGTAATATGATTTGCGTTAATAACACCGTTGCCGCTTGCGCTACGGTTGGCTCGTCCGGCAAAGAAGGAAAAATTATCCGCATAAATCTTATTCCTACGGCAATTTACACGGCGGTTGTTATTATCGTCGCCCTCGTTGCTCTGTTTGTGTTTAAGGTTTAACTTTCTCCTACTTTCTTTTTTCTCTGCTTTCTTTTTTCTCTGCTTTCTTTTGAAAAAGAAAGCAGCAAAGAAAACTACTTCTTACTTTTTCTTGTAAGAAAAAGTAACAAAAAGAACTCTTCTTCCTTTTCTTGTAAGAAAAGGAAGCGAAAAGAACTTTTATCTCACTTCGTGGCAACTTACTTTTCTTATAAGAAAAGTAAGCAAAAGAATTTTTACCTCACTTCGTGGCGACAGAACAAACTGTATTCAAAAAGGACGGCAAAACCGTCCTTTTTTCGTTGCTTTTATTTACATCAATAATTCATTTTACCAAAAAAAGTCTCCCTTGTGTAAAGGGAGGTGTTGAGCGCAGCGAAACGGAGGGATTGTATATAAAGGATTAACAAAAATGAGTTATTTTAGTATTACCTACAAGACAATCCCCCAGTCACTCCGTGACAGCTCCCTTTACACAAGGGAGCCTTATTTATACAAAAAAGATTGTTTTATTACCGCAAAGCGAAATAAAAGTTTCTTTTGGCTACTTTTCTTTTCAAAGAAAAGTAGTGGAAGTTCTTTTGCTTACTTTTCTTGAAAGAAAAGTAAGTAGAAAAAAAATTTTCTTGCAAAAAACAAACTATATGCTACAATATATTCGGTGGGTAAAACCGCCGAATATTTTTATTTTTAGGAGATTGCTTTTTGACAAAAATCGGTACATTGGAGATTGCAGTACGCCTCTGAGAGAGGTTGTGCGCAATCACAAATCCTCCCTCAGTTCGGCATTATTGCGGAATTATTGAAGTCAACAATTTTCAGGAGGAAAAAAATAATGAAATCAAATGACATTATCTTTCGTTTAGAGAAAAAAGAAGAATACAGAGAAGTAGAAAACCTTGTAAGGGAATCGTTTTGGAACGTTTACCGTCAGGGGTGTTTAGAACATTACGTGCTGAATCAAATGCGCACTTGCGAAGATTTTGTGCCCGAACTTGACATTGTTATGGAAAAGGACGGCAAAATAATCGGTCAGAACGTATTTGTGAAAACATCAATAAAATGCGACGACGGCAGTGAACTTCCCATAATGACCATGGGCCCCATTTGCATCGTTCCGGAATTAAAAAGAAAGGGCTACGGCAAAATTCTGCTTGATTATTCCCTTGAAAAAGCCGCCGAAATGGGTTGTGGTGCATTATGCTTTGAGGGAAACATACTCTTTTACGGCAAAAGCGGATTTACCTATGCCCGCGAATTCGGTATTCGGTATCACGGACTTCCCGACGGTGAAGACTCCTCGTTTTTTCTGTGCAAAGAACTTATTCCCGGATATCTTGACGGAATATCGGGCGAATACTCCACGCCTCAGTGCTATCTTGTAGACCGTTCGGCGGCGGAGGAATTTGACAAATTATTTCCGCCCAAGGTAAAACTTAAACTTCCGGGACAGTTGGAATAATTTTCGCTCTTACCGAGAAATTCCCCATATAGGGCAAAATTCGGCTCATCAAGCATACAAACGAAAGAAAAAAAAGCGCCTTGAAATCAACTTTCAGGGCGCTTTTTCATCATATTTTGTCTGTGTTTGTTTACAAAAACGGTATTGACCTGCGTGGCAGTTATGTTATAATATTTTTATGCAAATTCGGAGGTTAAAAAATGTTATATTCAAAAGAACTTCAAATTAAATACGAAACGGACGTTATCGTTGTGGGCGGAGGTCCTGCGGGAGTTGCCGCCGCAATAGCCGCCGCAAGAAACGGTGCAGGCGTTCTTTTAATAGAAGCACGTGGCTCGTTAGGCGGTTTGGGCACAGTAGGTTTTGTTCCTGCCTTTGCCACTTTTTACGACGGAAAAAACTTCGTTGCTTCGGGCATAGGTCTTGAAATTCGCAAAAAGATTTCAACTCACGTTCCCATCGAAAGCGAGTGGACGCCCATTCGCATAGAGGAACTTAAACGTGCCTATGACGACGCAATTATTGAGTCGGGTGCGGAATTATCCTTTTTCACCTCGCTTTGCGACGTAAAAGTTATCGGCGACAAGGTAGATTACCTTGTGCTTACCTCAAAAACGGGAATGTTTGCCGCAAAAGCGAAAATTTACATTGATTGCACCGGTGACGGCGACCTTTGCGCCCTTGCAGGTGGAAAATTCCAATTAGGCGACAGCGCAATGAACACCATGCCACCTACGCTTTGTTCCATTTGGTCGAATATTGACTTTCCAAAGACGGAATCAGACCGAAAATATCTTGAAAAAGCCATTGCAGACGGTGTGTTCACCTATCCCGACCTGCATCTTCCGGGAATGGCGGACACAAATGCCGAAAAAGGAATCGGCGGCGGAAACATCGGTCACATTTTCGGAACTGACCCCCTTAACGAGCGTTCTATGACAAAAGCCATGGTTTGGGGCAGAAAATCCATGCTTGAATACGAAAGATATTACAAAGAATACCTTTCCGACTATAAAAATCTTAATCTTGTTGCCACCTCGGACATGCTGGGTGTGCGTGAATCAAGAAGAATTGACTGCGACTATATGCTTTCGGCGGAAGACTTTGCAAACCGTGCGGTATTCAACGACGAAATCGGAAGATACTGTTATCCCGTGGATATTCACGTTAATTCCACCGACCCCGACGAATACGAACGCTTTATGCAGGAATATGAAAAAACATTCCGCTACAAGCCCGGTGAATCATACGGTATTCCCTACCGCAGTCTTATTCCCGTTTCATTTTCCAACGTGCTTGTTGCAGGAAGATGTATGGGTTGCGACAGACAAATGCAATCGTCTGTCCGTGTAATGCCCGGTTGCTTTATCACAGGTCAAGCGGCAGGTGTTGCCGCCGCAGTCGCAAAGGACACCGAAGACACAAGAAAAGTTGATATTTCGCTTTTGCAGAAAAATCTTAAAAACTTGGGTGCATACTTGCCGAACGCAAAATAGTTCAAAAAACGGTGCAGACGAAGAACTCCTTTTACTTTTTCTTGAAAGAAAAAGTAACAAAAAGAACTTTTATCTCGCTTCGCGGCAAAAGGATAAACTACACATAAAAGCATAGTTTTATAGTGAAAGAATAGTATAATACCGCAAGGCGGAATGAAAGTTTCTTTTGTGTTCTTTTCTTTATAAAGAAAAGAACAAATCTAAACAAAAACAAAATTAAAAGGACGGTGTACCACCGTCCTTTTGTTATTCATTTTTTTTGTTTTATATGATTTACGTAGAACAGAATCAAGAACGGCACGGAAATTACGAATGTAAGCAAATCGGCAAGTGGCTGACTTGCTTCCACGCCGGTGCAGCCGAAGAATTTAGGCAAAATAAGAATTGCGGGAACAAACATAATTCCCTGCCTGCACGAGGCGAGCAGCGTTGCCACCGTCTTAAAGCCGAGGCACTGATACATTTGATTAACGTAAGTGGAAATTGCCATAAACGGCATTACGGCGGCGCAGAAGTGCAGTGTTGTAATACCAATTTTCACCACGTCGGAGTCGGGTGAGAACCACCGCATAATATTTTCCGCCATAAAGAACGAGCCTGCGGCGCACACCAGGCAAATGACCGTTCCCAAAAGGGAAGTGAACAGAAACGCATTCCAAGTTCTTTTTCGGTTACCTGCTCCGAAGTTATATCCTGCCACGGGCATAAAGCCTTGACCGACGCCGAGAACCACGTTTCGGACAAGCACGTACACCTTGTTGGCAATCGTGACCGCCGAAACAGCCGCATCGCCGTAGACAACCGCTTGAATATTAAGCAAAGCCGCCGAAAGACTGCCCATACTTTGTCTGAAAATAGTCGGCAGACCGGTAGCAAGCACGTGAAGATAATCTTTGGGATTTTTGCTGATATTTTTGATGCTTATATCCACAATAGACTTTTTACTGATGAAAACGTAAGCGAATATAAGGAAACTTATCAACTGACTTATGGCTGTTGCAAGAGAAGCACCGCCCGTGCCCATATTACAAGTGAAAATCAAGACGGGGTCGAGAATCATATTTACTATTGCGCCTGCGCTCATACCCACCATGGCAATACCTGCGTTTCCCTGCGCACGCACCGTATTATTCATTACGAACGTGGAACAACTTATGGGAGCGGCGAGCAAAATATAAAAAGAATAACTTTTTGCGTATTCGAGCATTGTTTCGGAACAGCCGAGCACATTCAGCACCCAGTTATTCAAAAGGAGTCCCACGACGCACACGAGCAAGCCCAAAACTATTCCGAAATAGAATGCGCTTGATGCATACATATCTGCTTTTTTCTTATTTTTTTGACCGAGAAGTATGCTTATAAGACTGCTTGAACCTACTCCAAGTCCGTAGCCCACCGCTTGAATTACCGCCATTATGGGGTAAACTGCGCCAACCGCCGCCGAAGCAGACTTGTTTATCTGCGATACGAAATATGTGTCAGCCGTATTATATACAACGGTTATCAGCATACTTATTACCGTTGGGGTTGCCATTGAAAGTATAAGTTTCGGAATAGGTGTTTCCGTCATTCGTTTAAGCATAAGTGCGCTGTCACTTGATGACCCGTGACTTTTTTTGGGCATATTCAACTTTTTCCTCCTTAAAGGCACATAAAATCAAGTGGGAAATCGAATTTTCGGTTTGACCGTATCCAATTATATCACTTTTCGAATATAATTTCAAGCAAAGCGCAATAAAGATAATTTCATTTTTATAAAAATTACGTTGAAATCTTTTTGCAAATATGGTATAATATTTCAAGATATATATTTTAGGAGACATTTATGAAAGAATCTACATTTGAATATGCCGAGGACATAGTTTCGAAGGCAATGATGTTTGCGATTTCGGCGCACAGCGGACAGTATCGCAAGGGCAGCAGAACTCCTGCCATATTGCACGCAATGGAAGCCGCAACCATAATCGCAACTCTTACCACCGATGAAGAACTTATGGCGGCGGCGCTTCTTCACGACACAGTTGAAGATACCGATGTTGTTCCCGAACAGATTGAAGCGATGTTTGGACCGCACGTTGCGTTTCTTGTTGCTTCGGAAACGGAAAATAAGCGTGAAAATATTGATGCCCGTGAATCGTGGCAGGTCAGAAAAGAAGAATCTCTTAAAGAACTTCGTGACCTTGACAACATTGAAGTAAAAATGCTTTGGCTTTCGGATAAACTTTCGAATATGCGTTCGTTCTATCTTCTGCACGAGCATAACGGCGACGAAATGTGGAACAAATTCAACCAAAAAAATCCCAAGATTCAAGAATGGTATTACCGTGAAATTGCCGATTTACTGTCCGACCTTAAGGACACCGTGGCATATAAGGAATACATTGAATTAGTTGATAAAACATTCGGAAAGGAAAAATGATATGGATATAAAAAGCAATCTTGAAAATAATGTACTCACTTTATTTTTTGAAGGTCACATTGATTCTTCAAATGCGCCCGAGGCAGAAAAGAAAATCAACGAATTCGTTGATGCTAACCCCAATGCACAACTTGTTATTGATGCGGAAAATCTTCAGTACATTTCCAGTGTGGGACTCAGAATTATTCTTCGCTTGAAGAAAGCACACAAGGAACTTAAAATTGTGAACGTTTCAAACGAGGTTTACGACGTTTTCGATATGACCGGCTTTACCGAAATGATGGACATTTCCAAGGCATACAGAAAACTTTCCGTTGACGGTTGCGAAATGATCGGTCAAGGCTCCAACGGTGTCGTTTACCGCCTTGACGCCGACACTATTATTAAGGTTTACAGAAACCCCGATTCACTTCCCGACATTCACAGAGAGCGTGAACTTGCAAGAAAAGCACTTGTTCTCGGAATTCCCACCGCTATTCCTTACGACGTTGTTAAAGTCGGCAACACCTACGGTTCCGTTTTTGAACTTCTTAACGCTACATCGTTTGCCAAAATCGTTGAAAAACAGCCCGAACGCTTTGATGAAACCGTTAAAGAATTCGTTAAACTTGCAAAGCAAATTCATTCAACCGAGGTTGACGTGAACGATATGCCCGATATGAAGCAGGTTGCGGTAAACTGGGCTAAATATCTTAAAGGTCACATTCCCGACGACCAGTTTGAAAAACTCGTTTCCCTTATGGAAGCCGTTCCGGAACGTCACACCATGCTTCACGGCGACTACCATTTCAAGAATGTTATGATTCAGGACGGCGAAGTTCTCCTTATTGATATGGACACTCTTTGCTACGGTCACCCCGTATTCGAATTTGCTTCCATTTTCAATGCCAACGTCGGCTTCGGCGAAATCGACCCGTCGGTTACAATGCATTTCATGGGACTTCCCGTTGAAAAAACCGTTGAAATCTGGAACAAGACTCTTGAATATTACTTTGAAACTACCGATAAGGCAGTGCTTGACAGCATTTCCAATAAGGCGCAGATCATCGGTTACACCCGTTTGCTTCGCCGCACGCTTCGCCGTGAGCCCGACAATGCACGCTTCATCGAACATTGCAAAAACAAACTTGCTGCATTATTACCGTTAGTTGATACTCTTGAATTTTAATTTGTTTGGAGGTTTTTATTATGACTATCACAAAAACTAATGAAGGCTCAGTTTTAACTATCGCTCTCGAAGGCCGTCTTGACACCACCACCGCTCCCGAACTTGACGCAGTTGTTAAGTCAGACTTGACCGACATTACCGACCTTACCTTTGATTTCGCAAATCTCGAATACATTTCGTCTGCCGGATTGCGTGTTTTGCTTTCTGCACAAAAGATTATGAACAAGCAGGGCAAAATGGTTATCAAAAACGTAAACGAAACTATTTCCGAAGTATTTGACATCACCGGATTTTCCGACGTTCTTGACATTCAGTAAATAAGTTTTATTACCGCCACCGCTTTTGCGGTGGCATTTTATTCGGAGAATTGGGATTTATGGTAAACAAAGATCTTATCAAAACAGAAAATTTAATAATGAATTATTTCTCGTTCGGCAAGGGCGAACGCAATTTGTTTGTTATTCCGGGACTTTCCGTTAAAAACGTTTCGGAAAGCGCCGAAGCGGTGCGTGAACAGTACAAACTTTACGAAAATGACTTCACCGTGTACGTCGTTGACCGCCGTGAAAACGTTTTCGACGGCATAAGCATATCCGATTTTGCCCGTGACGTGATTTATCTTGCAGATTTCTTGAAAATCGAACGTTTTTCTGTGCTTGGTGTTTCGCAAGGCGCAATGATAGGTTCGTTTATCGCTTCGCAGTACCCCGAAAGAGTTGAAAAACTCGGTATCGCTTCCTGCGGGCTCAGCGCCACCGAACACTTTAACGGTCTTATGCACCGTTGGGCAGATTTGGCGCAAAAGCACGAAGGCTTGGCTCTGTTTAAGGATTTCGTGACATACGTTTATTCGCCGGCGGTTGCGGAAAATTTCATTCGTACCGCTGAAAACGTTTGTTTTTCCGATGATGAACTTGACCGCTTTGCCGTAATTGCTAATGCGGCGCCGAATTATCACTTGCCCGAAAAATTTTTATGCCCCGTGTCCGTTTGGGTAAGCAAGAACGATAATGTTACTCAGTTTTCAGCCGCTCAGCGACTTGTAGAAGCACTTAATTGCCCCCATTTCTTCTGCGAAAACTACTCTCACGCCATTTATGACGAGGACCCTGATTTCGTAAAACGCTCTTTTGAGTTTTTCAAATGACCTTTTTTGAAAAATTTTTCTGCGTTATTTCAAAAAACGTGTTTTTTTAGTTGACAAATTACAAACAAATTGCTATAATAAACCCGTTCAAATGGCGGCGTGGCTCAGTTGGCTAGAGCATTCGGTTCATACCCGACAGATCGGTGGTTCGAGTCCACTCGCCGCTACCACCGGAGTATTCCGGCATAGAAAGGAACTCCGTAAACGGAGTTCCTTTTATTTTTTTAATAAGGAGTGTAAAAAAATGGGTAAATTTGTTATCAAAGAAGCAAAAACAGGTTTTAAGTTTGATCTTAAAGCAGGAAACGGCGAAGTAATCGCAAGCTCACAGGTTTATTCTACCGAAGCTTCATGCCGCAACGGCGTTGACAGCGTAAAGAATTGCTGCGTTGGCGCAATCGAAGACCAGACCGTAGAGGGATTCGCAACCGAAAAACACCCCAAATTCGAAGTTTATACCGACAAAGCAGGCGAATTCAGATTTCGTTTGAAAGCTAAAAACGGCGAAATCATCGCAACATCCGAAGGATATAAGGCAAAAGCAAGCTGCCTTAACGGAATCGAAAGCATTAAGAAAAATGCTCCCGATGCAGAGGTCGTTTCCGAATAATCAAAAAAATTGAAATAAAAAATCAAGCGGTTCGACATTTTTGTCACTATTCCGCTTGTTTTTTTATATCCGCTTTTTTTAATGTTGAAAAAATTTTTTATTTTTGCTTTTATAAAAAAGTATTAAAATTTCTTTTGCGTCCTTTTTTTTATAAAGAAAAGGACAAATTCAAATACAAAGAAACTAATAAATCCGTATCTTGCGATACGGATTTATTTTTATCCGAAAAAGTTATCAATGTCCGAGCCGTTTTCGAGCCAAGTTGCGTCTTCCTTGCGCATCCACGTGAGTTGACGTTTGGCATAACGGCGGCTTTCCTGCTTAATTGTTTCCACGGCTTCCTCAAAGGAACACTTTCCGTTAAAATGGTCTATCAACTGTCGGCAGCCGATTGCCTTAAAACTTTGGTGCGACTCATTTGCGCCAAGTTCCTGCATACGTTTGACCTCATCAACCATACCGTTTTCAAGCATAATATCCACACGGCGGTTGATTTTTTCATAAAGAATTTCACGGTCGGGTGAAATGCAATAAAGTTCGAAGTCAAATTCGGTATTTTTTATTTTTTCGGGCGTTTTCGGCGGTAATTTTCCCGTCAGCGCATACACCTCTAATGCCCGAACAAGCCGTTTTCGGTCATTGGGCGTGATAATCGGTGCAGAATCAAGTTCGGTAAGTTTTGCGTAAAGTTGTTCGTTTGAAAGTTTTTCAAGTTCACATTTGATTTTTTCGTCGGAGTCTGCGCCGAAATCGGGCTGATAAATAAGATAATGCAAATACATTCCCGTGCCGCCCACGATTATGGGAAGTTTGCCCCGACTTTGCACCTCACGGATTTTTTCAAGCGCAAGGGTGCGGTAATCTTCCACGGTAAAACGTGCGTCAAAATCGAGAAAACCCATTAAATGATGGAGAATTCCCTCTTTTTCTTCCTCGGTAGGCTGAGCCGAGCAAATGGGAATATCCTTAAAAATCTGCATTGAGTCGCAGGAAATGATTTCGCCGTTGTATTTTTTTGCAAGAGCAACGCCCAACGCCGTTTTTCCCGAAGCGGTAGGTCCTGCTATAATCGGAATTTTCATTGTATCCTCTTGAACCGAACCTCAAGTTCGTGCTTGGAAAGTTTAATTAAAATCGGTCTGCCGTGGGGGCAGGAAAGAGGTACGCTTTCCTTAACGATTAAGTCAAGCAGCACTTTTATGTCGTTTTCGGTTAGCTTGTCGCCTGCCTTAACGGCACTTTTGCAGGCAAGCTGCATTAGTTTGTTGCGTTTCAGTTCGTTAGTGCGCAGAATTTTTATTGAATTACCCTCGGTCAGCAGCGATGTAATGAATTTTTCGGGGTCGGTGTCCTCAAGCGCAGAGGGAGTCGCCTTGACGGCAAACGAACCTAATCCCACGTCGTCGATTTCGTAGCCGAGTTCGGTCAAGTGGGGGATAAGGTCCTCCAAAATCGCCTGCTCAGAGGGCGAAACCTTGATAATTCTCGGAATCATCAGTATCTGACTTGCGGAATTTTCACCGCAGGAAGCATACAAACGCTCAAAAAGAATTCGTTCATGGGCGGCGTGCTGGTCGATTATGTACGCACTGCCCTCAAATTCAATAACGATATAGGTGTCGAACAAAATTCCGATAATCTTGTAATCGGGTTCAAACTCACGCAGTTTTTCTTCCGAAATAAACGTTGTCTGCTCCGACACAGCGGAAGCATTTTGAATGCTTTGTTCTTGAACATTTTCTGCCGTTTGAACGCCTTGCTCCCGAACATTTTGTTGCGTTTTTTGCTCCCTGAAATCGGTTTTTTCTATTAAATTTTTGAAATCATCCTTTTCGGCAGGCTGAACGGGAGAGATTTTTACCGAAACGGCATCAGAGGAGTCATTCATACCCTTAACGGAGTCTTTAAGATAATCCGCAAGTGCGTGAACTTCCTTGTTTTTTTCGGCATAAACGGGTGTTGGCTTCTGCGACGAATAACCCTTAAAGCCCGTTTCTACGGCAAAAGGTTTTTTACTGTCAAATCTATATTTATCCTGCTCGTTAAGTGATTTAACGAGTTCTTGGGGACTTATTGGTTCGTAGGGGTCGATTTTTGCTTTTTGCGGTTCAGCGGGAGTGTTCTGCCCTGCGGGGATGTTCTGCGCAGTTGGTTTCTGTTCTGCCGTTTGAGAGGGCGAAACATTTGTTTCCTTTGCGCCGGGAACACCGCTTATCACCTTTACGTCAGCGACCGGCTGAACACGTTCCTGCTTGAAAAGTGACGGAATTTCCTGATTTTTTGTAAGCGTGCGGGAAACGGCGGTAAGCACCGTGTCGAATATTGGCAAGCCGTCGGCAAAACGGACTTCCTGCTTAGTGGGATGCACATTTACGTCCACAAGGTTGCCCTCAAGAGAGATACTTAAGACGAAAAACGGGAATTTGCCCACGTTAAGCCGTCCTGCATAGCCTTGATAAACGGCGGCTGAAACCAAGTCGTTTTTCACGCTTCTGCCGTTAATGAACAGAATTTGCCACGAACGGTTGCTTTTTTGAATTTCACGGTTGCCCAAAAATCCCGACAGAGTGATTCCACGGTCGGAAAATTCAAGAGGGATAATATTTGCGGCAACATCTGCACCGTAAATTCCGCGAATACAGGAGGAAAGCAAGCCGTCACCGGGAGTGCGAAGCACGGTTTTACCCTCGGAAATAAACTTTACCGCCACTTCCGGGTGGGAAAGCGCAAGGCGGTTGATAACGTCATTGATGTAGGACGCTTCCTGAGAGGGGCGCTTTAAGAATTTTCTTCTTGCGGGAGTGTTGAAAAACAGATTTTCCACACGGATAAGCGTGCCTTCGGGGCAGCCGCAGGAAGTAAATTTTTCAATTGTACCGCCCGAAAGATTGATTTCCGTGCCCTCAATGGAGTTCTTTGTGCGTGTCTGAAGCACGATTTGCGAAACGGAAGCAATGGAAGCGAGTGCTTCACCACGGAAACCGAGCGTTAAAATGTTATTCAAGTCCTCTGCAACGGAAATTTTGCTTGTTGCGTGGCGCAGAAAGGCGGTTTTTACGTCGTCC
This sequence comes from Clostridia bacterium, assembly GCA_045600705.1. GTDB lineage: Bacteria > Bacillota > Clostridia > Christensenellales > QALW01 > UMGS1322. The sequence continues at coordinate 25,560 of JAZRYL010000042.1, read as the reverse complement.
TGTTCCATACCGCAGCCGTTGTCGGTAATGCGGATATAATCTATTCCGCCGCCCTTAATTTCCACGGTAATACTTGAAGCGCCTGCGTCAATGGAGTTCTCACAAAGCTCCTTAACGATTGAGGAGGGACGTTCGACTACCTCGCCTGCGGCGATTTTGTTGGAAACGTTTGGGTCAAGAAGTTTTATTTTCATAATTCTCTCTTTGCCTTTTCTCTTAATTCACAAAGAATGTTTATCGCCTGAATGGGCGTAAGCGTGTTTACGTCGATTTCCTTTAATTCGTCGATGATTTTTGCGGTATTGTCGGAAACGAACATAGTCGTTTGCGTTGAACTCGGTTCAGCACCGCGGGTGATGTCCGCCTTTTCCAGGTCGGAAAGAATATCCTTTGCACGGTTAAGCACGGGTTTGGGAATACCTGCAAGGTGGGCAACGGCGATACCGAAACTTTTGTCTGCGCTTCCACGAACGATTTTGCGCAGGAAAATAACGTCGTCGCCGTATTCCTTGGCGGTAATGCAGTAATTTTTTACGCCCTCAAGAGTGCCTTCAAGCTCGGAAAGCTCGTGATAGTGAGTGGCGAACAGGGTTTTTGCACCGATATATTTTTTATCGGAAATGTATTCGGTGACCGCCCACGCAATAGAAAGTCCGTCAAAGGTGGAAGTGCCTCTGCCGATTTCGTCAAGGATAATAAGCGAATCCTTGGTGGCGCACTTAATGATGTTAGCCACTTCGGTCATTTCAAGCATAAAAGTTGACTGACCTGCCGAAAGGTCATCGGAAGCGCCCACACGGGTGAAAATTCTGTCGCAAACGGAAATGTTTGCACTTTGTGCAGGAACGAAACTTCCCAAGTGCGCCATAAGCGTGATAAGAGCCGTTTGACGCATATATGTGGACTTACCTGCCATATTGGGGCCGGTAATAACCATAAATCTGTTGTCCCCGTTATCAAGGAATGTGTCGTTGGGCACAAAGGCAAGGTCCTTTTGCATCGCCTCGATGACAGGATGTCTGCCCGAAAATATCTCAATTTTGCCGTCGGTATTGATGCTCGGACGAACGTAGTTGTTTTCATCCGCAAGGTTTGCAAGGGAAAGAAGCACGTCAAGCACGGAAATGGCTTCCGATGTTTTTCTTATGCGGAAAATCGCATCAAAAAGTGTTTCACGCACTTTTGTGAAAATTTGGTATTCAAGGCGAATTGCTTTTTCCGAGCTTCCCGAAATAAGTTCTTCGGTTTTTTTCAGTTCATCGGTGGTGTAACGTTCCGCACCGGCAAGAGTTTGTCTGCGTGTGAACGTGTAAGGAACCTTATCCTTGTAACTGTTGGTGACTTCGATTGAATAACCGAATACCTTGTTATACTTGATTTTAAGCTGTTTTATTCCCGTTTCTTCACGGTACTGATTTTCAAGGCGCAAAATCCAGCTTTGACCGTTTTCCACCGCATCACGGTACTTATCAAGATTTTCGTCATAACCCTTTTTGATTATTCCGCCCTCGGTGATACTGTCGGCGGGGTCGTCCGCAATGCTTGCTTCAAGCAAATCATAAATGTCCGTAAGTGTGTCGATGTTATCGAATATTTCCTTTACCGCTTCCGAAGAAGAATTTTCAAGAAGTGATTTCACCTTAGGAAGATTTTTAAGTGATTTGCGCATAAATACCGCTTCACGGGCATTTACCGTGCCGTAGGAAACACGGGTGCAAATTCGCTCTATATCGGAAATTTCCGAAAGCGCTTCCTTAAGGTCTTCACGGAGCGCATAGTTATTTTTAAGTTCTTCAACGCCGTCAAGTCGCTTGTTTATGGCGTCCTTGTTACGCAAAGGACGTTCAAGAAACGTCTTAATTTTTCTGCCGCCCATAGGTGTTTCGGTTTTATCCAAAAGCCACAAAAGGGTTCCTCGTGTGCCGTGATCACCCATAGAATTGAACAGTTCAAGGTTTTTTATCGCCGCCGCATCAAGAATAAGATGATCGGTATCTTCAATAAACGTAATTCTGTTCATGTGGGCAAGTACGTTTTTCTGCGTTTCGATAAGATATGCCCACAGTGCCGCCGAGGACTTGGTTGAATGAACGTATTTTTTGCCGTTCTTGCTCCAATCCTTAAAGCGGTCGAAAAATCCCGCATCCGCATCACCGTCGAAAAGCGTCGAGCAGGCAAACGGCTTTAACTGTTTTCTTATGTATTGAGGAATCGAGTCCGAACGGTCAAGAAATTCTCTGTTTACGAGTATTTCGGTGGGATTTATCTCAAGCAAGCGTGAAGAAACGGCATCAAGAGTGATATCCGCATCTACACAGCAGGTGTTGAATTCGCCGGTTGAAACGTCCGCCCAGGAAATTCCGCACTTGTCCTTAAGAAGATATACTGCGGCAAGAAAGTTGTTGGACTTGCTGTCAAGCATATCGTCCTCAATAATCGTTCCGGGAGTAACAACACGGACGATGCCACGTTCCACAAGACCTTTTGATGCCTTGGGGTCGGAAAGCTGTTCGCAAATTGCGACCTTGTAGTTTTTTGCAAGCAGGCGGTTTATGTAAGTGTTCACACTGTGGTGCGGAACACCGCACATAGGTGCTTTTTCCGTCAAACCGCAATCTCTGCCGGTGAGGGCGAGCTGAAGCTCCTTTGAAGCGATTTTTGCATCGTCAAAGAACATTTCGTAAAAATCGCCTAATCGGTAGAATACAAGACAGTCCTTATAATGTTCTTTTAAGTCAACGTACCGTTGCATCATAGGTGAAAGGGGCATTATTTTTCCTCCAATTCTCCAAAGAGAAGATTTAATTTTGAACCGGTTATTTTAACTTTTACGATTTTGCCGATAAGCTCGGACGAGCCCTTGAACGAAACGGATCTGCCGGTGTCGGTCTTGCCGGAAAGTTCGGTTTCGTTTTTGCGGGAAACGCCTTCAACGAGCACGGAATAGGTATTGTTTATATACGGCTCATTGGTTTTAAGGGAACATTCCTCGCTCATTTTAATAAGGCGAGCCATACGGTCCTTGGTGACTTCTTCGGGAATCTGACCGTCCATTTTTGCCGCAGGAGTGCCGACTCTCGGTGAATACACGAACGTGAATGCCGAATTATAGCAAACCTTTTCGTAAAGGTCTAAGGTGTCAAGGAAATCTTCTTCCGTTTCCGTGGGGAAGCCCACGATTATGTCCGTGGAAATAGCGATTTCGGGCATTTTTTCACGAAGCTTTTTAACTAAAAGAAGATAATCTTCACGGGTGTAGCGGCGGTTCATAAGTGAAAGAATTCTGTTTGAACCGGACTGTACGGGCAGGTGCAGATATTTGCAGACCTTGTTACATTCCGCCATTGCGGAAATAAGGTCGTCGGAAAGGTCCTTCGGGTGACTTGTCATAAAGCGGATGCGCTCTAATTTTTCGATTTCGTTAAGCTTGCGAAGAAGCCGGGGGAAAGATATTTCGTCAGAGTCTTTTCCGTAGGAATTTACGTTCTGACCTAAAAGACAAACTTCCTTTACGCCCGATTCGGCAAGCTCGGTAACTTCTTTTATAATGTCGTCGCTCTTTCTTGAACGTTCTCTGCCCCGAACGTACGGAACGATGCAGTATGAACAGAAATTGTTGCAGCCGTACATAATGTTTACCCAAGCGGTAACATCACGCTCACGCTTTACGGGCATTTCTTCGATGATTTCGCCTTCCTTGTCCCAAATCGCATAAGTGCTTTGCTTCATCGAAAGCGCCGAATACATAAGCTTCGGCATTTCAAAGGAATTGTGCGTGCCGAATATTACGTCAACAAACTTAAATCTTTTCTTGATTTTTTCTACCGTGCCCGGCTCCTGCATCATACAACCGCAAATCATAACAAGCATATCGGGACGCTTTTGTTTTATTTGCTTCAGCTTGCCCAAATTGCCAAGCAGGCGGTCTTCGGCGTTTTCACGCACACAGCAGGTATTGAATATTACCGCATCGGCGTCCTCTCTTGTTTCGGACTTTTCGTAGCCCATCTGCTCAAACATTCCCGAAAGAGTCTGCGAGTCACGCACGTTCATTTGGCAACCGTAGGTTTCCACAAAATACGTGTGCTTTTTCGTGCCGAAAAATTCTTTTACTTTACCAATATATTCACTTTCACAGGTAATCTTAAAACTTTTAACCTTCTGCAAAATTTTCGCTCCTTAACATATGTATATTATATATAATTATATAACATATTAGGGTATTTTGCAATAAAAAACAACGTGAATTCTTTTTTTTGACCTGCAAAAAAATATTTGACGAACAGATTTTTGTGTGCTATACTACTAACATAAATCACAAAGGAGGTAGCTTTTACCGTGAATAATAAGTTTTACTTTTATTATTATAAAAAGGGCTGTCCGTCTTTTGTGACTAATGAAGAATAATTTCTTAAGTCAATTTGAATGGACAGTCCGCATTTGCCGTGCTTTTAAGCATACTGAGCAATGCGGATTTTTTATTTTTCAAAAAAAGGAGATAGAGTTATGAAAATTTACGCATCATATTATTATTACTTTAGAACGGACCGTTCGTATTTATGTGAATTCAAATAAAATTCATTGAAGCATATAAAACGGACAGTCCGAATTCGTCGTGCATTAAGGCAGACAGAAAGTCGGACTTTTTTTATTTCAGAAAATGTGATAGAATATAAGAAACGAGGTAATTGAAAATGCAAATGACGTTCCACAGAAAGCTTCCTATTCCCAAAGAAGTTAAGGCAGAATTCCCCCTTACCGATGAAATGGTCAAGGTCAAGGAGAAACGTGATGCGGAAATTAAAGCGGTGTTCGAGGGAAAATCGGACAAATTCATTCTTATAATCGGTCCCTGCTCGGCGGACCACCGTGAACCCGTACTTGAATATATTTCACGCTTAGAGAGAATTTCCGAACAGGTGGCTGACAAGATAATCATTATTCCGAGAATTTACACCAACAAACCGAGAACGACCGGTCAGGGCTACAAGGGAATGCTTCATCAGCCGGACCCGGAAGCAAAGCCGGATATGTATAAGGGAATAGTTGCAATTCGTGAGCTTCACCTTGCGGCACTTAAGGATTACGGTTTTACCTGTGCGGACGAAATGCTTTATCCGGAGAATTACCGTTATCTTTCGGATTTGCTTTCCTACGTTGCCATCGGCGCACGTTCGGTGGAAAATCAGCAGCACCGTCTTACCGCAAGCGGAATAGAAGCACCTGTCGGTATGAAAAATCCTACCGGCGGCGATTTAAGCGTTATGATGAATTCCATAGTAGCGGCGCAGGGAAGTCATACGTTCATTTACCGTGGCTGGGAGGTCACAAGTGCAGGAAATCCCTATGCACACGCAATTCTTCGCGGATATGTGGATTATGCGGGAAGAAGCACTTCCAACTATCATTATGAGGACCTTTTGAGAGTGCGTGACCTTTACGAAAAATCGAATTTGGTAAATCCGTCCGTTATCGTGGACACGAACCATAACAATTCGGGCAAACAGTACCTTGAACAAATTCGTATAGCAAAGGATATCGTTTACAGCTGCAACCAAAATCCCGATATAAGACATCTTATAAAGGGACTTATGATAGAAAGCTACATTGAGGACGGCGCACAAAAGGTGGGCGAACACACCTTCGGCAAGTCTATTACCGACCCGTGCTTGGGCTGGGAAAAAACGGAACGTCTTATTTTCGATATAGCGGAAAAACTTTGAAAGGAACGTTTTTATTATGGCAAGCAAGCTTGAGGAAGCAAGAAAAATCATAAATGAAGTGGACTCCCAAATGGCGGAACTGTTCGTAAAGCGAATGAGGGCGGCGGAATCGGTTCTTGAATACAAAAAGGAATTCGGACTTCCTATTCTCGACCAAAAAAGAGAGGATGAGGTTATCAAAAAGAATTCCGCAATGATAGCGGACGACGTGCTGAAAGAATATTACATCGACTTTCTTAAAAATACGATGTCCGTTTCCCGTGCGTATCAGTACCGTATGCAAAGCGGTCTGAAGGTGGCATATTGCGGTGTTGAGGGGGCGTTCGCCCATATTGCCGCAGGCAGGATTTTCCCCGAAAGCAGTACGATTTCTTACCGTGATTTCAAGTCGGCGTACGATTCGGTGTCAAACGGCGAAAACGACGTGGCGGTGCTTCCCATTGAGAACAGTTATGCAGGTGAGGTGGGACAGACTGTTGACTTGATTTTTTCGGGCAACCTTTTTATAAACGGCATATACGAGCTTGAAATTCATCAAAATCTGCTCGGAATTCCCGATTCCTCGGCGGAGGATATAAAGAAAGTATTAAGTCATCCGCAGGCGCTTGCCCAATGCCACGATTACATTGAAAAACACGGACTTGAAGCAGAGGAAGCAAGCAATACGGCGGTGGCGGCAAAATTCGTGGCGGAGGCAAAGGATAAATCGCTTGGTGCTGTTGCAAGTGCCGAAACCGCAGAACTTTACGGATTAAAGATTTTAGCGGCAAACATAAATAAAAGCAGTAAAAACACCACTCGGTTTGCGGTGCTTTCCAAAGTCAAAGCAAAGTCGCCGTCACTTACAAGCTCGGTGCTGATGTTCACCGTTAAACACGAAGTAGGCACACTTGCCAAGGCGATCAGCATTATCGGAAAATTCGGATACAATATGAGCGCACTTCGCAGCAGACCGTCGAAAAAACATTCGTGGCAGTATTATTTTTATGTTGAAATCGACGGCACTGTCAATACGGATAAGGGCGAACAGATGATTGCCGAACTGACTCAGGTATGCAGTCAGCTTAAGGTGGCGGGAACATTCGCTCCCCATACCGAAATATGAGGAGATAAAAATGATTTTACGGATGAATTTGGACAAAAACGGCTACGATATCGTTATAGAACGTAACGCTTTGAAAAACGCAGGTAAGTATCTTGAGCTTAACAGAAAAGTTCTTATCGTAACGGACAAGGGCGTGCCGAAGGAATATTCGCAAGCACTTCTTTCGCAGTGCAAGGACGGAACCGTATTGACCGTAAACGAGGGCGAGAATTCGAAAAGTATTGAAGTGTTCGGTCAGGTGCTTCAGGCAATGCTGGAACACGGCTTTTCAAGAAAAGATTGCGTTGTTGCCGTTGGCGGCGGTGTGGTAGGCGATCTTTCGGGCTTTGCCGCATCTGCCTATATGCGCGGAATAGATTTCTACAACGTGCCTACAACGCTTCTTTCCCAAATAGATTCATCTATCGGCGGAAAAACGGCGGTAAATTTCTGCGGAGTTAAAAATATTGTGGGAGCGTTCTATCAGCCGAAAAAGGTACTGATAGACCCCGAACTTTTGAAAACGCTTCCTGCACGGCAAATATCAAACGGCATTGCGGAAGCAATAAAAATGTCGGTTACGTCGGACGCAGAACTGTTTGAATTGTTCGAAAACGGAAATATCGAAAAGGATATTGACGAAATGATCGTCCGTTCGCTTATGATTAAGAAAAACGTGGTGGAGCAGGACGAAAAGGAATCGGGACTTCGCAAAATACTTAATTTCGGGCATACGGTGGGGCACGGAATTGAAAGCAGTCAGGGTATGCACGAGCTTTATCACGGCGAATGTGTTGCACTCGGTATGCTTCCCATGTGCGGTGAAAACGTGCGTTCACGGGTAAAAAAGGTGCTTGAAAAATACGGCTTGTACCGTGAAATAAATTACGACTGGAACAAAATCGAGGAAGCCATGTTTCACGATAAAAAATCCGACGGAGATACGGTAACGGTTGTTACGGCAGACGAAATCGGCAAGGCGAATTTGCAAAAAATGAAGTGTTCGGAAGTCGTAAAAACGGCAAAAATCTGTTTGGAGGGCTAAAAGTATGAAAAATACGTTCGGCAACAGCATTTCGGTAACGCTTTTCGGCGAAAGCCACGGCGAATTTATAGGCGCAACGGTAGACGGACTTGCACCCGGAATAAAAATTGACCGTGAATATATTTCCCGTATGTTGACGTTCCGCCGTCCCGTAGGCAAAATTTCCACGCCCCGTGCGGAAAAGGACGAATACAAAATCATCAGCGGCGCAGTGAACGGATTGACCACAGGCACGCCCCTTACGGTGCTTATTCCAAACGAAAACGTGAAAAGCGCCGATTATGCGCAAATGCAGACGGTTGCTCGGCCGTCCCACGCAGATTTTACGGCGGAATGTAAATATCACGGATTTCAGGATTCCCGCGGGGGCGGACATTTCAGCGGCAGAATTACGGCGGCGCTTGTTGCCGCAGGTGCTGTTTGTAAATTCGCTTTGGAGCAAAAAGGCATCTGTATCGGCACTCACATTAAAAAATGCGCAGGAATTTCCGACAGAGAATTTGATAATTTGAAAAATGACATAAAAATACTTAACGAAAAGACCTTTGCCGTGCTTGACGAAGCAAGCGGAGAAAAAATGAAAAGCGAAATTCTCCGTGCCGCTGAGGAAAAGGACAGCGTAGGCGGTGTTCTTGAAACGGCGGTTACGGGTGTTCCCGCAGGGGTGGGCGAGCCATGGTTCGATACTGTGGAGGGACTTATTTCCCATATGATGTTTTCCGTTCCTGCGGTAAAGGGAATAGAATTCGGCATTGGCTTTGATATTGCCGATATGCGTGGAAGCTCGGCAAACGATTTAATGCACGTTTCGGACGGAAAAGTTGTTACCGACACCAACAACAACGGCGGCATCAACGGCGGAATTACTAACGGTATGCCCATTATTTTCCGCACGGCGATAAAGCCGACACCCACGTTATTCAGACCGCAAAACACGGTTGATTTCCGCACAATGACGGACACGGTGCTTGAAAGCGAGGGCAGACACGACCCGGCAATAGTTCACAGAGCACGTGCGGTGCAGGATGCGGCAACGGCAATCGTTTTGTGCGATGCTCTTGCACTTCGTTTCGGCACCGATTGGCTTAAATAAATCACGCATTTTCAGAAGAAAGGAAAGTTTTTATGAAGAAATACGGATGTATCGGAAAAAAACTGACGCACAGTTTTTCAAAAGAAATTCACGCATTGCTTGCGGATTACGAATACGAACTGATAGAACTTTCCGAGGACGAAATCGCTCAGTTTTTTACGGAAAAGCCGTTTGAAGCAATTAACGTTACCATACCGTATAAGCAAACGGTCATTCCGTATATGGATTTTGTAAGCGACGTTGCAAAACGCATAGGAAGCGTAAACACCGTAGTCAATAAACACGGCAAGCTTTACGGATACAACACGGATTATTACGGAATAAAAGCACTTATCGAAAAAACAGGCATTGATTTGAATGATAAAAAAGTGCTTGTGCTTGGGTCGGGTGGAACAAGTAAAACCGTTCGTGTAGTTGCGGAGGATATGGGCGCATCGCAGGTGCTTACGGTCAGCCGAAGAAAAACGGATGCTGTTGTAACCTATGAAGAAGCGGCAACGGTACATTCGGATGCGGACGTTATCATCAATACAACTCCCGTGGGAATGTACCCCGAATGTGACGGACAACCCATAAAGCTTGATGCGTTCCCGCACCTTTCGGGAGTGGTGGATGCGGTATATAATCCCCTGCGCACAAATCTTGTACTTGATGCGCAAAGCCGCAACATTAAGGCAGAGGGCGGACTTTATATGCTTGTTATGCAGGCGGTTTATGCGGTGGAACATTTTCTTGACACAAAAATAGAAAAATCCGTTGCGGACAGCGTGTTCGCTGAAGTTTATGCGTCAAAGGAAAACGTTGTTTTGACGGGTATGCCCGGCAGCGGAAAAAGCACCGTAGGAAATTTGCTTGATTTAGATAATTTTAAGTTCGTTGACACGGATGCGGAAATTGAAAAAATCTGCGGCTGTGCCATAAAAGAATTTATCGGCGCAAACGGCGAAGCAAAATTCCGTGACGCTGAAGCGCAGGTTATAAAGGAAATTTCGGATAAAAACGGAATGATAATCGCAACCGGCGGCGGTGCGATTTTAAGGGAAGAAAACGTGCGCCGACTTAAGCGCAACGGCAAACTGTTCTTTATTGATGCGGATATTTCCCGTTTGCAGGCCACCGACAGCAGACCTTTATCCGATACGGCGGAAAAGCTTAAAAAACTGTATTCAGACAGAATAGATATTTACAGAAAAACTGCTGACGTGACCGTATCTGATATGAGTTCGGCAAAAGCGGAAGCAGAATACATTGCGGCAAAGCGCAAGGAGTTGATTTTATGAAAATATTCGTTATAAACGGACCGAATTTGAATATGCTGGGCATACGTGAGCCGGACCATTACGGCAAGGAAACGTATCCCGACTTGGTAGAAAAAATAAAGAAGCATTGCGAAAAACGGAACGTTGAAGTAGAGTTCTTTCAGTCAAATCACGAGGGCGACCTTGTGGACGAAATTCAAAGGGCGTACGGCAACGCCGACGGAATAGTTATCAATCCCGGTGCGTACACTCACACGAGCATTGCTATTCTCGATGCGGTAAAATCGGTGAATATTCCTACGGTAGAGGTGCATATTTCAAAGGTGGAACAACGTGAGGAATTCAGACAAATAAGTTATATTCGCCTTGCGTGCGTTAAGACTGTCACGGGTCACGGAACGGACGGCTACCTTGAAGCCATTGACTTTCTTTTAGAGGGAAAATGATATGATTGCAACATTCAAACCGTGTACGCTTAAAGGAACGGTATGTGCGCCGCCGTCAAAAAGTATGGCACACAGATTTCTTATCGGTGCGGCACTTTCAAAGGAAATTTGCACTTTGTCGGGCGTTGATTTAAGCGAAGATATTCTTGCAAGTATAGATTGCCTTAAAGCGCTTGGCGCAAATGCGGAAATTAACGGCGATAAAGTAACCGTTGACCCCGAAAATTTTATGCAGGCGGAAAATCCCGTTCTTGAATGCAGGGAAAGCGGAAGCACGCTTAGGTTTTTCATTCCGCTTGCGCTTTGCACGGGAAAAACTACTGCTTTTAAGGGCAGCGAACGTCTTTTGAGCCGACCCTTGGAAATTTACGAAAAGCTTTGCGGCGAAAATGATTTTCTTTTCAAAAAGGAAAACGGCACGTTGACAGTGTGCGGAAAGCTTCAAAGCGGCGAATATACCCTAAACGGTGACGTGAGCAGTCAGTTTATTACGGGAATGATTTTCGCACTTGTTTACTTGAATGAAAATTCGGTTTTGCACATAAAACCGCCCTTTGAAAGCAAGCCCTACGTTGAACTTACCGTTTCGGCATTAAAGTCGTTCGGTGCCTGCGTGGATTTCGACGGGGAATATACTGTGAAAATCGCAAAATCTCATTTTAACGGCTTTTCGGGCAAAATTGAGGGCGATTATTCAAACGGTGCGTTCCTTGATGCGTTCAATTATCTCGGCTCGCAGGTCAAAATAGAAAATCTCGACCCCGACAGCTTGCAGGGCGATAAAATCTATAAAGAATATTTTGATAAAATTTTAGCGGGAACTCCGACACTTGATATTTCCGACTGTCCCGATTTAGGACCCGTTCTGTTCGCATTGGCGGCGCTGAAAAACGGAGCAAAATTTACGGGAACGGACAGATTAAAGGCAAAGGAAAGCGACCGTGGCGCCGCAATGAACGAAGAACTTACAAAGCTCGGCGGCGGACTTTTGTTCGGCAAAAACAGTATTACCGTGCCGAAAACGGAACTTAAACCTGCCCAAATACCCCTTGACGGTCACAACGACCACCGTATCGTAATGGCACTTTCGGTGATTTTGTCGAAAATCGGCGGTTCGGTAGAGGGCGCAGAGGCAGTAAGAAAAAGTTACCCCGGTTTTTTTGAAGACATAAAAAATTTAGGCGCAGAGGTGGAAATAAAATGATAGTTGATATAAATAAGAAAATTTTAATTGTGGGACTCGGTCTTTTGGGCGGAAGCTACGCAAAATCGTTAAAGCGGTTCGGCTTTCATATAAGCGCAATCACGCTTGAACAAAGCTCTATTGATTATGCACTTAAAGAAAAAATGATTGACGAAGGCACCACCGAGATTGACGAACGTATAATCGGCGAAGCGGATATCGTGATTTTCGCCCTTTATCCTCACGTATTCGTTGAATGGATAGAAAAAAATCAGCATTTGCTTAAAAGCGGCGCACTTTTAACTGACGTTACGGGCGTAAAGGGAAGTGTTGTTTATAAAATTCAGGATATGCTCCGTGATGACGTGGAGTTTATTGCGGCGCACCCTATGGCGGGACGTGAGGTTTCGGGCGTTGAAAACAGTACCGAAAAAATATTCGTTGGCGCAAACTATATCGTTACGCCTACGGAAAAGAATACGGAAGATGCTATTATGACCTGCGAAGAAATCGGTAAATTGCTTGGATTTTCAAATGTTTCAAGACTTACGCCGGAAGAACATGACGAAGTAATCGGTTTTCTTTCACAGCTCACACACTGTATCGCAATCACGCTGATGACCTGCAACGATAAGGAAAATATGGAAAAGTTTACGGGCGACTCGTTCCGTGACCTTACCCGAATTGCCAAAATAAACGATTTGATGTGGAGCGAACTGTTTATCGCCAATAAAACTGCACTTTTGCACCAAATGAATTCGTTTATCGGAAAATTCAACGAACTGAAAATGATGCTTGAGGACGAGGACGTTGACGGAATGCGCCGTATGATGCGACATTCTACCCAGCGCCGTGCATTGTTTGATAAAAAATAAAAATATATGTGCAAAAACGGTGTGGAACGTTTTCGATTCCTTTTCTTTCAAGAAAAGGAATGAAACCTCACCTTTTTCACGGCGCGCACACGTTCGTCGTTAATTTTCGGATTGCCGGCCTCGTCAAAAAGTTGATTGCCGTTTTCGTCAACCGCAATGGTCGGGCAGAGCCAACCGCCCTCGTCATGCTCGTTCCACGCATAAATAATTGCCGTGTTTGCCGGAGTGGTATCAAAATTCCGCCTGTTACTAAGGAATTCAAGCACGTCTTGCACCTGCTTAGCCACCTGCTCGCTTGTGGCGTACTGAACGTAATCGTCTTCCGCAACACGGAGCCACGTTACTTTCGTATCAAAGCGAGTTCCGTTGTGCCAACCGAAGGAAAGCGGCGGAACGTTATCAAGACCGTACTTCACCGCCTCATTGTAATGATGCTCCCATACGTCCTCCACACGCTCGTTGTATTCCTCAAAGGATATTCCGCCCGAAGCGGTCACCGCATAACGGGAAAGAGCGTGCATACCCGCTTCTTTTGACGGTTCGGGCCACCCGCCGAAAATAACGTTGTACGGCTCAGGTATACCGTTTTTTTTGCAAAATTCACGGTAAAATTTTGCATCCTCGCCTATTTTGCCGTAATTTTCGCCCATTCTGTAATAATAAAACAACGGTCTGCCGTTAAGCACCTTTTTGTAAAAATCCTTTTGAAGCAATTCGCAAATTTCCGCCCTGCAATCATCCTTGCACAGAGCATTATTATCAAGGCAGGCGCAAAGTTTTATTTTATCTCTGTACTTGCTTGTCTTGTGAAAATCACGAGCCTTGCGAAGACCCTTGTGCGAATACCAAACATAACTGAAATAATCTATCCCCGCTTGCATGGCGTATTCCGCTTCACGGTCGAATATCTCTTGAGTATATTCGGGAAACCTAATTTTTCCCTCACCGTTCACATACCCGTAAAACGGCGCGCGAAAATGATATTTTGCCGGCGAAAGAGTGTTTTCCACCTGCGGGCAGGTGTCCTCCGGCGAATCGTTATGTCCGTACCACGCATCCCAGCGAATTGCGCCTATCGTAGTTTTTTCTTCTCTCATATTTACTCCGTTTTCGCATTTTTGCACATTTTTTCAAAATTCTTTGTGTTTTGCGAATTTTTGTTTATATAAGTAAGGTGGGTATTTCTACCCACCTTTGAAATTATTCTGCTTTTTTCTTCTTTTTAACGACTGTGATAACAACTACGGCACCACCAACAACAACTACTGCCGCACCGATAGCAACCGGAATAATCCATCCGTTGCCGCCGTTTTTGTCGGTTTTATCGGTTTTATCAGCACTTCCCGTGTCCGCAATAACGGTGGGATCGCCGATTTTTGTCAAGTCAATCGTGCCGTTCAGTTCGCCGTTCTTATATGCCTGAACTGCTTTCTTAACTGCCTGAATACGTTCATCGTTAATCTTGGGAGTTCCGTCCTCGTTGAAAAGCTGATTGCCTTCTTCGTCAACGGCGATGGTGGGACAAATCCAACCGCCCTCATCGTGTTCGTTCCAAGCGTAAGCAATCATGGTGTTTGCCATGGTGAACGGAGCAACTGCGCTCTGCTGCAAATATCTGTAAGCATATTCGATGTGTTCGGTGATTTCTTCGGGCGTTGCATAATCAACCCAATCTCCCTCGGAAGCGGTCATCCATGTAACGGGATTTTCAAATCGGGGAACAACGTGCCAACCGAAGCTTAATGCAGGAACGATCTGCGCACCGGTCTTACGCCAGTCTTCCCACATCTGATAGGTGTTCTGAACGAAATCCTTGTACGGAGCGCCGTCCTTAAGTGCTTTTCCGCCGTATTTACTTGTTGCATCGGCATACTTCGTAACGTTGGTGGAAACGGGAGTATTCATAATTACCGCATAGGGTTCGGGAAGTTCCAACTGCTTGCAAAGTCGACGGTAGAATATAATGTCTTCACCGATAAGATCAATGTTGTTCTTATCAGCGAAATAGTACATAAGAGGTCTGCCGTTAAGCACGGTCATATAGTAACTTTCTTTAAGAAGCGTTGCAAGTTCCTTATGTGCATATTCTTTTCCGATGGAGTTTCCGTCAAGAAGTGCGCACATTTTTACTTGGTCACGGTACTTGCTCGTTGTGTGCAGGTCTCTCGAAAGACGCATATTTGAACTGTACCAGCAATATGCAAAGTAATCAACACCTGCTTCGATAGCATATTCCATTTCCTTGTCGAAGGTTTCCTGAGTATATTCGGGGAAAGTAATTTTTCCCTTGTCGTTTATTTTTGCAAAGAAAGGCGCACGGAAGTGGTATTTTGCAGGAGTAAGTGTCTTTTCTACCTGCTTAAGAACGGAGGTTTCACCTGCATCGTTCTTGTCGCCGTACCAAGCGTCCCAACGAATTGCACCGAAAGTGGTTGTTTCGCTTCTTGTAGCATCGTTTGCGCTTATGGCTTTCATTTCAACCTTGGGAAGATTTTCAAGCATTTCGTCAACGGGGTCTTTAACAACTTCTCTGCCGTTCACTTCGCTTGTCTTTTTAAGTGACATATCGTCAAGGCACATATCAACGCCCTCGTTGGTTGACTTGTCGAAGCACTGAGGGTAAATATATACGTTGCTGATGTTGTCAAGGTCGTATTCGATGTTTCTGTCAATGGAATATTCCTGCCACTGAGTGGTTATGGGCTTATATCCGCTTGTAACATAACTTGTTGAACCGTCTTTGCCGGCAATTCTGATAACAAGCATACACTGTGCATTGGAATTTTCTTCCATAAGTTTGCACCACATACTTGCCTTATATTTTCCGGGGCCGCAAACAATCATGCTGTCGGTAATGTTCTGCTGCCAAACGGAATACTGTCCTTTTCTGTCAAGAAGTCCCATGCCGTAATCGCCCGAATGAGCATATTCGCCATCAATTTCCATGGTGCAGGCAGGGCCGCTTCTTTCGAAACCGGTTTCATCACCCTCTTCGAAGCCGCCGTTTTCGAGCAGTTCTTCGGTTTCGGCGAAGGTAATCATCTTCATTGCGCTTATTGCGGTAAACATCATAACAAGTGCAAGAATAATTGAAATAAATTTCTTCATACTTTTCCTCCTATACAATTCGTATATACAAATATCTTATCATATTTTTATGCGAATTTCAAGTAATATTTATATGTTTTTGCGTACTATTTCAAGATTTTTCTCATAATTAGTGATTGATGCGTTCTGCGGGGCAAGCATTTTCTCAAATTTATCGGAATTTTCCAAATACTTTTTCACTGTTTGGTGGAAAAACTTACTGTGATTGTGATGCAGAATATGTGACAGTTCGTGTACCACAACATATTTGATTCCCTCAATCGGGTAGAACATCAAATAATACGAATAGCAAATTCCGTTTGTCGCCGAGCAGCTTCCGAACCGCTTTTGTGCGCCGGTGATTTTTATGCTTTTGGGCTGAACGTTCATAATTTGAGCATATTCTGCGGTAAGTCGGGTAAGAAGCGCCCTTGCCTGCTTACGGAGTGCCTCGGTATCCGTGACCGTGTCGAATACCGATTTTTTTGCCAAAACTCCGGGCAAGCGTTTTTGAATCCACTTTTCATTTTTAAGAACAAACTTATCCGCATCTGCCCTTTTATATCTTTTGGGCGCCCGGACAACAAGAGTTCCGTCCGGCTCGATTTCAAGTGAAACGGAGCGTCGGTCAGAATTTATCAATTTGTAATCATACATAACTCTGTTTTCTTTTTGCAAAAAACGGCGAACATTTTTGAAAATGCACGTCGTTTTTTTCTCCCTGATTTTCGGTGAATTTTTGGGACGATACCTTATATTATATAATATAAGGTGTAGGTCCTATTTTTTATTGTTTCCCGTGTTTTGTTTCACGTGAAACATTTTCGTTTTTCCACGCTTACTTTGTTTCAAACACTATTGCGCTTCTCGGCGGAATTAAAACGTAGTACCCTCTGTCCCGTTGCTGAAACTGTGTGCCGAGTCCGCTTTCTAAGATTATTTCGGGTTCGCCGTCAAAATATGTTTGGTCAAGAAGTGTTTCAACAGTTTCTTCCGTGGCGTTTATTAAAATATATCTGCGCTCGTTTTCATATTTGCGTCGAACGGAAAGCAAACTTCCTGCGCTTTCTATACGAAGGTCGCCCTGCTTAAAACATTCGCAGTTGTGTATTTCGCCAAGACGGCGGTACCAAGCAAGCATATCTTCATCGGGAGAATTCCACGGAAACGGCTTGCGGTTAAAGGGGTCCTTGCAGCCGATAAGTGACATTTCGTCGCCGTAGTACACGCAAGGCATTCCCGGAAGCGAAAATACAAGCAATGCCGCAAGTTTTGCAAGGGCCTTTCCGATAATAAACTCTTCATCGGTAAGGCTGAATTCTGCCTGCTCCTCACGGGAAAGTCCGTCAGTATCGTGTCCGAGCCGTGTAATAATTCTTTCCACGTCGTGAGTGGAAATGAAATTCATCAAGGAATAAAAGGATTCTTTAGGATAGTTTTCCCGCAAAGAATAAACGGTTTTCGTAAAAGTTTCGCCGTCGGTCTTTTGAAGCAAATAACTGATTATTGCGTTGCGAAGGGGATAATTCATTACGGTATCGAGTTCGTTGCCGTAAAGAAACTGTCGCTGCTGCCCGTAACTTACTTTATTGCTTGCATCCTCCCACACTTCGCCGATAACAAGGGCATCGGGAGAAGATTGTTTCACGTGAAACCTTAGTTCTTTTATGAAACTGTCGGGCAATTCGTCTGCAACGTCAAGTCGCCAGCCGGAAGCACCCTTTTTAAGCCATTTTTTGACGATAGAATTTTCATCGGAAAGAATGTATTTGCGGTAACTTTCTTCCGTTTCCTTAACGCAAGGCAACGACCAAACGCCCCACCAACAGTCGTATTTATCGGGGAACTGTTCAAAATCGTACCACGAATAATAAGGTGAGTCCGTTGACTGATATGCGCCGAGTGAGTTATAGGAATTATCACGGTTAAAATACTTGCTGTCGCTTCCCGTGTGGGAAAATACACCGTCAAGAATAACCCTAATTCCCTTTTGCCCCGCTTTTTCACACAAAGAAGTAAAATCCTCCTCCGTGCCGAGAGTTTTGTCAACTTTTTCATAATCCCCCGTGTCGTAGCGGTGATTTGAATACGATTCAAAAATCGGGTTTAAGTAAATAACATTCACACCAAGGCTTTTTATATAATCAAGTTTGTTTTCAATTCCCTTTAAGTTGCCGCCGAAGAAATCGTCCGCAGGATAGTACCCTTTTTCGGGAATAATTTTATAATCGGGCATATCGTTCCAATTTTCGTGGAATTTTCTGCCCGAAATATCCCCCGAACCGTCGCATCTGTTAAATCTGTCGGGGAAAATTTGGTACATAACTGCGCCTTTTGCCCAATCGGGTACGGCAAAGTTTTTGTCTATTACTGTTATCTGAAAACTTTTGTCAAGTCGCTGATGCTCATAAACGCATCCCGTTCCGCCCAAACCGTCATCGGAATTGCACACAAAGTACGGACGAGTGCCCGTATTTACTACAAACTGATACCACAAAAGCCCGATTGTTTCACATGAAACATTTATGTAGTATTCTTCCAAAAAGTCGCCGTAGGGCGTGTGATTATACTCTTTTCCGTGAATAAGATTAAGATATTTTTCTTCGCCGTCGCACCACAAACGAACCGAAACACCGTAAACATTCAGTGCCTTGCTTACAAGCACACGGAGAAAAACAGAGTCGTCCTGCTTTATTGCGCCCTGCGGACTGCGGAAAAATTCATCGTGTGAAGAAAAAATTATATTTTGGAAAGCTTCCATATTGCTTCATTATACTCCCTAATAGAACGGTCGCTTGAGAAATAATGCGAACGTGCAGTATTTATAATGGCCTTTTCTGCCCATTTAAGTTTGTCAGAGTAAAGATTTTCAAGTTGTTCGAAGCTGTCGATGTAAGCAGAAAAATCAGCAAGGCACAGATACGGGTCGGCATAACCGCCGTCGCCGTCAAGAAGATAGTTCTTAATATTCGCCACTTCAGCCTTGAGTGTTCCGTCGGAAAGCGAATCCACTACCCTGCGGAGCATCTGATTTTGGTTATAGTATTCGGTGGGATGATAGTCACGTGAAAGAATTTCCGTTTCGTGGGCACGAAGTCCGAAAATATAGATGTTTTCGTCACCGAGAATGTTGTGCATTTCCACGTTAGCGCCGTCAAGAGTGCCGAGCGTAAGAGCGCCGTTCATCATAAATTTCATATTTCCGGTGCCGGAAGCCTCTTTTCCCGCCATGGAAATCTGTTCGGAAATATCCGCCGCAGGAATGAGCAACTGTGCATTTGAAACAGAGTAATTTTCAACGAAAACTACTTTAAGAATTCCGTTCACGTCGGGGTCGTTGTTTACAAGGTCCGCAACGGCGTTAATGAGCAGAATAGTCTGTTTTGCACGAACATATCCGGGGGAAGCCTTTGCGCCGAAAATAAACGTAACGGGATGATGTTTCACGTGATTTTCCTTGATATCGAAATAAAGATACAAGATTTTAAGAACGTTAAGCATTTGGCGCTTGTATTCGTGAAGACGTTTTACCTGAATATCGAAAATCGAATGAGGATCAACGTCGATATTGTTGTGTTCCTTAATATATTTGGCAAGACGAACCTTGTTTTCATACTTAACGTCCATAAACTTGCCCATAAAGTCGAAATCGGTTGCGTATTCTTCAAGTTTTCCGATAAGCGAAAGATTGTTTACCCATTCGTCGGTGCCGAGAGTTTTGGTAATAAGTTGAGAAAGCAGCGGATTTGCCTGCAAAAGCCAACGACGTGGTGTAACACCGTTGGTAACGTTCACAAGTTGCTTTTCGTTAAGCGGAATGAAGTCGGAGAAAAGACTTTTGCGCAAAATATCCGTATGAAGTCCCGAAACACCGTTTACCTTGTGGCAGCAGGAAAGGCAAAGATTTGCCATATTAACCTGACCGTAGGCAAGAGGCGACATATTTTGCACTTTTTCCTCATCGTTGGGGTAATACCAACGTGCCTTTTCCTTAAATCTGCGGTCAATTTCGCAAATAATCTGATAAATTCGGGGAAGCAAATTTTCCATTAAATATTGGGGCCAACGTTCAAGCGCTTCCCACATAATAGTGTGGTTGGTATATGAGAACACTTTGGTGCATATTTCCCAAGCTTCGTCCCAACCCAAGCCCTCATTGTCCACAAGAAGGCGCATAAGTTCGGCAATACCGATTGCGGGGTGAGTATCGTTTACCTGAACTGCAACGTAATCGGGAAGTGTTCTCACGTCAAGTCCCATTTTCTTGTGGCGTGAAATCATATACTGAAGTGTTGCCGAAGTGAAGAAATACTGTTGTTTAAGACGTAAACTCTTGCCGTTGTTGTGAGAATCGTTGGGGTAAAGAACACGTGAAATGGTTTCCGCAAGTTCTTTTTCCTGACTTGCCTTAATGTAGTCGCCCTGTCCGAAGGTGGAAAGGTCAAAATAAAGAGGCGAACGTGCCGACCAAATGCGAAGCGTATTTACAATTCCGTTTTTGCCGCCGCAAATGGGAATATCGTAAGGAACAGCAAGCACTTTATTTGCGTTTTCGGTTTTATGGCACATATTTCCAAATTCGTCATAATATTCCACAACATTACCGTAGAACGCAATTTCATACTGCTCTTCTGTGTGGGGAATTTCCCAAGAACAGCCGTCAGCAAGCCAGTTATCGGGCATTTCGATTTGCATACCGTCAACGATTTTCTGTTTGAACAGACCGTAATCGTAACGAATTCCGCAGCCGATGGCGGGAAGAGAAAGTGACGAAAGGGAATCAAGGAAGCACGCCGCAAGACGGCCCAAGCCGCCGTTTCCGAGACCTGCGTCCTGCTCAACATTTTCAAGTTCCGAAAGGTCAATATTTATGTCGCTGAGGGCATTTTTGAAGTTATCGTATTCGCCGATAGCAAGCAGGTTTGCGCCCAAAAACGTTCCCATAAGGAATTCAAGTGAAAGGTAATAAACCACCTTGCTTCTGTTTTCGAAAATTTTGTTGTTTGTGTCTGCCCATTGATCCATAATTTGGTCACGGACAAGCATGGAAACGGCTTTATAAAGCTGTAATTTTGAAGCATTTTCCACTTTAACGCCGAAGTTTATCTTCAGTTTTTGTGAAAGACCTTCGATGATTTGAGTTTTATCCATAAATACCTCCTTAGAATAAAGAATTATATAAATTTATATATTTTTTACCGCTTTCGCTCCAGGAAAAATCCGCATTCATGGCACGGACAAGCGTTGACTTCATTTCTGATTTATTCTTAAAAAGTCCGACGGCACGCCGAATTTGCGTTAAAAGCTCGCCGCTTGAATAGTTGTTGAACCGAAGTCCCCAACCGCCGTCACCGAAATCCACAACCGTGTCGTTAAGACCGCCGCAAGCACGGACAATGGGAACCGTGCCGTATTTCATTGCGATAAGCTGGGAAAGTCCGCATGGCTCGAAGCGTGACGGCATAAGGAAAAAGTCGCTTCCCGCATAGATTTTCCGTGCAAGCGCATCATCATAGCACAGCCGCACTGCCACTTTGCCGTTAAACCTCTGACTAAGCTCGATGAAAAAGCGTTCGTACCTGCTATCGCCCGTGCCAAGCACAACAAGCTGCATTTTTTCACTGAAAAGAAGCTCGTTGGAAATATCTGCAAGCAAGTCTATTCCCTTTTGGTCGTAAAGACGTGTAACAACCGAAAAAACGGGAATATCACCGTCTATCGGAAGTCCCAATTCTTCCTGCAAAGCACGTTTACATTCCTTTTTGCCGCTTAATCGGCGAGAAGTAAAGTTTTTGCAGATTTTCGTATCTGTTTCGGGCGAAAATTCGTCGCCGATGCCGTTCACGATGCCCACGTAATCGTTTCCGCGCATCTGCAAAACGCCTTCCATACCTTCGCCGCAGCCGCCGTAAAGAGTTTCATTTCTGTAAGTTTCGCTGACCGTGGTGATTTTATCGGAATAAATAAGTCCTGCTTTAAGATAACTGCAACCGCCGTAGAATTCAAGAAGTTCGCTTGTGAACATAGAATCGTCAAAGCCAAGCAAATCCTTAAGCGCATCAACGCCGTAAATACCGCGGTGCATAAGATTATGAATTGTAAAAACCGTCTTAACATTAAGATGGTACCGTGTTTTAATTAGGCACGGAATAAGTCCCGTTTGCCAGTCGTTGCAATGAATTATGTCGGGAATACCGCCGTCAAGATGCGGCAAAAGTTCAATTACCGCCTTGGAAAAGAACGCATATTTTTCCGCTTCGCCCTCGTTGAAGCCGTAAACGTTATCTCCGCCGAAATAGTATTCGTTATCTATAAAATAGACGGTAACGCCCTCGTAAACCGTTTTAAGCAAGCCGGCATACTGTCTGCGCCAACCGAGTTCGACGGTAATATCGCAAACCTTTTCGGCAGGAAAACGTCGTGTAACCTTATGCCGGGGAATTATTACGGAAGCATCTGTTCCGTTTTTTATAAGTTCCTTGGGAAGTGAACTGACAACATCTGCAAGACCGCCCACCTTCGCAAAGGGAGAACATTCGGAAGCAACAAAAAGTACTTTCATATAATACCGCCTTTCTGATATAGTAAAAAAACAATTATACACTATGATTTTACCACATTTTTCAAACAAAGTAAAGTTTGTATTTTTCATAATTTTCTTATTGATTTTTTACGAATCTGTGATACAATATAGAAAATGTCGAATTAAGCAAGAAAGGTCACGGGAATGCGCCACAAATCATACAAGCGACTCAAAAGATTTTTAACCGCACAAATAGCAATACTCACCACGCTTGCAATCTGCACAGCCATGTACATAGGTGTAGTATGGCTTGATATTCCCGGTGTTTCCACTCTGCGCAATATCTGGATTGAAACCGCAATGACCACGTTCACTCATCAGTGGCTGGCAACGAGCATTTTCCCCGAGTGGCTCATAAACGAAGTTATCGAAAGTGCCGAAATGCCCGAAGATATTCCCGTAGAAGTTCCCCTTTCGGATTCCACCGAAAAAATAAAGAAGGTGGAAGACCCGCTTAATCAGAAAAATCTCATTGAGGGCGAAAAAGACTCTCACGGCAATACCATTGTCGTAAACGATATCGAGCAGGGTATCGTTATCGTGCAGATAAAAGGCTCAACTCCTATCGGAAGTTACACCGCACGCCTTGTGCTGATTGATGACTCTGCGAGGGTTTTCGTAGGCACGACAAACAAAAAAGGTTCTTACGGTCAGGTTATTTGCGACCTTATGGATAATTACAACGTAGTATGCGGAATAAACGCAAGCGGATTTGAAGACCCCGACGGACACGGCAAAGGCGGTGTGATAAACGGTCTTTGCTATTCTGAGGGAAGTCCTTGGGGACGGCTTAATCCGCAGTATTCGTCAATCGTACTTACCACCGAAAATAAATTACTTGTAGGTGATATTCCCGATTGGGACGAATATCACGTGCGTGACGGCGCACAGTTCTTCCCTGCCCTTATAAGCAACGGAAATATCCTTGTGGGCAATACAAGTGCGCAGCAGCCACGTACCTGCGTAGGTCAGCGTGAAGACGGCGTATTTATGTTCCTTGTTATTGACGGCAGATCAATTTCCTCCGTGGGCGCAACGTATCTTCAATGCGCAAATCTGTTAAAGGATTACGGTGCCGTAAATGCTGCGGCGTGCGACGGCGGTTCTTCAAGCATACTTGCCTACAAAGGTAAAATTATGAATATTCCCTCCACACCCATGAAATCAACGGGAAGATATTTGCCCAATGCGTTCCTTGTGCGGAGCAAAAACGAAAAAGTAACAAAAAATAACTAAACGGTTCTCTCTTGAACCGTTTTATAAAAAAATGTGCAGCTGTAAAAGTCAGCCGAAAATTCAGCGGTGACATAAGCAGATGTACTTTTTTTTAATATAAAATATTAAAATGAGGTAAATGATGTTCTCAAAAGTAATGAGTTCGGGAATTTTCGGCATAGACGGATTTCCCGTTGACGTGGAATGTGACGTATTTTCCGGAATACCGTCCTTCGAAATCGTCGGTCTGCCCGATGCGGCGGTAAAGGAGTCAAAGGAAAGAGTTCATTCCGCCATAAAAAACAGCGGACTTGAATTTCCAATAGGAAAAATAACGGTCAATCTTGCCCCCGGCGACACAAAAAAGGAAGGTCCCGTCTACGATTTGCCCATTGCGGTGGGAATACTGACGGCAACGGGACAAATACGAAAAAGTTCCATTGAAAACGCAATATTTTTGGGTGAACTATCCCTTAACGGCGAAATCAAACCCATAAAAGGTGTTACACCTATGCTGATTTCCGCACATAGCCGTGGTGTAAAAAGATTTTATATTCCGAAAGAAAATGCAAAAGAGTCATATTTTCTTGAAAATGCTGAAATTTTTTGTCCTGCCACACTCCAAGAGCTTGTAATGTTTTTCCGTGGTGAAAACGAACTGTATTCGCCCGAAAAAAGAGAGTGGAACGCAACTGAGGAACATTCGGAATTTTCTTCCGATTTTAAGTTCATAAAAGGACAAAATAAGGCAAAGCAAGCCGCCGAAATTGCCGCCGCAGGAGGACACAATTTATTACTTATCGGACCTCCCGGTGCAGGAAAAACCATGATTGCACGTGCTATTCCCACCATTTTGCCCAAACTTACCTTTGAAGAATCGCTTGAAATAACTAAAATACACTCAATAAGCGGAACTCTCACCGACGGAGTTATAACAAAACGACCGTTTCGGTCACCGCACCACACCGCAAGCGTACCGGCACTTGCCGGCGGCGGCGCAAAATCACGGCCCGGTGAGGTTTCACTCGCTCACAACGGAGTTCTGTTTCTTGACGAATTGCCCGAATACAACCGTGCGGCGCTTGAATCACTGCGTCAGCCGCTGGAGGACGGAATAATTACCGTTTCAAGAGTACAAAATACCGTTTCATACCCTGCTTCGTTTATGCTTGTGGCAAGTATGAACCCTTGCCCCTGCGGAAATTTCGGCTCAAAGGTGAACAAATGTACCTGCTCGCCCACAGCAATAAACAAGTATCTATCCAAAATTTCCGGTCCGCTTCTTGACCGAATTGATTTGCAGGTGGAGGTGGACTCCGTTTCGTTTAATGAACTTTCGGACACAGGATATGAGGAAACAAGCGAAAACATTCGTGAAAGAGTTCAAAAAGCACGTGCTATTCAGGAAGAACGGTTCAAGGACAGTCCCATACATTGCAACGCACAAATGACAAGCCAAATGATTAAAAAGTACTGTGCTCTTGACGAAAGCACGTCAGCAATAGTTCAGGAAGCATTCGAACGGCTGAATTTAAGTGCAAGGGGCTACAACCGAATACTTAAAGTCGCACGAACCGTCGCAGATCTTGCCGGCGAAGAAAATATTCAAAAGTCCCACATTATCACCGCTCTGAACTTTAGAAACATCGACAAAAAATACTGGAAAAGAACCACGGTGTAAAATTTCTTTACTTTTTCTTCTCTTTCCTTTTTCTTGTAAGAAAAAGGATCAAAAAGAACTCCCTACTTTTCTTGTAAGAAAAGTAGGCAAAAGAACTTTAATTGCACTTCGTGGTAATAAAATAATCTTTTGTATATAATAAGGCTCCCTTGTGTAAAGGGAGCTGTCACGGAGTGACTGAGGGATTGTGTTTCGGATAATATGAAAACAACTGTCTTTTGGTTATACTTTATATACAATCCCTCCGTTTCGCTGCGCTCAACACCTCCCTTTACACAAGGGAGGC
>JAZRYL010000041.1:0-10043 GCA_045600705.1 Clostridia bacterium | reverse complement strand
TTAAAACTTCCGTTATGGATTGACGTGTGTAATACGGGTGGCGTTTCAAAAGTTGTGAGAAATGTAAACTTAATTGCATATTCTGGAGAAAAAATGGTTGCAGATTTCACTCAAATTCAGAAAATAGTAAACAATGAAACTGAAACAATACTGCTTGGAAATAACGAATCATATACACTTGTTATTCCTAAAAACAGTGCTAATAGGTACTGCATGGAATTCTCGCTTTATAAAAATGATGTTATATCGAGTGATAATTATTTTGATAAAATTATGTTGTCGTATTTAGATGAAAGAGATAAACTGCATTTGTTTCATTTAGTGAACATTGAAAAACCTTGGCAGATTGGGACAATTGAAGTTGATAATAAATGGCATAAAATGGATAACAATAGTAAATTTAAATTTCAAAAATGAAATTGTTGAATTGAATATCTGTTAATAGTTTTGATTCAGGGGGATTTTGAAATGATTACCACCGAAAAACGATTTGAAGAAGATATAGAAGCATTCCTTGTTTCGGCACAAGGCGGGTACACAAAGACCCCCGATACATATAATGCCGAACTGGGGCTTTATGTAAACACGCTGACTGCTTTTGTTAAACGCACCCAGCCGAAAGAATGGGCGAGGTTTGAACGTTCCTGCAGCAGTGATGCCGAGCGTAAATTCTGCGTTGCATTCAATAATGCCTGCGATATGGACGGGCTTGTTTCCGTTCTGCGTCACGGTTTCAAGCATAGAGGCATATCGTTCAGAGTGTGCTATTTTAAGCCCGAATCGCACCTGAATCAGACTGCAATGGCTTTGTATAACGAGAATATCTGCAACTGTGTAAGACAGTGGTATTACAGCGATAAATGCCGTAAATCAGTCGATATGGTGCTTGTAATTAATGGCATACCCGTTGTTGCCCTTGAACTTAAAAATCAATACACGGGGCAAAATATCGACAATGCGAAGCGTCAGTGGATGTATGACCGCGATCCGCGTGACATTTGTTTTCAGTTCAACAAAAGAATACTTACATATTTCTGTGTTGACCATACCGATATTGCCATGGCAACTAAACTTGCAAAGGGCGATACATATTTTCTGCTGTTCAATCAGGGTTCAAACGGTGCCGGTCGTGACGGCGGCAAAGGTAATCCCGCAAATCCGAACGGCTACCCGACATCTTATTTATGGGAACAGGTGCTCGGGAAGGACAGCCTGCTCGATATAATACAAAAATTTATAAAAGCGGAAGAAAAGAAAATCATATTCCCGCGTTATCACCAACTTGACGTTGTTCGCAAACTTATTGCCGATGTTAAAGAAAACGGGTCCGGCAAAAATTATCTCATTCAGCACAGTGCCGGCTCGGGAAAGTCGAATTCTATTGCTTGGACTGTTTATCGGCTCGCTTCACTTCACGATTACGACAACAAGCCGATTTTTAATTCGGTAGTTATAGTTACAGACAGAACCGTACTTGACCGTCAGTTGCAGGATACAATCTCGTCATTTGACCATACTCTCGGCTCGGTTGTCACGATTGATGAAAAGAAAACTTCAAAAGATCTGCTCGAAGCACTGAACAGCGGTAAACGTATAATAGTTACCACTTTGCAGAAATTCCCTGTTATATATGATGAAGTGGATTCTGTAAATGGCAGGCATTACGCGATTGTTGTCGATGAAGCGCATTCATCGCAGACGGGCTCATCGGCAATGAAGTTAAAGGCTGCTCTTGCTGACAACGAAGAGGCTCTGCGTGAATATGCCGAAATTGAAGGCAAAGCAGAAGACGAAATCGATAAGACGGATAAACTCGTGCAGGAACTCATTTCGCACGGCAAACATGACAATCTTTCGTTCTTTGCGTTTACTGCCACACCGAAGGGGCAGACTCTCGAAATGTTCGGCACCGAATATGACGACGGAACATTTCATCCGTTCCACGTGTATTCAATGCGGCAGGCTATTGAAGAAGGTTTCATAATGGATGTTCTTCAAAACTATATGACCTACAACACTTGTTTCAAGATAGCCAAGACAATTGAAGAAAACCCCGAAGTAAATTCTTCCCGCGCTTCGAAAACAATAAAGAAGTTCGAAGAACTTCACCCGACGAACATTTCACAGAAGTCGGCAATTATAGTTGAAACTTTCCGCTCAACAACCTCAAAGGCGATAAACGGAAAAGGCAAGATGATGGTCGTCGCTTCTTCCAGACTTGCCGCCGTGCGATATTATCACGAAATCAAAAGATACATTGAGGAAAAAGGCTACACAGATGTCGATTGCCTTGTTGCTTTTTCCGGCTCCGTCAATGACGGTGGTAATGAATACACAGAAGCCGGCATCAACAAAAGAAAAGACGGCTCGCGTATTACCGAAGCACAGACGAAAGACGAATTTCACAATAATTTCAATGTGCTCATTGTTGCCGAAAAATATCAGACCGGCTTTGACGAACCGTTGCTTCACACAATGATAGTTGATAAAAAACTTCGTGGTATAAAATGCGTGCAGACATTATCACGACTTAACCGTATTTGTGAAGGTAAAACAGATACATTCATTCTTGACTTCGTGAATTCGGTTGAAGAAGTTAAAGAGGCATTTCAACCGTACTATCAGGAAACTACTCTCGGTGAAGAGGTCAATGTTGATTTGATTTACCGCCTGCAAAAAGAATTGCGTTCGTTCGCAGTTTACTGCGATGCTGACATAGAAGCCTTTGGTGAGGTTTATTACGAACCCGGCAAGCAAAACAATACTTCTATGGGAAAAATGACTTCTGTATTGCTTCCGATAGCGAATAGGTATAACGCTTTGGATAAAGATAAGCGTTACAATTTTCGCAGGCAGGTTCGCTCGTTCTGTAAGTGGTACGGTTACATTTCGCAGGTTTGCAGAATGTTCGACAAGGAAATGCACTACGAATATGTATTTCTTTCATATTTGAAAGAACTGCTTAACGAAACTCCGGAAGGCGATTTCGATTTGGAAGGCAAACTTCAACTTGAATTCTATAAACTTGAAAAAACCTTTACCGGCGGAATTGAGTTGGATGAAGTAAGCACCGAATTTGTTACTGCTAACGCTCTCGGCGGTGCAAAACCCGCTCCGAAAGATTATCTTGATGAAGTAATCAAGCGTATCAATGAAATGTTTGTAGGTCATTTTACCGATGCCGACAGAGTAGTGCTTTGCATTCTTCATGACAAAATGGCTTCAGACGAATCGCTTCAAAACCTTGCAAGGTCTTCAAACAAGCAAATCTTTGCGGAAAGTATTCTTCCGAAGGTGTTCGAAGAAACCGCACAGGAATGTTATATTGAACAGACAGAAGCCTTCTCATCAATGTTCAGGGAGCGGAGTAAGTATAACGCAATAAAGGCAGCAATAGCAGAATGGCTATTCCACGACTTTAATAAAAAATAACGATATTTAATTAAAATACCGTCAAGGTTATTTCCGTGGCGGTGTTTTTTATGAAAAGAATGTGTTGTGTTATAAAAAATACTCACATTCAACCATAACGATTCCACTTACCAGCCTGCCAAAAAAGGTTGGCTGGTGACTGTTGTTGCGAAACCGATAACATATGTCGTGCAGTACGCCGTCCCGCCGGCCTGCACGATTGAGATTCGTGATTGCCGGTTGTTTGTTGTTTAGCCTCTTTTTTCGAAATTTGATTATAAAATAAATTAAAAACCCCTGATGAATCGTTTTTTCGGTTCACCGGGGGCTTGTTATCTATTCGTTTTGTGAAAAAATTCATAGTATTATACCACAAAAAAATAAAGTGGCAAGTTTTTATGAAACTCACTTTTGTGCAAAATGCAGAAATTAACAGTAAAATAATTCCAAATTGGAAATATAACATATATTGTAATTTGATTATAACGAATAAATATTGATTTTTTTCGTTAAATTATACAAAAATACACAAAAACAAATGTTCTGACAGAAAATAAAATTTGTGCAAAACTGCCTATTTTGCCTAATAAATCTATTGTTGAATGAGCAAACCAATGTTTGTTTGGGGTTGAATAAAAATACATTTTGCCTTTTACGGCGTTGGCTCAAACGACCACAATATTTAGTTAAAGGAGTTGGGACAAAAAAGAAAAATTTTTTAAACCGGCGACGAAGTACAAGTCGCTGAAAAGCAAGTCGATTTCCTACCGGACGTGCACATTTGGTAGGCTATGGCACTGAATCACTTGCAAACGGTGTGCCCCGAACAATTATATATTTATATATATTGTATCATAAAAAACTATTTAATTATAAGGAGATTGATAAAATGCGAAAATTAAAATTTTCCATAGCAAGTAATCTTTTTGACACAAATTGGCAAAATTGCGAAAAAACCTGGGAAGATATTCAAAAAATGTTTTCAGATGCATTTGTTGTATCCGAAACTTTGCAGGAATATAACAGTTTGCCGAAAGAGAAAAGGAAAGAGATAAAAGACCACGGTTGTTTTGTTGGCGGTTATATTTTGAACGGAATAAGGAAAAAAGAAAATATTATATTTCGTTCAATTGTAACACTTGATGCCGATAACGCAAGCCCTTCATTCGTTTCTGGTTTTGAAAATGACTTTGAGTTTGCTGCTATCCTGCACACAACATTCTGTTCCACTCCGCAAAATCCGAGAGTCAGGCTGATTATTCCACTTTCAAGAGATGTTACTCCTGAAGAATATACAATACTATCGGGTAAGATAATCAAGATGTTAGGAGAAGAACAGTTTGATAAGTGCTCCGTCTCGCCGGAACAACTTATGTTTCTTCCCTCAAGACCTTCTGATGGCGTGTTTATAATCAAATCGACTGCAAACAAAGCGTGTCTCGATCCCGATAGATTTCTCGAAGGTTCAGCCAAAAGCGATAAGCAAGACAACGAAGGTTCAAACGCAATTCACAACGGTTGTGTTGAAGATGATTCAAGTCAACACTTAATGACAGTTGATGAGGTGAGGTCATTATTAAGTAAAACTTTCAACGGACAAATTGCAAACTCATTAAGTAATTATAACTTGATTTTGCAGAACGATCCTAATTTACAATCTATTGCTTACGATGCTTTAGAAGAGAAAATTGTGGTTCAGGGCGATGTGCCCTGGCGACGGGTTAACACGAGTCAGTGGAACGAATTTGATCAATCCTGTTTAAGATCGTACATTGACGAAAAGTATGGGATATTCAACAAAGCAATGCTCGCAGATGCCATCAATAAAGTTGCAGCGGAACGAGTCTTTAATCCGGTTGTTGAATATTTATGTTCACTGCCGTCGTGGGATGGCGTTTCTCGAATTGAGACTTTGTTCATAGACTATCTTGGTGCCGAAGATAACTCTTATATAAGAGCGGTCACAAGGAAAACAATGGTTGCCGCAGTGGCACGAGCGTTTAAACCCGGCATCAAGTTCGACACCGTTCCGGTTTTAATTGGTGGGCAAGGCATCGGGAAAAGCACTCTGATAAAGAAACTGGGAAAAAGATGGTTTACCGACAGTTTGACGTTGACCGACATGAAATCAAAAGACGCAGCAGAAAAAATACAGGGCTATTGGCTTATCGAGATAAGCGAACTTGTCGGAATGCGAAAAACTGAAATCGAGACGGTAAAATCGTTCTTGTCAAAAATTGACGATGTGTATCGTGTTGCTTATCAGCAATATGCTTCGGGACACCTAAGAAAATGCGTATTCTTCGCGACAACCAATGCAGAATCAGGTTTCTTGAGGGATACGACCGGCAATAGAAGGTTTTGGCCTGTTAACGTTTCCGGTAATTCTCGGCAAAAGCCGTGGGAATTGACGACTGCGGAAGTTGACTTGTTTTGGGCGGAAGCATACAGTTATTATCTCTCCGGCGAGCCACTGACATTATCTGCAGAGGACGAGAAAGAAGCAAACGCAGAACAACTGAAAGCAATAGAGCACGATGATCGCGAAGGGGTTATTCTTAAGTATCTTGAAACGCCATTACCGGGCGAGTGGAAGCATCTTCCTCTTGAAGAGAGAATGCACCACCTTCAAAACGAAAAAATACGGGCTGACGCGCCGCAGCTTCAAAAGCGAACTTTTGTGGCTGTGATCGAAATATGGTGTGAGTGTTTTGGAAAAAACATTGCCGACATCAAGCAAGAAGATCGAAACAAAATAATATCGATCCTTAAGAAGAACGGTTGGCGCTCAACCGGACGACGCGAAAATTTAGGCATATATGGCCAACAGCGGGTTTACGAAGCGCCGGAAGACCGGTAGGTTTTCGTTGTCATCGGTTGTCAGCGTTCTGTCATAGCCGAAATACTTTTACCGATAAGTGTTTATGACAAGATGACAGAAAAAATGAAAAGTTATACAAACATATAGTTATATACTTTTACATATTTTGTTGTCAGTTTGTCCTCTTGTCAAAATACAAGCGGGGTCACCCCCCGCCCCGCAGTCCGAAAAGCGATTTTGCCGTAGGGCTGATTCCTCAACCGTAGGCGTGTAAAAAATTAAAATACGTACAAAACGTAAACTTTACAAAAATGGCCTTGCGCTTAAGTAAAATGCGCGCTAACATCCGACTCATCAAAAAACCAAAACTCAAAAGTTATGGCACAGTTTCTGCGATAACGCAGAATCAGCAACGAAGCGGTGTCAAAACTCGGATTCATAATAAAAGGAGCGATGATCAAATGATTTTCGGATATGCAAGAGTTTCAACGGCAGGTCAAAGTCGAGATGGGAATTCATTGGAAGAGCAAACCGCAAGATTGAAACAATGTGGGTGCGATCAAATTATTACAGAGGCTTATACAGGCAAAACCATGCAACGACCGGAATTTACAAAGTTAATTTCTTACTTGCAGTCGGGTGACACTTTGGTTGTTACAAAACTGGATCGCTTTGCAAGAACAACCATTGAAGGCGTTCAAACCATCCGTAATCTTTTTGAACGGGGAGTGACAGTCAACATCCTCAATATCGGGACTATTGATAATACCGCAGTCGGAAACCTTATATTGACGGTAATGTTGGCTTTCGCAGAGTATGAGCGCGATATGATCGTGGAACGCACACAAGCCGGTAAAGCCGTGGCTCGTCAAAACCCCGACTTTAAAGAGGGCAGACCACCGAAGTTCACAATAAAACAAAAACAGCATGCTCTTGATTTGTTGCATCAGGGCCATACATATCGCGAAGTTGAGGCTCTGACAGGTATCAGCAAGAGCACTATAATAAGATTTATGAAAGGATGTTTAAATAATGAATATTGACTCTCTTCCCAGAATGAGAACAATCTCCGAAACTTGTAAAGAGTTTAAAAAGGTCGATCCGGATTCTGCTCTCACGGAGAGCGCGTTACGCGCGATGATAAAAAATGGTGACATCACATGTGTTACCTATGTAGGAACACGCGCACTAATCAATTTCGATGCATTAGTTGAAATGCTTACGAAAAATAATAAAGAATAAGGAGTAAATACTATGTTAATAAAGAAATCACGGTTGCATATCAACCAAAACGAAGCCGGAAATTACCGTATTAGAGTATACAACGGTACGACACCTGAAGGTAAACCCAAGTTCGTGACGACTACCTATAAGGTCAGTGACGAAGACAAGAAACTTTCGCAGGCAAAAATTGAAGCAAAAGTAAATGCTTTTGCTGAAGATTTTTTGCGAAGAGTTGACCGCGGAACAGTCGAGTTTCGTGACAAAACTTTCAGCAGTGTTTCATCCGAATGGATGAAAACCATTGAAGAAAGTAACAGCTACAGTGAAACGTCGATTCAGCGGTATAAACAGCTGAAAGAGGTCATCGAATCGACGTTTGGCGATATGAAGATAGCGGATATCAGGCAAAAGGATATTCAGGAATTCATCTCGACCGTCAAAAACAAGAATACCGGTGAAGCCGTTTCCTCGAAAACACAATCGCTTTACAAGGGTTATATATCAAAGGTATTCCAACATGCTGTCGTTAATGAATACCTCGAAAAAAGCCCTTGTGTTGGGATCAAGATCTCAAGAAGAGAGAGCTCCGAACGGGATGTTTTTACTGTTGAAGAGGCCAAGCGTTTCCTGAACCTACTGGATGGCGAAGACGTTCCGTTAAAATACAAGGTGTTCTTTAACCTTGTTATTCACACTGGGTTGCGTCCTGGTGAAATGCTCGGTCTCGAGTGGAACGACATTAACTGGGATAACAAGACTCTTCATGTGCAACGCACATGTTACGATGTCCCGGGCAAGGGCATGGTGTGTGGAAAGCCAAAGACCAAAAAGTCAAACAGGTTTCTTCCGCTAAACGACTACCTTCTCGATTTGTTAAGGGAACAAGAGGCCTTTCAGAAAGATCTCCGAATAAAAAACGGTGATCGCTGGGTTGAGACGGGAAAAATATTCACTTCTGACTGCGGCAAACCCATGGGTTCAAATACTGCACGCCACTGGGTCGAAAACTTCCTTGAACGCAACGGCATGGATAAAAAAGACGTTCACAGTATGAGACACTTTTTTACGTCGTGTCTTATCAACGAAAGCACGAATGTCAGTTCAGTAAGTACCTTGTTAGGTCATAGTAACACCACGACAACACTTAACATCTACGCGCATGAATTTGCCGAAAAGAATGTTGAAGCAGTTTCAGGTGTTTCGGACATTCTGGGTAAATAACAATTGAGGGAGTCAGCCAAACGACTGACTCCCCTTCGTGTGTTTTTTGCATGAATTTTTAATCTATAATAACATATTAAAAAAATATGTTGTGAAATTCAAGTCAAAGTTTTGTCCAAAATTTTGTCCAAAAAAGATTTTGTAAAAAAGAAAAGCCTCAAAACCGTTATATATCAACGATTTTGAGACTAACCACTTGGTCCGAGTGGCGAGACTTGAACTCACGGCCTCTTGACCCCCAGTCAAGCGCGCTACCAACTGCGCCACACCCGGATAGCGAAAGATATAATATCATATAGCCGTGTATTTTTCAAGTCTTTTTTATAAATTTATCGATTTTTTATGAAATTTTTATTATTTTAATCATTCCACATAATCTCTTTATAGGAATTCATAAATTTATTGCAAAGGAATTGTATTTTTTTATCGTCTTCAATACTTTCCAGACTGCCTTTGGGAATAAATCCGCCGGCAAAAGACGGGTGACCTCCGCCGCTGCCTATACCGGCTAAGGCGTGTTTGGTTAATACTCCGGCATCTACATAGGGAAGAATGGAACGGACAGACAGCTTAATTCCGTATTCTCTTTGTGAAAAAACTATTGAAATGCTTATTTCATCAATACTCAACATAAAGTCCGAAAGGGCGGATATAAGCCCGTCGGGGCAATCAAACGGAACAAATGAAATACCTATATCGGCAATAACTTTAATATTTTCAATAGCCAAGCCGAAAGCCTTTAAATCGCTCAATATAAGGTTGCTTGTTTCAAGAAAGCGAAGATTTTCCTTATCGGAATGGCATAGAAGATAGGAAAAACAGCTTATATCCGTTTCCGTTGTGCCTCTTGTAAAATTCAAAGTATCCATTTTCAAGCCGTACAGGAGTGCCGTTGCCACGTCTTCGGGCATTTCTGTGTTTGTTTCTATATACTCATTTGTAAGCACGGAAGCACACGCACCTATTAAATTAAGCTGTTGATATTCATATTCACACGGAACACCCGTGGGGTGATGGTCTACAGAAGCAAAAACATTACCGCCGTTTATTGTAACATTACCCGCTTTATTTTGAGAATCCACAAGAATAATATTGTCGCCGTCATTATAATTACCGTCAAACGACTGTATATCAATACGGAACAGCGATACCATCCTTTCCGTGCTTATTCTGTCTATTTTGCCCACATATACTATTTTCGCTTCAACCGAGTTCAGCTCCAAAAGTGTTTTAAGTGCAAAAGCAGAAGAAACGGCATCCGGGTCGGGATAATCGTGTGTCTGAATGTATATATTCTTTTTCGTTTTACATATATCTATAAGCTTTTCTATCATTTTCGTTCCCCTCTTTATTTTCTGTTTTTCAA
>JAZRYL010000040.1:0-26783 GCA_045600705.1 Clostridia bacterium | reverse complement strand
ATTGATGAAGTAGGCGATGCTTCACACCTTACTTTCTTTGAAATGCTCGGCAACTGGTCACTTGGTGACTATTTCAAGAAAGAGGCCATTTCATGGTCATGGGAGTTCCTTACGTCAAAGGAATGGCTCGGTCTTGATCCCGACAGACTTTATTTCACCGTTTTTGCAGGTGACGAGGATAGTCCCAAGGATACTGAAGCCGCTTCATATTGGATGGCAAACGGCGTAAAGGAAGATCATATTTTCTACCTTCCCAAGGATAACAACTGGTGGTGGGCAGGTAATCAGGGCCCCTGCGGTCCCGATACCGAAATGTTCATTGATACCGGCAAGCCCAAGTGCTGTGACGAATGCTCTCCTGCGTGCGATTGCGGAAAATATCTTGAAATTTGGAACGACGTTTTCATGCAATACAACAGAAATGCAGACGGTACTCTTTCACCGCTTAAGAAAAAGAACGTTGATACCGGTATGGGACTTGAAAGAACAATCGGTGTTCTTCAAGGCGTAAAATCCGTTTACGATACCGACCTTTTTGCTGCTTCACTTAAAAAGATTGCAGAACTTTCCGGCAAAACCTACGGCAGTGATGAAAAGACTTCAAAGGCATTCAGAGTTATTGCCGACCATATTCGTACTGCAACATTTATTCTCGGTGATCCTAAGGCAGTTACGCCCAGCAACGTGGATCAGGGATATGTTCTTCGCCGTCTTATCCGCCGTGCTATCAGATTCGCAAACGGCATGGATATGCCCGTAAATTCAATTCTTGAAATATCAAAGGTTTACATAGAACAGTATAAGTCCATTTATCCCGAACTTGAAAACCATAAGGATTTCATTATCGAACAGCTTAAGCTTGAAGAGGACCGCTTTACAAGAACACTTAAGCAGGGACTTAAGGAATTTGAAAAGGTTGTAAATGCAATGGCACAGAACGGCGCAACCGTTATTGACGGTAACACCACGTTCCACCTTTACGACACATTCGGATTCCCGCCGGAAATCACCAACGAAATGGCAAACGAAAAGGGATATACCGTAGATATGAAGGGCTTCGAGGAATGCTTTAAGGAGCATCAAAAGAAGTCTTCGCAGGGTAGTGAACAGAGATTTAAGGGCGGTCTTGCAGAACAGACTGTTGAAACTGCACGTCTTCACTCGGCAACACACCTTCTTCACTCTGCACTTAGAAAGGTTCTTAACGACCCCGATGTTGCACAGAAGGGTAGTAACATTACTTCCGAACGTCTTCGTTTTGACTTTACTTTCGGCAGAAAGGTCACAAGAGAAGAACTTGATGAGGTTGAAAAACTTGTTAATGAAGCAATCGCCGCTGACGTGGAAATCGTTTGCGAACAGATGCCTCTTGAAGATGCAAAAGCATCCGGCGCTATCGGACTTTTTGAAAACAAGTACGATGCAATGGTAAAAGTATATACAATGGGTAATTTCTCAAAGGAAATCTGCGGCGGACCACACGCATCAAGAACGGGTGAACTTGGTAAGTTCAGAATTCTTAAAGAAGAAAGTTCTTCTGCCGGCGTTAGAAGAATTAAAGCTGTACTTGAATAATTTAACAACAAAAGCCACAGACATTCTGTGGCTTTTTTCGGAGAGTAATTATGAAAATAAAATATTTCGGACATTCCTGCTTTAAGTTTGAAGAAAACGGTTACGAGGTAGTAATTGACCCGTTTGCAGGCGTTGACGGCTATCAGGATGTTAAAACTACTGCGGATATGGTTCTTTGCTCCCACGATCATCACGACCACAATTATTATGCAGGCGTAAAAAGAAAAATGAGCGGCGTTCAAAATCCGTTTGGCGTTACTATGATGAAAACGTATCACGACAAAAGCAAGGGTGCAGAACGTGGTGAGAATAACGTTCATATCATTACTGTTTCGGGCAAAACACTTGTTCATTTAGGCGATTTAGGACACATTTTGAATGAAAAACAATTAGAATACGTCAAAAACTGTGATTTACTAATGATTCCCATAGGCGGAACTTACACGATAGATTCCGATGAGGCGTGGGAGCTTATTCATTTAATAAACCCGAAAGTTGTTGTTCCGATGCATTACAGAAACGGAAAATTCGGATTTCCCATTTTGCAGAATTTAGCGGATTTTATGACAAAATCCGACAGAAAAATAGCCGTTTCCACAAGCGAATTTTTTGAACTTCCCGATGAAGACGGAATTTTGCTTGTTCCTGCGGCAGTATAAAAGGAGATTATTATGAAATTTGTAAATGCTTTACCCGTTTGGAGTAAAAAGTACGACGGAGACAGAAACATTTTATTGGAATTTGTTACAAAACTGAATTTTGAGGGCAAAAAAACCGAAATGACCGTTGCCGCAGATGCGCTTTACAGAGTGCTTGTAAACGGTGCATTTGTTGCACAGGGTCCGCAGAGATGCGGCAGAGGCACATGGCGCTATGAAGAATTGGACATTACCGATAAACTTGCAAACGGCGAAAATGAAATAACGGTTCAGGTTCTTTCACACGGTGTCAGATCGTTTGAATATATTATGCAGCCGGGCTTTTTGCAGGCGGAAATATTTGTTGACGGAATTTCAACGGTATATACAAGCACCGAAAACGGCGGCTTTTCGTGCAAACGTAACCTTTCCAAGGAGCAGGTTGTTGAAAGATATTCGTTCCAGCGCCCGTTTATTGAGGTTTGGCACCTTCCTATGCAGTATGAAGAAATCACCGAACTGATCAAAAGGGATAACATAAAGCTTTTGCCCCGTACTGCAATGATACCGAATTTCGATGTTTTATATCCCGAAAAGGTGCTTAATTACGGTACAGCAGATATTCCCGAAAACTATGACGATGAAACGAACGAATGCAACACTGAATCGTCGAAAGAATATGATTATTCATATAAAAAAGAGCAGTTTTCACATCTTTACAGATGCATTATGAAGCATATTAAGGTTACCGAACTGATTGAAGACGGAAGCGCCTGTGATAAGGATTATTCGTTCTCAATCGGCGAGGGACAGTGGAAAACCCTTAAATTCCCTTATGAAGACACGGGATTTGTTTCTTTTGACGTTGAATGTGATGAAAATTCAGTTCTTTACTACACTTATGAAGAAGTGCTTACCGAAAACGACTGCGATCCCGGTACACACTTTGTAGGCACTTGCAATATTGTTCCGTTGTATCTTGAAAAAGGCAAGCATAATCACCTTGCGTTGGAGCCCCGTTCGCTTCAGTACATAAAATTCCTTTGCCAAAGCGGAAAAGTAAAAATCAGCAACGTTTCAATGATCGAATACGTTAATCCTAACAGAAATACCGCAAAATTCACCTGCGATGACGAGGCACTAAACAGAGTGTATAAAGCGGCGGTGAATACGTTTGTACAGAACTCCGTTGATTTGTTTATGGACTGTCCGTCAAGAGAACGTGCAGGCTGGCTTTGCGACAGTTTCTTTACGGGCAGATCCGAAAAGGATTTAACCGGCGGCTCGGCAGTTGAAAAGGCTTTCTTGGAAAACTTCTTTATTGCTTCTCGCTTCACAGATATCGCAGACGGAATGCTTCCTATGTGCTATCCGTCAGAAGAACTTTCAGGAACGTTTATACCCAACTGGGCGATGTTCCTTGTTATTGAACTTGAAGAATACGTTAAGCGCACAAACGATAAGGCTATGATTGAACTTGCAAAGGAACGCCTTTACAAACTTGAAGACTATTTCTGCAAGTTTATAAACAGTGACGGACTTCTTGAAAAACTTCAGAGTTGGGTGTTCGTTGAATGGTCTCAGGCAAATAAATGGACGCAGGACGTAAACTTCCCGTCAAATATGATGTATTATGCTATGCTTAAATCAATGGCAAGAATGTATAACGATAAGGCTCTTGATGAAAAAGCAGAAAAAATCAAGGCTAAAATTAACGAACTTTCCTACAACGGCAAGTTCTTCAGAGACCATCAGGTTTACGTTGACGGAAAACTCACAACACCCGAAGATATTACGGAAGTATGCCAGTATTACGCATTCTTTACGGGAGTTGCCGATAAAGAAAGATATCCCGAACTTCTTCGTATTATTGCCGACGATTTCGGCGCAGGACATAAGTGCGAAAGAACTCAGCCGGGTGTATATCCTGCAAATGCGTTTATCGGAAACTATTTGAGAATGGAAGTTCTTTCGTTTAACGGATACAGAAAACAGATAATCAACGAAATCAAAGAATATTTTGATTATATGGCACTTAAAACAGGTACACTGTGGGAAAACGATTCAACACACGCAAGCTGCAATCACGGATTTTCATCCCACGCCGTGCGCTTCATTTTCCGTGACTGCCTTGGCGTAGAAAAAATAGACGAAAACACTAAAACCGTAACACTCAACAATGACAGCACCGCACCGAAAAATGCGCATGCCGAAATTCCGCTTAAAAACGGAACGCTTATTATTGACATTGTTGATTCTGTTCGCACTGCAAAGGTTGTAGGAGATTATAAAATTGTTTGACAGTTCTCATCAAAAGGTATATCAGCTTCGAACATCGGATTTTGATATGAATTTGAATTTGAAACCCTCATCGGTGCTTGATTTGTTTCAAGACGTTGCGTGTATGCACGCCGAACAGTTGGGCGTAGGATTTGAAGATATGCTGAAAAACGGAATGCTTTGGGTACTTACAAAGGTAAAGTATTCCGTTATCAAAATGCCGAAACTTTATCAAAATGTTACCGTTAAAAC
Organism: Clostridia bacterium; assembly: GCA_045600705.1. Lineage (GTDB taxonomy): Bacteria > Bacillota > Clostridia > Christensenellales > QALW01 > UMGS1322. The sequence goes on along the minus strand of JAZRYL010000040.1, from coordinate 22,038 downwards.
GTCGGTAATTCAAGGAGAAAAACTCGAATTTGTCCGTGATTATCTGATTTATGACGAAAACGGGGAAGAACTTATTCGCGGCACATCACAGTGGGCAGTCATAAGCAGTGAAACACGCAGAATAATGAGAAATCCGAAAACGTATCCGGACGGCTTTGAGTATGCGGAAAAGCGCTTGTTTGAAGGCAAAATTCAAAGAATAAACCCGCTTGAAGGTGAAAAAATTCAAAAAACGGTTGAAAGTCAGATTACCGAAATTGACAGAAACGGACACGTTAATAACATTCGTTATGCGGATTATGCGATAAATGCCCTCAAATTCACCGATGCAATAAAGACCTTCCAAATTGATTTTCACAAAGAAGTGCTTTTGGACGAAAAGATTGAATTTGTACTTAAACAAGAGGGAAAAGAAATTTTTGTCAGTGGCACAAAGGATGAAAAAGTACTGTTTTGCTGTTACATAGAAAAGGGAGAATAAAATGTTACTTTATATAATCAGACACGGCGACCCGATATACAATCCCGATTCGCTTACTCCTAAGGGATTAAGGCAAGCCGAGGCAATAGGAAAGCGCATTGCTGTGTTCGGTCTTGATGAAATATATGCTTCGCCGCTTAACCGTGCTCGACTCACGGCACAACCTGCGTCGGAAATGATAAAAAAGGATATTCAAACTGAAGAATGGATGAGTGAAAGTCTTGCTTGGCAGGATTTTGTGGACAGAGAACATTCGGAAGGTCATACATGGGTATGGTTTAAGCATAGAAACGAAATGAAAACCCGTGAAATACGCAAGCACGGTGACAAATGGTATGATGCGGATGTGTTCAAATTTACTCATGCTAAGGAAGGCTATGAAAGAATTTTAGCCGCTTCCGATGAATTTTTTCTTAAACTCGGATATGAGCATGATAGGGAAAACTACCGTTATATAGCAAAAAATCACAACGAAAAACGTATTGCCGCATTCTGTCACGAGGGCTTCGGTCTTTCGTGGATAGGAACACTTCTTGATATTCCGCTTCCCGAAATATGGTCAACGTTCAGCATTTCACATTCGTGTATGACGGTCATCAACTTTGTTCCCGATGAAAACGGAATAGTATTTCCCAAGGTGCTGACACATTCCAACGATTCGCATTTGTACAAAGAGGGACTTCCGCTTGATTACCAAAACGGAATCAGAATATAAAAAAGAAATCCGATTTTTTCGGATTTCTCTATAAGTCTTTTATCTGCCGAACTGAGTTCGGCAGATTTTTTATATTAAAATGCATATAAGTCCGCCGTTGCCGTCGTTTACGATTCTTTCCATTGTGCGTTTTATCTTGTTCCTTGCTTCAGTCGGCATATTATCAAGCTTTCCTTCTATGCCTTCCATAACAAGCTCGTGCAAGCTCTTTCCGAACATATTGCTTTCCCATATTCGTGTGGGATCTGTTTCAAATTCGCTCATCAAATAGTTTACAAGCTCTTCACTTTGCTTTTCGCTGCCCACAATCGGGTTGACTTCTGTTTTAATGTTGACCTGCATTAAGTGTAAACTCGGTGCGCTTGCTTTAAGCTTAACACCGAAATGACCGCCTTTTTTGATGATTTCGGGTTCCTCTAACGACATTTCCTCCATTGAGGGAGAAACAACACCGTAACCCGTTTCCTTGACCTGCTCAAGCGCATCGGCAATTCTGTCATATTGCTTTTTTGCGGTTATCAAATCACGCATAAGTGCAATTAAATGATAATCGCCCTTGATTTCACATCCGCATTCTTCGCCTAATACTTTGTAGAATAAATCATCTTTTACCGCAAGATCAAACGTTACTGCGCCTTCTCCCGGAATAATCTTGCCGAGCGTAAGATTTTCTATGTTCTCGCTCTTTTGAAAACCGTTCAGCAGAAGTGAATAATCTCGCATTTTCTTTGCTTCTTCGGGAAGTGAAAGAGAGGCAAAAATTTCTTTCATTAAAGGATGCTCCGGCGAAAGTGCCTGTATCCAACGTGGTATCTTTATTCTCATTTCTCTGAGCGGAAATTCATAAAGAATATGCTCAAGGATTGACTCTATATCCTGCTTTTCCATCTGAAGCACGTCAAGGGGAATTACCGGTACACCGTATTTTTCTTCCAATGAAATTTGAAGCTTTTGTGTTTCCACCGATGACGGATCGCTGGTGTTGAGAACAACGATATACGGCTTTCCCATATTTTGAAGCTCGTTGATTACTTTTTCTTCCGCTGCTATATAGTTGCTTCGGGAAATGCCCGTAAACGAACCGTCGGTAGTCATAACAATGCCGATTGTACTGTGGTCTGTAATTACCTTTCGTGTGCCGATTTCCGCCGCTTTTTCAAAGGGAATTTCATTGCTCTGCCACGGAGTTCTCACCATTCTCGGCATATCGTCTTCCGTATCACCGATTATTCCGTCGATAAGATATCCTACGCAATCCACAAGCCGAACGTTGAATTCGGTATTTTCATTCATTCGAATTTTTATTGCTTCATTGGGAACAAACTTCGGCTGCGTAGTCATTATTGTTTTTCCGCTTCCGCTTTGGGGAAGTTCGTCTTTTGCCCGTTCTCGTTCATTCTCGTCACTGATATTCGGCAAAATTTCCATTTCCATAAACTTCTTTATAAATGTTGATTTGCCGCTTCGCACAGGACCGACTATGCCGATGTATATATCTCCGTTGGTCCGTGCTGAAATATCATTATATAGGTCAAACTGTTCCATCAAGAAGTCCTCCTTGTTTTTTTAGACACATTAACTACTATGAGCAAAAATGCCTAAATAGTACAGAAAACTTATTTTTTATAGCTTGTGGGAGTTCGGCCTGTAATTTTCTTAAATGTTCTTGAAAAATACTCATCCGTTGAAAAACCTAAATATTCGCTTATTTTGCTGACGGTATATTTATCGTTTTCGAGCATTGAAATCGCTTTTTTAATTCTTAATCTGTTTTTATATTCTATTGGGGAACAGCCGTACTCTTTTTCAAACAGTCTGAAAAAATAAGATTCGCTCATCAGACACAGTTCCGCAAGCTGTTCGATTTTGAAATTTTCGGAAAAGTGCTCAGAAATATACGAAACAGCCGGTTCAATAGGAGAAAGGGCATTCTTTACAACTGTATAGTTCATATTGTCCAGCAGTTTTTCATATACGGAATAAAACCTTGCCATAGCAGTAATGTATTCTCCGCTTGAGTACAGTTTGCAAATTTCCGTAATCTCATTTTCGCCTATTACGGACTTGAAATTGACTGTCTGCATTGGAAAAACGGCAGAATTGCTTTGATTTGACGGAAAATCGGGCGAAAAGACGCAAACAAAGTTCTTATAGCATATTTTATCGCCACGGTAATGTGAAGAGTATTTTGCTCCGCTTGGAATGAAAATCGTGTCGCCCGGATTAAGATATAATGTTTCGTTTTTCGTTTCGTATTTGGCATTTCCCGATTCCAAAAAAATGAATGATGACCGAATTTTGCCTATGTGCGTATGAAAATCAAATTCTTTTACGTTATTCTTTTCTATTATTCCGAAATAGGTCAAATAGTTGATAAAACCGTTCATATTTTACCTCAGAACAGTGTAGGATATTACACTTTTTTTGTATTATAATGAATTGTACTAAAATTGTCAATTTGTTATAATGACTTTTGTAAAGGAGGCAAGAACATGAATAAAACAGTATTCATTACCGGCTCGACAAAAAATGTAGGCAGAGCTATTGCCGAAAAGTTTGCAAAAGAAGGGTATAACGTGGCAGTTTCTTCAAGAACGCTCGATGATGCTGTTCAATACGCAGAAGAACTGTCCAAAAAGTATAATATTAAATCAGCAGGATATAAACTTGAAATATCCGACGTTTCTCAAATAGAAGCAGTTTTTAGAAGAATTTACGAGGATTTTGGCTCTCTTGATACGTTTGTTGCCAACAGCGCACAGCTTGGACTTCATCAAACGTTTGAAAACATTACCGAAGAAGATTTCGATTCTTTAATGGACGTAAACATTAAAGGCACTTTTTTCTGTTGCCAAAATGCCGCAAAGTATATGAGAAAGGGCGGTAGCATTGTGGTGATAAGTTCGGTTCAGTCAAAGAGATGCGTTACCGACAGATGCTTATATTCTATTTCAAAAGCTGCTGTAAATATGCTTGTAAAAGATATGTGTGTTGAACTGGGTGAAAGGGGAATTCGTGCTAATACGCTGATTGCGGGCGGAATACGGACAGACCGTTGGGAAAACTTTTCCGACGAAAAAATGGCACTTATGCGTTCCAACTGGCCTCTCGGAACGGAATCCACCGGTGAAGATATTGCAAACGGAGTATTCTTTTTAGGCACTGATTTGTCAAGAACCGTTTCGGGAACGGAACTTACCGTAGATTCGGGATTACTTGCACAAATGCTGCCTCAAAACAGGAGATATAAATGAAAATAACAGATGTAAAAATATATACGCTTGATGCGTACAGAACAAATTGGTCATTCGTAAAGGTCGAAACCGACGACGGACTTTACGGATGGGGCGAAGCATCGCTTGGCACAAATGAGAATTCGCTTGAAGGAATGATAGAGGACTTAAAGCGTCATGTTGTAGGACGCAATCCTTTGGAAATTGAAAAGTTTTTGTTTGAAGTTTACCGTGACATGTATTGGAAAGGCGGCCCTGTGCTTATGAGTGCCATTAGCGGCATAGAAATAGCACTTTGGGATATTGCAGGAAAATATTTCAATACGCCCACGTATACGTTTTTCGGCGGAAAAATGCGTGACAAAGTAAAAATGTATGCCAATGCATGGTTTGTGGGAGCAAAGACCGCAGACGAATTTGCCGAAAAAGCAAAACGCACGGCTGCACTCGGCATTAAAGCACTTAAATGGGATCCGTTTGGTTCCTCACACATGACGATTTCAAACGAACAAATGAAAAAGAGCTCGGATATTGTAGGCGCCGTAAGAGATGCGGTAGGGGATAACGTTGATTTGCTTATTGAGTGTCACGGCAGATTTTCGCCTACCGCAGCAGTGCAAATTTCTAAGGAGCTTGAACAGTATAAACCCATGTTCCTTGAAGAACCCTGTCCGCCCGATAACATTGAATCAACCGCCTATGTCAGAAAAAATTCAAGAATTCCTATTGCGGCAGGCGAAAGAGCATATACAAAATTTGCTTTCCAAAACTTGTTCGATATTGATGCGGTTGACTTTATTCAGCCCGATGTTTTCCATACCGGCGGACTTTTAGAGGGCAAGAAAATTGCGGCTATGGCGGAAGCAAAGCATATTATGACTTCATTCCATAATCCGTCGGGACCTATTTCAAATGCGGCAATACTTCAACTTGCGGCATCGGTACCCAATTTCCTTATTCACGAAATTATGCTTACTGACGGATCGTTTAGAAAGCTGATTACAAATGAAGAAGTGCATTTTGAGGACGGATATATCATTATTCCCGATAAACCGGGATTGGGCATTGACGTAAACGTTGATGAAGTATTGAAAAGACCTTATATTCCGAGAAATCTTCGACATTATACCGGCAACGTAACGTCTATAAGACCGAAAGACGATACGCATTACTATTTTAAGGAATTAGAGGACTTAAAGTATGAATAAGGCAGAATTTATTAAAAATCACGGACTTACGGTAGTTTACCGTGGCGCTGATGAAGAAACTGTTTGTGACGTGGCTCATGCTGTTTATGACGGCGGCGGAAGAGTTTTGGAAATCGCTTTTGACCCTAAAGATGAAAATACTGTAGAAAAGGTCGCAAGAATTATTAAAAAAGCAAAAGATAATATGCCCGAAGATATGCTGATCGGTGCAGGAACTGTTGTGACTGAAGAAATGTGCATAGCGGCATATAATGCTAAAGCTGATTTTTGCTTTTCGCCTGATACAGACGTTGATATAATCAAGCTTACGAAAAAACTCGGTATGGTATCAATTCCCGGTGCATATACGCCCACCGAAATAAAAACCGCATGGAAAAACGGTGCGGATATTGTTAAACTTTTTCCGGCTGCAACGGATATGCTGAAATACATTTGGAATATTACAAGACCGCTTAACCATATTCCGTTTTTGTGTACCGGCGGCGCAAATGAAAATACTGCGCAGGAGTTTATAAAAGCAGGTGCCTGCGGAATAGGAACGGGAATTTCCATATTAAAACCCGAACTTCTTAAAGAAAAGAACTATAAGGAAATATCAAAGCTTACAAAATTACATCTTGATATTATCAAAAATGCAAAGGAGAATTTGTAATGAAATCTTCAATTAAAAAAATCAACGGAGTAAACACCGTGCTTGTGGACGGAAAACCCATAGAAACTCTTTCGTTTAAGTCATTCAGACCGCAGGAATTTAACGTAAAAGACTTTTATAAGGCAGGAATAAGGATTTTTAATATCAACTGTTCGGGAATAATTTCGGCACTTAAATCGCCGTATTCGCTTTTCGGACCTGTTTGGGTGGGTGATAATGAGTATGACTTTTCGGCACTTGACAGACAAATCGAGATGTTTGAAAAATATGCACCCGATGCGTATTTCCTCTTAAATATTCATCTTGATTCGCCTGCGTGGTATTTGGAAAAATATCCCGAATTGCCTAATTCTTTTACACATCTTTCGCAGGTCTGCACAAGTGAAAAATGGCTTACCGATACGGGCAACTATTTGGAAGCAATAATCAAATATGCGGAAGAAAAATATAACGATAAAATCGTAGGCTACTTTATGCTTGGCGGACACACCACAGAATGGTTCTCCGATTACGACTATCAAGAGGCAAACGACATAAAGTCGGAGGCATATAAAAAGTACAGAAACGATGAAAATGCGGTAATTCCTGCAAGATGCGAACTTGAAATGGACGAGCATATAGGCTTCCTTGATCCGGCAAAAGACGGTGAAATAATTGAATACCAAAAATTCCATAATAAAATTATCAGCGATACCGTTCTTTATTTTGCTTCACGTGCGCAGAAGGTGCTTAATCATAATAAACTTGTGGGACTTTTCTACGGATATATTCTTGAACTTCTTGATGAACGTCTTTGGAATGCAGGACACCTTGATATAGACAGAGTTTACAGAAGCAAAGATATTGATTTCTTGGCTACTCCGTCATCGTATCAGTTCAGAGATTATAAAGATCCCGGTGCGTATATGCTTATGTGTGACACTCTTGAAAAGGACGGAAAATTCTATTTCATTTCTTTTGATTTAATGACCTATGCGGTAAATCACGTTTATGAAGAAAAGAAAAAAGTTGATCCTAACGATGAATTTGTTGTTGCACTTGACCTTCTTAAACCTATGCGTCACAACAGAGATGATATTTTGAAAAATCCGCTTGAAGTATCAAACGTTATGCGCCGTGAGTTTATGCAGAGAATGGCTCGCCGTTCGGGACATTGGTGGTTTGATATGATGGGTGGATGGTTCAAGGACGAAAAGGTCATGGAGGAAATAACAAATCTCATTTCCGTATCAAATAAGCTTATGGACGTTCCGAGAACGTCAGCAAGTGAAATAGCCGTTTTTGTAAGCTGCGAATCACTTTATTACGTAAATAAAATGAGCCACCTCAATACGGAGCTTATATGCAATCAGCGTGGGGCTTTGGGCAAGCTCGGAACGCCCTACGATATTTTCTCACTTAACGATATTGATACGCTTGATATGAGCCAATACAAGCTTGTGGTATTCCTTGACGCATTCTGTCTTACCGAAAAACAAAGAAAAACCGTCAATGCGCTTAAAAAGAACAACAGGACCTTGTTGTTTATGTCTGCCTGCGACATTATTTCCGATAAGGGATATTTCGTTTCGGATATGGAAAAAATGCTTGAAATGAAAATGGAAAACATCGGCGGCGATGAAACGGAAATCGTATGTGAAAACGTTTCGTACGGCTATAAGGCTTCTAAGAATTTCGCTTTTTCATCGGGCGACGGCGTATGTGTGGGCAAATACGGAAAATCGGGAAAACCGGCTTTGATTAAAAATCAAAAAGACGGCTATACGGTGATTTTCAGCGGACTCGGAAATATGCATCAGGATGTTTTAAGAGAAATCGCAAGGGAAGCTGGAGTACATATTTATACGGAAGATTCCACGGCGGTTTTTGCTAATTCGGCTTTTGTGGGAATTTATAAGCCGTTTGGTGATTTCTGTGACCTTAAAATGAAAAAAGACGGTATTTATGAGGATATCTTCACCGGCAAAAAATTCGAAACAACGGATAAGGTGCTTCATATTTCACTTGCAGAAAGCGGCGCATTTATGTTTCGTGTTGATAAATAATTATTCCTAATTGATAACTAAAAAACATTTACAAATAATCTCCGTTGTGATACAATTTTATGTATCTGACAAACGGAGGTTATTTTTTATGACAGAAATTTTGGAAGCAGTAATGGTTATCAGTTTCGGCGTTTCATGGCCGGCATCAATTCTTAAATCCTACAAAAGCAGAACCGCTAAGGGAAAAAGCTTGTTCTTCCTTTGCCTTATTTGGATCGGCTACGTTGCAGGCGTTGCTTGGAAGGCAATAGAGTTTTCAAAAACGGGCGTATTCAAATATCCGTCATATTTCTATATTCTCAATTTGATTATGGTCAGCACCGACATAGTTTTGTACTTCAGAAACAGAAAGCTGGATAAAATCAATGAAAATAAGTGATATAAAGTATTCGGATAACGAAAAATGCATTTTGGATTTTTACTGTCCCGAAAATGCAGATAAATATCCCGTATACGTGTACGTTCACGGCGGAGGAATAGTGGGCGGCGACAAAAAAGAAGTCACCGGTCTTGCTGAGTATCTCCTCCAAAAGGGAATAGCGACTGTTTCGGTGAACTACCGTATGTATCCCGAAGCAAAATTTCCCGATTATTTGATTGACTGCGTTCAGGCGGTGAAATGGCTGAAAGATAATTATTCTGAAAAAATCGAATATATGATTTTCGGCGGAACGTCTGCAGGCGGATATATTTCAATGATGCTTTTCTTTAATAAGGCATACTTTGAAACTATCGGTGTTAAGGTGAACGATTTTAACGGTTACATTTTCAATGCGGGTCAGCCCACATCACATTTCAACTATCTTAATTATGATCTTAAAATGGATTCCCGCCGTGTTTATATCGACGAGGGCGCTCCGATTTATTACATTGATAAGGATTTTGAACCGGAACAACCGAAAATCCAGATTTTTACCGCAGACAACGATATGTACAACCGTCGGGAACAAACAGACCTTTTGGTTAGAACAATGACTCATTTCAAGTTCCCTGCACAGAATATTTTTACGAAAATATATGCTAATTCAACACATTGTTCCTACTGTAATAATGAAGAATATCTTATTGACACTTATGAATTTATAAGGAGATGCAAATAATATGGACATTTTGGCTATCGGAAACAGTTTTTCGCAGGATGCAATGAGCTATCTTAAGGCGGTTGCGGCAAATCAAAAAATCGCAATAACGTGTGAAAACTTATATATCGGCGGTTGCCCCCTTGAACAGCATTTCAGAAATATGATGGGCGATAAAAAAATATATGAATTGGAATTTAACGGTGAACCCACACGCCATTTTATTTCCATTAAAGAAGCGCTTACCGACAGACTTTGGGACGTAGTTACCATTCAGCAGGCAAGTCATTGCTCACCGTTTTATTCAACGTTCCAGCCCTTTGCAAACGAGTTAGTCAAGTTTATCCGTGAAATGCAGCCCACTGCAAAAGTGTTCATTCATCAAACGTGGGCGTACGAGGAAGAGTCACAAAAGCTCAAAAACCTCGGCTTTAACGCAAGAAAAGATATGTTCGCAAACATTAAGGCAAACTATGACCGTGTTGCCGAAGAAAGCGGTGCAGACGGTATTATTCCCTGCGGTCAGGTCCTTGAAAATATGGCAGGATTCGGAATAAAATGCCACAGAGATACGTTCCATGCTTCACTCGGCGCAGGAAGGTATGCCCTTGCCCTTACTTGGATAAAAGCATTGAAAGGCGCAAGTATTGTCGAAAATACGTTCAATAGTTTTGCGGAACCGGTCAGCGATGAAGAAATCGCAAATATTAAAAAATCCGTAAATATGGCTTTTGGAGAATAATATGCACGTTCTTGCAATAGGAAACAGTTTTTCACAAGATGGGATGACGTATTTACATCAGGCGGCACAGGCACAAGGAGAGTGGATAGTCTGCGAATCGCTTGTGTTTCCGGGATGCTCGCTTTCACAGCATTTCGATTTTATGAAAACGGAAAGAAAAGCATACGAGTTTTTCTTTAACGGTGAACCGGTACTGCATAAGATTTCGCTTAAAGAGGCGCTTACCGACAGAGAATGGGACGTTATTACCGTTCAGCAGGCAAGCGGTTATGCTCCTAAATACGAAACCTTTCAGCCGTATTTGAATGAACTTGTAGAATATGTCAGGAAATTTCAGCCGAAAGCCAAGATTTATGTTCATCAAACGTGGGCGTATGAGGACGGCTCGGATTTGCTTAAAAATAAAACGGTTTTCAAAACCCAAAGGGAAATGTTTGAAAATATCAAACTGTCTTATGAAAAAGCATTTGAAAGTATCGGTGCTGACGGTTTGATTCCGTCGGGGCAGGTGTTCGACAATTTGGCTTCAAAGGGAATGAAATACCACAGAGATTCTATGCATGCTTCATTCGGCTTAGGCAGATATGCGCTTGCTCTTACGTGGATAAAAGCGCTGACGGGAAAAAACATTGACGACAACGGTTTTAGAGATTTTTGGGAACCTGTTTCGGAAGAAGATATTGTAAAAATTAAAAAAGCGGTCAATGAAGCATTTTGAAAACTGAATATATGAGTCAAAACTCTGCCGATAAAAAATCGACAGAGTTTTTTTATCTTTTTATTTACATAAGTGCCGTTTTGTAGTATAATAAAACACATAATGCAATAATAGGGGTTTCTATGCGAAGATTTTATTGTGAAAAAGAAAATATAACAGACGGTACGGTATATTTTGATAAGGATGAATCATCTCATATATGCAAGGTTTTGCGAATGCAAACCGACGATGAAATCATTGTTTCCGACGGAAGCGGAACAGATTTTCTTTGCAAAATAAAATCTGTGGGGGAAAAGTGCGAGGCAACGGTCATTTCAAGTTCAAAAAACGAAAATGAACCTGAATGTCAGCTTGTGCTTTTTCAGTCCGTTATCAAAAGCGAAAAAATGGATATTGCTATGCAAAAAGCGGCTGAAATCGGCGTAACGAAAATTGTTCCCGTTATTACCGAACGAACCGTCGTTAAAATAGAGGATTCCAAAAAAGAAGAAAAGAAGCAACAGCGTTGGCAGAAGATAGTGCAAGAAGGATGTAAACAGTGCGGCAGGTCTAAGATACCCGAGGTTTTGCCCGTTGTTCCTTTTAAGAAAGCGCTTGAACTTATGAAACAGTATGACACTCAGATAGTGGCGTACGAGGACGAAAAAACGGTAAATATCAGCAGTGCAGTGAAAAAAACGAACAGTATTTGTTATTTTATAGGCCCTGAGGGCGGTATAAGCGAACGTGAACACAAAGAGCTTTGTGAAAACGGAGCGATAAGCGTTTCCTTGGGCAAAAGAATTTTAAGGGCGGAAACTGCGGCGATAGTATGCGGTGCGGTCATTCTTGCGCTAATGGGGGAAATGGATGTTTAAGTGTGCATTACTTGCGCTTGGTTGTAAGGTCAATCAGTGCGAAACTGAATCTCTTGCAAGAATGATGCGTGAAAACGGATTTGAAATAGTCGATTTTTCTGAAAAAGCCGATGCGTATATTATCAACACTTGCTGTGTTACGGCAGAGGGCGAGAGAAAATCAAGACAGATGGTTCGCAGAGCCAAGGCACTTAACGAAAACTGTGTAATAGCGGTTACCGGATGCGCCGCACAGAAAGACCCTGACGAATTTTTGAAAATTGACGGAGTTAAAATCGTCGTAGGAAATTCCCATAAGGGTGAGCTTCCTAAGATGATAACCGAAAAGATTTACGAATCAAGAGTAGACGATATTTCGCATTTTGACGTGTATAATGAACTTCCCGATGCGGCGGCGGAAAAAACAAGAGCGTTTATTAAAATCCAAGACGGATGCAACAATTTTTGTTCATACTGCATAATTCCGTATGTTCGGGGAAGAGAGTGCTCAAGAAAGTTCGAAAGCATTATAGAAGAATGTAAAAAACTTGCTGAAAACGGATTTAAGGAAATCGTTATAAACGGAATACACCTTTCCTCCTACGGTAAGGAATGGAATTATAAACCGGATCTTGGCGATGTTGTCCGTGAAATTTGCAAGATTGACGGAGTAGAACGTGTTCGATTGGGCTCACTTGAACCGAATATTGTAACAAAAGAATTCCTGCAAAAAGCAACCGAAAGCCAAAAATTCTGCAAGCAGTACCATTTATCGTTACAGTCCGGCTCGGACACGGTGCTTGAGAGAATGAACAGAAAATATACCTGCAATCAGTTTGAAAAGGCGGTTTCTTTGATTAGAGAAAACTATGCTGATTCGGCAATTTCCACAGACATTATCGTGGGATTTCCGGGCGAAACGGAACAGGAATTTGCAGAAACACTTGCTTTTGCCGAAAAAATCGGTTTTGCGTGGGTTCACGTATTTCCGTATTCGGTTCGGGAAGGCACGGTGGCTGCAAAAATGGACGGACAGATTGAGAAGAGCATAAAGGCAAAACGTGCGAAAATTCTTGCTGAACTGTGCAAACGAAAATCGCTTGAGTACAGAAAACGTTTTGTTGGTACCGTTCAAGAGGTTTTGTGCGAAAATAACACTGACGGAATTCAAACGGGACTTACGAAAGAACATATTTCCGTTGAATTTAACAGTGAAAACATAGAAAACCAAATAGTAAAAATCAAAATACTTAATGCTTCGCGGGAAGGCCTTGCGGGGGAAAGGATATAAAATGGAAGACTGTATTTTTTGCAAAATAGCAAACGGAGAAATTCCTTCAAAAAAAGCATACGAGGATGAAACTGTTGTTGCGTTCTATGATATAGCACCTATGGCACCGGTGCATATTCTTGTAATACCAAAAAAACACATTGACAGTGTTGCGGCGATAACCGATGAAGATGATGAACTTATTGCTCATATCTTTAAGGTAGTTCGTATAATCGCAAAGCAGGAGGGACTTGATAACGGATTCCGCCTTGTTTCTAATGTTGGCGAAGACGGCGGTCAAACCGTAAAGCATCTTCATTTCCATATTTTAGGAAAGAAAAAATTCGCCGATAATTTCGGCTGATTAAAAAATTTAGGATGAATTATTATGGAAAATAACCGTATTTTACCTAACGATTTAGACAGTGAACGTTCCGTTTTAGGTGCAATACTGATAAATTCACAGTGCATAAATCAGGTTTATGAAAAAATAAAAAACAGCGATTATTTTTATAGGACGAACAACCAGGAAATCTATAATGCAATGTGCGATCTTCTTAAGGAAGACAAGCCGATAGATATGGTAACGCTTGCGAGTGAACTCCTTAAAAGAGGTACGCTTGAAACAGTAGGCGGTGTAGCTTATTTGACCGAACTTACGGGATTAGTTCCCAGTACCGAAAACGTCGGCGCTTATGCGGACACAGTAGTGGAAAAATATAAGCTCCGTCAGCTTATCGCAAAATTAAGTGATTCTGTTTCGGAGTGCTATGAGGAAAGCGATGAGGCAAAGAATATTATCGAATCTGCCGAACGTTCACTTTTCGACATTGCAATGAACAATGAAGTTTCACGTCTTGTTCACGTCAGCGAATCGGTCAATGAGGTTTATGAAAATATTCGTGAGATTTATATGAATCACGGCAGAACGACCGGTGTTCCTACGGGCTTTTACGAAATTGACAATATGACGGGAGGACTTCAGCCGGCAAACCTTATTATCATTGCAGGACGTCCCAGTATGGGTAAAACCTCGCTCGCAATGAATATGGCGGCTCACGCTTCTATGGTTGAAAAGAAAGCAGTTGCGTTCTTCAGTCTTGAAATGAGCCGGCTTGACCTTTTAATGCGTCTTATCGGAACAGCGGCAGGGGTTGACGGAAACAAGATAAGAAACGGCGACCTTACCGAAGACGATTGGGAGCGCATTGCCGATGCGGCGGAGCTTATGAACAGCTCAAAGCTTTACATCGACGATACAAGCGGAATAGGCGTTGCCGAAATGCGCAGCAAATGCCGCCGAATTAAAGATCTTGCAATGGTGGTTATCGACTATATTTCACTTATGGGTACGGACTCAAAAAGTAAAGATGCAAACCGTCAGCAAGAAGTTGCCGAACTTTCACGTCAGTTAAAAGGTCTTGCGAGAACGCTTAATGTTCCGGTAATTGTACTTTCACAGTTGAATCGTGGTGTTACATCGGGAAGAAAAGACCATACGCCTATGCTTTCGGACTTGCGTGAATCGGGTGCAATCGAGCAGGATGCGGACCTTGTTATGCTTGTTCACCGACCGGGATATTATCAAGATGCGGACGAAGACGTTGACCCGAATCTTGCACAAATCATTATCGCTAAGCAGCGTAACGGTTCGACCGGCACGGTTGAACTTACATGGAAGCCGGAACTTACACAGTTCCTTTCACGGTCATACCGTGACGACGAATAATTCGGAGGAAATTTATGATAGAAGTAGAAAACCTTACAAAACACTACGGCAATAAGGTTGCGGTAGACAACATAAGCTTCAAAATAAAAAAAGGATCCGTTGTGGGATTTTTGGGACGTAACGGTGCCGGAAAAAGTACAACAATGAATATGATAACCGGTTATATTTCGGCAACAAGCGGAACGGCAAGAATAACCGGATATGACATTCTTGAAAACCCGAGAGAAGTAAAAAAATGTATCGGTTACCTGCCGGAGCATCCGCCCGTATATCAGGAAATGACGGTTAAAGAATACCTTAAATTCGTTTGCTCTATCAAAGAGGTTAAGCCGAGCACAATGTCTTCACATATCGAAGAAATTGCTCAGCTTGTTCAGCTTAACAATGTTATGGACAGAAGAATAGGAAATCTTTCAAAAGGATATCAGCAGCGTGTAGGTATGGGACAAGCGCTTGTCGGCAATCCGGAAGTGCTTATTCTTGACGAACCGACAGTAGGTCTTGACCCGAAACAAATAATCGAAATAAGACGCATGATAAAAGCACTCGGCAAAAAGCATACGATTATTCTTTCATCGCATATTTTGCCCGAAGTAGCAGACGTTTGCGAGCAGGTTATTATTATCAATGACGGTAAAATCGTTGCTCAGGATACGCTTGCTAACCTGCAAGAGGGTATTCAGGAAAGCGCAAATATGGTTATTCGTGTTGCAGGAAGCGAATCGTCGGCAACAAAAGTACTTCGTTCTCTTTCGGGTGTCAAGTACGTTGAGGGACTTGGCTCAAGAGAAAAAGATACGGTGGATATGCTTGTTGAAACAAACAAGGAAACGGATATTCGTAAGCCGATGTTCAACGCAATGGCAAAGGCAAATATGCCGCTTTTGATGATTAAATACGTTGACGTTACGCTTGAAGATATTTTCTTAAAACTTACCGGTTCGGAGAGGGAGCTTTAATTATGTGGGCAGTTTGTAAAAAAGAAATTCAAAATTATTTTTATTCTCCGATAGGATACGTTTTCCTGTCAATGTTTATGATAATAAGTGCAATCTTGTTCTTTAATCTTAACTTGTCGGCAAATTCGTACGGAACGGGTTATTCGGGACAGGCAGATTATTCTGTTTCACTTCAGAATATGACTATTTACCTTAGCTTTATCACACCGGTCCTTACTATGAGAATTTTTGCCGAAGAACGCAAAAATAAGACAGATCAGTTATACTTGACTTCACCTATCAGTATTACTTCGGTAGTTATGGGCAAATATTTTGCTACACTTGCAGTTCTTCTTGTGGCAATGGTTCTTAATCTTATTTTCCCGATTGTTATCGGAATATACACGTCTTCCGGCGCTTTGAGCATCGGAATGCTTGCAATACAGTATATAGGATTCTTTTTAATAGGTGCAACGTTTATTTCCATCGGTATTTTCATTTCGTCGCTTACCGAAAGCCAGGTTGTTGCGGCGGTTATCAGCTTTGCGGTGGCATTTACCGTATGGCTCGGCAATTCCACACTTTCAAGTGTAGGAAGTAAAGCGCTTCAAACGGTCGCTTCATCGCTCAATATGCTTTCAAGATATCAGAATTTTGCCGACGGAATTGTGGGCTTCGCTCCGTTCGTATATTATCTGAGTATTTCGGCACTTTTTGTATTCCTTACTGTTCGTTCGATTGAACGCAGAAGATGGACGGGGGTGTAATATAATGGCAGATAAAAGAAATCTTAAATACGGAAGTTTTTCGGTTATAATTACGGTGCTTGTTATTGTTGCCGTACTTGCAGTAAATATTCTTGCAACGGTTGTTGAAAATAATAACGGACTTAAAGCGGACTTTACTCCCAATGCTTCCTACACACTTGATAAATCCGCAGATGCCGCTATAAGGGACCTTGACAAAGACGTTGTAATATATACGTTTATTCCGGCATCCGGCGCAAGTGATTACAGCGGATATACAAAGAACATTGTAGAAGTTTTTGACGGCGCAAGTGACAGAATTACTTCGGAAAACGTTGACCCTATCGTTAACCCTTCAAAGCTTCAGCAGTTCTCCACAGATACCAAGGCACTTACTGCATATTCGATAGTTGTTGCCGAAAAAGACAACGAAAGTAATTTCCACGCATACAACGAAAGCGAAATGGTTGAGTACAATGCCAATACGTACAAAAACTATTTTGTACTTCAAAGATGGATTACAAGCGCACTTATGTATATTCATACCGGCGTCCGTCAGAACGTGTATATTTTAACGGGACACGGCGAAACTACCGACGGCAATATTCAGGTTATGATTAACCGCATTATGCGTGAAAACTATAATGTTTCGGAAATCAGTCTGCTTTCAAATGATACGGCGCTTCAGCAGGGAGATATTCTTGTTGTTCTTCAGCCGAAAAGTGACCTTTCAAAGGATGAATACGACAGACTCATTTCGTTCCTTGATGACAGCTACGGCAGAATGATGTTTATGGCTACACGTCTTGTTGACGACGGCGGCGAACCGCTTAAAAACTACATCAATTTGCTCGATTACTTCAATCTTTCGGTGAATGACGGCGTTGTTGCCGAAACCGATGATAAGCACAAGAGCGCAAGCGGCGCAAAACTTATTGAACTTGTAGCAGACCAGGCAAATGATATTTCCTCGGCTGTACGTGCATCAAACGAACCCGTTTGGGTAAGCGAAAGCACAAGCTTTTCGTACAAATACGATAAGGGCACGGTTATGAATAATTACGAAGAAACATATTCAAATGTTTTGACAAGTTATTCTTCAAGCGTGCTTGTACCGTGGGATAAAGCAAGCGATTTTAACACCGATGAATATCAAAAAGGTGTAAATGATATTGTTTCGGCTTATCAAAGAAAGAATACCGGAATTACCGGAACGGTAGCAACGACTACCACAAGAATATTACTTGTCGGTTCAGTTTCCGTTGCAACGGGCGACTACTTGGGAAATTCCAACATTCTTCGAAACGGCATAAACTGGCTTGCAGGCAGAGAGTCCACCGATTCACTTGTAAACATCGGTATTGACCTCACTTCAAGTTATATTCAACTTACACAAATGCAGATGAAGGTTTGGTTTGCAGTTCTTGTTGTTGCGGTTCCTGCCATTATATTTGCAGGCGGAATCGTTGTATGGATAAGGAGGAAAAACCTTTAATGGATGAAAATAAAGACCTTGTCAACGATGCGGAAAAGGATTTACTCTCTGTTGAGAAAAAAGAAACGACCGTTAAGCATATAAGCATGAAAAAGTCGTTGATTATTGTATCAACGGCAATCGTGCTTATTGCTGCGATTATTGTGGGCGTACTGTTTTTCGGCAAAAAAGGAAAAGATACTGATGAAAACGTAAAGGTTCTTTACGATTATGAACTGAATGACATAAAATCAATAAATGTAGATAATAAGGTGTCAAATGACAACTTTACGCTTACGTCGTTTATGAATGGTGCAACTCAGGCGTGGAATATTGAGGGACAGAATTATGACGATGTTAATCAAAATAAAGTTACCTATATTGCACAGATATGCAGACACCTTGAAACAAAGTATATTCTTGAAGAACACAGCAATTTGTCGGAATACGGACTTGACGATCCCCGTTCGGTGGTAACTGTAACTTATTCCGACGGAACAAGTGTAAATGTTAAGGTGGGCAATGTTTACGGTTCAAACGAGGGAACGTACGTTTTGCTTAACGATGAAGACGTTGTTTACGTTGTTTCGGTTTATGCGGGAAACTATTTGACGTTTTCCATGGCGGATTTAATGAATCTTCCTTCGCTTTCGCAGACGGGATTAAGCGCTCAGACTGTTTACTTTATTGATAAGGACAGAAAAGAAACGGTGCTTTCATATATTCCCGGCGAACTTTCACGTGCAGAGGAATGGTACCTTATTAAACCCACGGTGTGCGGCACAAACAGTGAAAACGTTGATGCACTTTTTGAAAATATCGGAAATCTTGCACTTACGTCGTATTATTGCGCTGAGGCAGGAGAGGATATTTCAAAATTCGGCTTTGATAAGCCGTACTGCGAAGTCCAAAGTTATGATGCCGACGGAAAACTTCTTGACCATTTTGTTGTAGGCTCGATGGTTGAAGATAAAAAAGATACTTTCTATTGCTCACTTTTAACGGGCGAAGACGAAACATTTGAAAAATCGCCTGTGTATACGGTTAAAGCAGACCAGATAGCATATATTCAGCCGGACGTGGTGCAAATTGCCGACCCGTATTTACTGTCACTTAACGTTTATTGGCTTCGTAAGGGTTCGTTTGTTATCGACGGAGAAAAGTATGAACTTACCATTGACAGAGAATACAGATACGATGATGACGGCAACGTGGTACTTGACGAGGACGGCGTTGAATCAACTACCAACACCTACTATATAAACGGTCAGAAAATTGATGAAAAGCAATTCAAAACGTTCTATTCAAAGGTACTTTTCCTTACGATTGAAGGCATTACGGATAAGGATACCGCAAAAGGTGAAGAACTTTTCTCATATTCATTGGACGTTTCAATACCCATAACTGATTCCAAAACAAATGAAAAGTACGTTCGTGACGACACGTATTCGGGAACGTACTATAAGATTTCGGACACCTATGCGGTATTTAAGAACAATCAAAGCGATGATGCGGTATTTACCGTAAGATTAAGGGCTATTGATTCTGTTAAAGAAGCAATAAAACTCTTAATGGAAGGCAAAATGCCTACGGCTTAATCATTTGTTTTTATTATTGATATCGGTTCGTTTTTTAACTTGTCGGCTACCGAACGGTGATGTGCCATTACGGTTCGGTATGCACTGTTGCGAACGGGGACACGTTCCGAGGACACTTCATTGTTTTCGGGAACGTCGTCTTTTCTGAAACTATTAAAATTCATTTTGCGCATATAAAACACCTCTTTGTTTTTTATAAAAGTATGCGCTTTGATCGGTAAATATGAAAAAGTTTATAAAAATAATTTCGTTGATTGTGGCTGCGGTTGTTTGTTCTGCTTGCTCTGACACGTACAAGGGACTTGAAAAACCGCTTGCGGGCGCTCAACCGGAGGAAACAACAGTTTCCGATTCGGGAATAGCCGCAAGGCAGGGAATGTGGATATACTATATAAACGGCGATAATTTTACAAGGGAAGAAAACGGAAGATTTCACGAATTTGCCGGTGCACTGTGCAGAATGAAAACTGACGGCAGCGAAAAGGATATCGTTGTAAATAAGGATGTTTCGGTATTTAACATTTACGGCGAACGAATTTTTCTATGCATATATGAAGATAATTCAAGCAAAATATGTTCGGTAAATATCGACGGAAGCAATTTTAAGGAATTAAAGACGATAGACGATATTTATTACGGCGGATGCTACTGTTATACAAACGGATTTTTCTATTATACAAAGGATTTTCGGCTGTACCGAATGGACTTTGAGGGGAAAAATGAAAAGAAAATAACAGATTTTAAGGTCTATAATCTTCGTGCTGACGGTGACAATGTGTTCTTTACAAGGGAAGAAAACGACAGTATAGGAAGCTTGTTCCGACTTAAAAACGGAGAAAATGATTTTTCACAAATAACTAAAGATGCGGGATACGTGCTTTATATTCAAGACGACAGTATGTTTTATTACCTGCTTGCAAGCGGGAGCGTGTACAAATACAATTTTGAAACATCCCGTTCCGAGGCGGTAATCTACGGAAGCTATACAGACTACGTTTTCGCCGAAAAAGAGGGAATATACGGCATTTCTGTTGCTTCTAAGGATGAAGATGAAAATGTAGGCGGAATATTCGTCGTGCCTAAAGGCGGCGGACAGAAAATCAAGGTGTCGGATAATTCCGGAAGTTGCATGGCATATTACAACGGATATATCTATTATATAAATAATTCGAAACTGAATTATCTTTACAGATGTTCCGTTGACGGAAGCACCGACGAATTGGTTATGGAAGAATTCATTTTCGACTATGATACTCTTGATATTGTTGATAACTATCTGTATTTATTCTCTGACAGCGACTATGACAGAGTTTACAGAGTAAATTTAGATGACTTGAAAACCGAATGTATCGAAATAGAAGATATTTCGCTTGTGGGATAAAAGGAGCTTTTTATGAAAAAAATACTTTCTGTGATTCTTATTTTGGCAACTGCATTCGCCTTTGCGGCGTGCGGAAAGAAAATCGAGGGTGGCCAGCCCGATGCCGAAATAGTTTCAAATGACGGAATTGCCGTAGGGCAGGGCGATTGGACTTACTTTATTTGCGGAAGTATGCCGGAAATATCAACCGAGGCAATGGCAAATACACTCAGGGGAAAAATCTGCCGAATGAAAGCCGGAACAGACGGTTCTTCGTTTGATGTGGTTTCCGATAACAAGGCATTTTCAATACATGTTTTTAAGGACAAAATTTTCTATGCTACTCCGGGAATAAAAACAGTTCAGTTCGGATATACCGGGATTAACGGCGGCTCGTTCAAAAAACTTATTTCCATTAAGGATACTGAATTTATCTCTTACGGCCCTAAGGGTGTTGCATTGGAAAATGACAAAAATATTGTTTATTTTGATTATACAACGCTTGATAAAAAGAAATTTGAGGTCAACACTGACGTTACGGGATTGTGTGTAAGCGAAAACTATATTTATTATTACGCGGAGAGCGAAAAAGGTCTTAACAGAATTAACATTTCCGGCGGAACGATAGAAACGCTATGCGACGAGAACGGAATGTTCTTGTATGCCGATGATACCGTTTGCTATTTCGTGTGCGCAAGAATTCCGTACAGACTTAATACGAATACTCTTGAACTTACGCAGATAAGTGAATCTCTTTATAAGGAACTGAGAATAAATCTTAAAAATGAAGCAATTGTGTGTGCCGCAAGCAGCGATGAGGATGAAGGTCTTTATACACAGCCGGCAATGAACAAAGCAGGCGAAAAAGTAGGCGAGGGTGGCAATAAAGCAAGAATTAAGGTTCATAATAAAGATGTAAGCGCATTTTGTCTTAATGACGAATACATTTTCTTTGTTGAAAGCGAAACGGGGGATATTTACCGTATGACGTATGCGGGCAAGGACAAGACCGTTTTGGGAAATATTGTTTCGGTATTTAATGTAGATTCCATTGATGTGGTCGGAAATAATCTGTTTATTTTTGACAGCGTTGAAAGCGGTCACGCATACACGGTTCCTGCGGACGGAACGGGTGAATTGAAGGCAATTAAGGAGTAATAATGAAAAACGCACTATTGACTATTGTTACAAGGCACGAAGAAGAAAAGGAAAAT
>JAZRYL010000039.1:0-35455 GCA_045600705.1 Clostridia bacterium | reverse complement strand
ATCTTATGGGAATATTCATTTCCTTGGCAATGGCTACCGCCACGCCGCCCTTTGCGGTTCCGTCAAGTTTATTAAGAATAATGCCGTCAATGCCAACCGCTTCCGAAAAGCCTTTTGCCTGCATCAATGCGTTCTGTCCGGTCGTAGCATCAAGAACAAGCATGTTTTCTCTTTTTGCTTCCGGGTACTCACGTGAAATTACTCTGCCGATTTTAGAAAGTTCATCCATAAGATTTTTCTTATTGTGGAGTCTGCCTGCAGTGTCGCAGATAAGCAAATCTATTTTCTTAGCCTTAGCACTTGCGATTGCATCGTAAACCACAGATGAAGGATCTGCTCCGTCGGAGCCGCGAACGATAAGCGCGCCGCTTTTCTTTGCCCACAAATCAAGTTGTTCTGCGGCAGCGGCCCTGAACGTATCTGCGGCGGCAACCATAACGGATTTGCCTTGATTTATATAAAAGTTTGCGATTTTACCGATAGCAGTGGTTTTTCCGACACCGTTCACACCCGTAACGAGCATAAGCATCGGATAACTGTCTTCGGTATTTTTTTCTGCCGAAACAAGTATTTTTTCAATACTTTCTCTCAAAAACCCGTATATTTTTTCGGTATCACCCGTTTTTTCGTCCTTAACCTTGGCTTTAAGATCAGTTAAAATAGAGTCCGTTGCACTGACACCTATGTCGGCGGAAATAAGAATCATTTCAAGTTCTTCATAAAATTCATCGTCGATTTCCTTATAATATTTAACAAGATCTCCGATTTTATTTTGAATACTGTCTTTCGTCTTGGAAAGACCGCCTGCAAGTTTTTTCAGCCAACTGTCCTTACTAAATAATCCCATTATAACTCCTTATGTAAGTTTTACGGATACGATTTTGGAAACGCCCTTTTCTTCCATTGCAACACCGTAAAGACTGTCTGCTTCTTCCATCGTAGGTTTACGGTGCGTAATTACGATAAACTGAGTCGTTTCCGAGAATTTGCGCAAATACGAAGCGAAATTACCTACATTTGCTTCATCAAGTGCGGCTTCAATTTCGTCAAGAATACAGAACGGTGTAGGTTTAAGTTGAAGCATCGCAAACAGAATGGCAATAGCGGTAAGCGCTCTTTCACCACCCGAAAGCAAGCTTAAAAGCTGCAAACTCTTTCCCGGCGGCTGTGCAACGATTTCAATATCGGATTCAAGAGAATTCTTGCCTTCTTCAAGTTTAAGTTCTGCTCTGCCTCCGCCGAACAGTTCCGAGAACGTCTTTGTAAAGTACTTATTGATAAGTTCAAACTGTTCCTTGAACTGCTTGTCCATTTTCTTGGTAAGTTCTTCAATAATGCCGTTCAAATCCTCGGTTGCCTTTTGAAGGTCATCACGCTGCTTTGAAAGACTGTCGTACTGTTCCTTTGTTTCCACGTATTCTTCAATAGCATTTACGTTTACATTGCCGAGTGCGGAGATTGATTTTTTAAGTTTATTTATTTCCGTCTGCGCACCGTTTAACTTGAATTCGGGATCTCTGAATTCTTCCGCAGTTGCCTGAGTAAGTTCATATTCCTCCCAAATTCTGTTTTCAAGATACGACAAATCGTTATCGACTTTTGCAAGTGCAAGTTCAATTTTATGTCTGCGCTCGCCCGCCTCGTAAACATCAAGTTCAAAACGTCTGCGACGTTCCTCATTGTCCTTAATCTTTACGTTAAGTTCTTCTCGTTCTGCTTCGCCGGTCTTTTCCTGCTCGGTTATCTGCTGAAGTTCTTCAACCATACTGCCGGATGCAAGCTGATTTTCCTGTTGTTCCTTTAATGCATTTTCAAGCTGAACCTCGAAATTCTTTCCGTCGCCAACAAGTTTAAGTTTTGCTTTTTCAAGATTTTCGATAAGTTCGCCCATGCGCTGTGCGTTATTGCGCATAGCATCAAGTTCTTTTTCAAGACCTGCAAGTTCGATTTTTGAATCGGTAAGTTTTTGTGCAATCTTTTCACGTTCCAGACGTTTTTTATTATGTTCAAACTGACGTGAATTGATACTTGCTTCCGCATCGGAATTGGACGATTCAAAATTACCCTGCATTGCATTTATATTTGCAAGTTCGGTATTTATTTCATTCAGTGTATCCGTCAACTGCTCGTCTTCAAGACGAAGTTCATTTTCGGAATCAACACTGTTTTGATAATCATTTTTAAGTGAATTGAGTTTTTCAAAATCGTGTGCAAACTTAACTTCAAGTTCGTGAATTTTTCTGTCTGCTTCGGCGATACCGTTTTCAAATTCCTTGCACTTGGAATCAAAGTTAAGAAGCTCGCTTTTGAATTTTTCAACTTCGGAATACTTTGTTTTAATCGTTTCTTTCAGGCTTTCGATTTCTCGTTCACGGCCGAGAATACTTGACGTTTTCTGCTTAATGCTTCCGCCGCTCATAGAACCGCCTGCATTCATAACGTCGCCTTTGACGGTAACGATACGAATTGAATGTGCCGTCTTTTTCGCAATGGCGATAGCAGAATCAAGGTCCTCGCAAATAAGCGTTCTTCCAAGCAAACTCTTAACGATTTCGTTGTATTTTGAATCGTAGGAAACAAGTTCGCTTGCAACGCCGAGACAGCCGTTCATGGAAAGCGCCTGCTTTTCTCTTTCGTCAAGACCTCTGCCCCTTACTGCCGAAATAGGAAGGAACGTTGCCCGTCCCAAGTCGTTACGGCGAAGGAATTCAATAAGTGCCTTTGCGTCGTTTTCGGTGGGAGTAACGATATTCTGCATTGCTCCGCCAAGGGCAGACTCAATGGCAATTTCAAATTTTTCCGGCACGGAAATAAGCTGAGCGATTACTCCGCAAATATGGCTTTTAACCGCAGAATCCTGCTCGCTTCTTGAAAGAAGTTTTTTAACCGAAAAGTTAAAGCCTTCAAAATCACGTTTCAAATCTTCAAGCACACGAAGCCGTGACTGTGCGGTATTTATTTCCGTTTGAGCCTTCGCAAGAATATTTGAAGCATCGTCTTTTTTTGCAAAAAGTTCCTGCCAAGCGGTTTGAAGTTTTGCTTTTTCGCTTGTCAGTCTTTCCTTTTCTTTGTCGAACACTTCTGTACCCGACTTTTGTTCATCAAGTGCTTCTTCAATGGAAGTCCTTTGCAATCTTATCTGCTCTGCGGCAATCTGAATCTTTTCTTTTCGCTGAGTGATGCTTGCTTTCATTGCTTCGCAACGTGAAATGCTTGATTTAACGTCGGAAAGCTTATTCATATTTGCAAGCACGTCTGCTTTTAATTTTTCAAGTTCTGCACTTTCCTCAGCAAGAACGTTGTCACGTTCGGCAATATCCTTTTCAAGAACGTCGATTTCTTTTTTCTTCTCGTCTATTGCCCGAACCTTGTCATTTTCAGCATTAGCATCTCCGTTTATTGCATCCTGCATGGATTTTTTACGGATTTCATTGTTTTCAAGTTCTGACTGAATACGCAAAATCTGTTCTTTTATATTTTGAATTCTTTCTTCAAGAACCTTGTTCTTACCCGAAAGATTTTCATTACCTGCCGTAAGTTCAAGAAGTTTTGCACGAATTTCCTGAAGTTCCGCTTCTTTGTTCTTGATTTGCTCGTCCAAAACGGAATTTTCGCTTGTAAGTTGTTCAACCTGCTTGCTTTTTTCTTCCTTTTCCTGGTCGATTCCCGCAAGTTGAGAATTGTACGAGTTTCTGCGTTGCTCGGCAAGTTCGTTTTGAACAAGGTAGAAATTTACCTCCAACGCACGCAAGGACTCTCGCAAACTCATATATTCTTTTGCGACCTCAGCCTGCGAAGCAAGAGGTTCAATGCGTTCTTCAAGGGTTGAAATAATGTCGTTAATGCGAATAAGGTTATCGCTTGTTCTGTCAAGTTTCAGTTCTGCTTCGTGCTTGCGGTATTTGTATTTTACGATACCTGCGGCTTCCTCAAATACAGAACGGCGTTCTTCCTGCTTGCCTGAAAGAATATTTTCAATTTTACCCTGTCCGACGATAGAGTATCCCTCTTTACCGATACCCGTATCCTGAAACAGTGTGATAATATCTTTAAGCAGACTCTTATTTTTGTTAATGTAGTATTCACTTTCACCGCTTCTGTAAAGACGGCGGGTAATAACGACCTCGGAGTATTCTATATCAAGGCCTTTATCTTCATTATCAAAAACAAGTGAAACCTCACAGTAGGAAAGCGGTTTTCTTTTGTCGGTGCCTTTGAAAATTACGTCTGCCATACTTGAACCGCGGAGCTGTTTTGCACTCTGTTCGCCAAGTACCCATCTTACGGCATCACTAACGTTACTTTTTCCGCTTCCGTTAGGGCCAACGATGGCAGTTATTCCGTTTGAAAAACTGATATCAAGACGATCGGCAAATGACTTGAAGCCAACCACTTCTAATCTTTTTAGAAACATATTTTTTTCCTTACAGTAAATTTAATTTTTCCATAGCATTCTGTGCCGCACTCTGTTCTGCCGCTTTTTTGCTTTTTCCTTTTCCGTTGCCGAGCAACTCTCCGTTGCAGTAAACCTCATAGGAAAAGACAGAACTGTGTGCAGGTCCTTCTACGGAAACCATTTTATAATCTATATCAACGTTGCCGTTGCGATATAAGTATTCCTGCAATGCCGTTTTATAATCGGACAAGCGCTCTTTCGGATTATCAATAACTTCCTGCATTATCGGAAGAATAACTCTTTTGGCTTCTTCAAATCCGCCGTCAAGAAACACCGCCGCAAAAATTGATTCCAACGTGTCCGAAAGCACACTGAATTTGCCGGCACCGCCGCTTGCACGTTCCCCTACTCCTAACTTAACATGCTCGGAAACACCGATTTTTTGAGCCACTATGGCAAGCGGTTTTTCCGAAACGATTGAAGAACGCAGTCTGGACAGTTCTCCCTCATCATAATCCTGATGATTGCTGTACAAATATTCACTCATCACAAGTTCAAGCACCGCATCACCTAAAAACTCAAGCCGTTGATTGTGCTGTGTTTTGTTTTCGGCGGCGTAAGAACAATGCGTAAGAGCTGTATCAAGCAGTTCCTTATTCTTAAATTCGTAATTTATATTTTCTTCTAAGCTACTCATTTTTCCTCTTTATAAGCGCTCATCATTTGTAGCATAAAACGCTTATTTAGTATTTTTTTCAATATAAGCAACAATGTCGCCTACCGTTTTGAGATTTTCAAGTTCATCTTCTTCAATTTCGATATTGTATTTGTCCTCAACCTCGAAAAGCAGTGTTGCCACGTCCATTGAATCAGCTTTCAAATCAGTAATGAGATTGCTTTCAGCAGTGATTTGGTCAGCTTCCACATTAAGAAGCTCTGCAATTTGACTTTTGATTTCTTCTAACATAATAAACCCTCCAAAATAATAATAAATAAAGACGTTTATTCATTTTCGGAATTCTGCGGAATATTTTCTTTGATAATTCCCACAATATCCGATTGAACCATTCTTATTGCCTGGTCTATCGTCGCAGGCATAGTTTTTGCTTTACTTGAGCCGTGTCCCTTTATAACAACGCCTTCAACACCCAAAAGCGGTGCGCCTCCGAATGCGTTATAATCAAGATTTTTCTTAAAACCTTTAAGTGCGGGTTTAAGTAAAAGTGCGCCGATCTTGCTTCTGAAATCCGACATAAATGCGGTTTTCATACCGTCAATAATATATGCGCCGAAGCCTTCAAGACTTTTAACTATCAGGTTGCCGGTAAAGCCGTCAGCGACCATAACATCAACACGGTCAATTATATCTCTGCCCTCGGCATTACCCACAAAATTAACAAGGTTCTGTTCTTTGATAAGTGCAAATGCTTCCTTGGAAACCTCATTGCCCTTAGTGTCCTCTGTGCCAACATTGGCAAGACCTACTTTTGGGTTGTCAATACCCAGCACTTTATTCATATAAATGCTTCCCATAACGGCGAACTGTGCAAGCACATTAGGTTTGCAGTCCATATTTGCACCGCTGTCGATAAGCATAACACCGTTATTTTTATTTGGAAGAACGGGTGCAAGTGCAGGTCTTAAAACACCTTTTATTCTGCCAACACGGAATGTTGCGCCTGCAAGGCACGCGCCGGTAGAACCGCAGGTAATAAAAGCATCGCCTTTCTTCTCTTTAAGCAGAATAAGTCCCACAACCATGGAAGAATCCTTTTTCTTTCTTATCGCTTCAACAGGGTGGTCCTCCATAGTGATCACCTCGGTAGCGTTGACAATTTCAACCCTATCCTTGGGATAAGAATATTTTTCAAGTTCTTCCTTGATTTTGTCTTCCATTCCGGTAAAAATGACAGAAAAATCTTTTCGTGTATTAAGTGTTTGAACCGTTCCCTTAACTATCTCCGAGGGTGCATTATCTCCGCCGAACGCATCAATTATCAGTTTCATTTTTGACCTCTTATTTTGAAAGAATTCGTGCCGTTTGGAAAATATTCATATCAATTTCCTTTTTCATTGAGCACGCTTCGATAATATCCATATCAAAAATTTTGTTATTTTTAATTCCGACACATCTGCCGCCTATTCCTTTGGCGATAAGGTCTATCGCATAGGTTCCGAATCGGCTTCCCAGCAAAACGTCCGATGCACTTGGTGCGCCGCCACGCTGAATATATCCGAGAACTGTCGTTCTTGTGTCCATAGTCGTTCTCTTTTCGATTTCTTCTTCAAGCATAGCGCCCTTAGCCGCACCTTCTGCAACAACGACGATACTTGAAGTTTTACCTGCCTTGCGTCCTTCTTCAAGACGTTGGCAAAGTCCCTCAATGCTCCATTCGATTTCGGGAACGATAATATATTCCGCACCGCCGCAAATACCCGAATAAAGGGCAAGGTCGCCGCATCTGTTTCCCATAACTTCGATTACACTTACACGGTCGTGGCTTGCCATTGTGTCACGGATTTTTGAAATAGCATCAAGCACCGTATTGCAAGCCGTATCGAATCCGAGTGTATAGTCCGTGTATGCAAGGTCGTTGTCAATCGTTCCGGGAATACCGATTGCGGGAATTCCCTTTTGTGTCAGTGCACGGCAACCCATAAACGAGCCGTCACCGCCGATAACAACAACACCGCAGATATTGTTCTTTTTAATTACTTCAAGTGCGGCATTCTGACCTTCTTCGGTCTTAAATTCAAGGCATCTTGCCGTATGAAGCATTGTTCCGCCTCTGTTGATGATATTTCCAACCGAACGTTTATCAAGGGGAACAAGTTCGTTATTTATCAAGCCGTTATATCCTTTAACGACGCCGACCATTTCAAAACCGTTATAAATACCGCTTCTTACAAGTGAACGAATGCAAGCATTCATTCCGGGTGCATCGCCGCCGCTGGTAAGTACCGCAATTCTCTTTTTTTCCATAGCTATCTCCTCAAATAATACAAAATAAATACATTTTATTATACCATATTTATCCGTATTTGACTATATTTTTAATTTTGTTTTTTTATTTTTTTTACATTTTCCGCACCGAAAAGCACGTTTAAGGCTTCAACGGTTTCATCTGAGCCGGAAATCGTTGTATTAAGCACCTGTTTTGCACGCTTTTCTTCATAATACAGAATGACCTTGGCGCTTCCTTTTTGTTCGTCGAGAACTTGCTTGAAGTTTTCGAGTTTGCTTTCGTTTGAACTGTTTATTCTTATGAATATTTCCACATCCTCAACGTCTTCGGAAGCAGGATATACCGCATTCACAAGAAGTGTGGGTGTATCCTCGTCACGCACGCTGAGTTTTCCGGTAAGAAGCACGATTGCATCCTCGTAGATAAATGACGAGAACTTTTGCAGGCTTTGCGGAAATACAAGGCACGTTATTGAAGAATACAAATCTTCCACCGTTAAGAATGCCATCATTGAACCGCTTTTTGTTGCTTTTTTTCGTATTCCGGTAATAATGCCCACAAGTTTAACATCCTTGTTATCCATTGCAAGTACTTCATCCGCAACAACGTTTTCGCCGTTTTCATCGGTTTCAACAGAAAGCATGGAAAGGTCAAATCCTACGCCCTTTATTTGCTTATAATATCTTTCAAGCGGATGTCCGCTGAGATAAACACCGAGCATTTCCTTTTCCATCATAAGGAATTGAAGCCTCGGATACTCACCTATTTCACGAATAACGTTAATACTCGGCAAAATAGAATTATCGTCAAAAAGTGAGAACTGACCCGCAAGCGAATTTTTATTTCTGCTTTCGACACCGTCAATTACCTGTTCGAATCCGTTTACAAGGCTTCTTCTCGAAAGTCCCGTGAAATCGAATGCCCCTGCTTTTATCAGGGATTCTATCATTCGCTTATTAACCGAATCTATCTTGGAAGTTCGTTCCGCAAAGTCGTCGAAAGAAGCAAATTCTCCGTTTTGTTCACGCTCTTTAACAATATCCACCGTACCGTTGATTCCAACATTTTTAACGGCGCTGAGTCCGAACCTTATGGCATTTCTGTCTTTTACGGGCGAAAATGCCGAAACACTTGAATTTACATCCGGCGGAAGAACTTCTATCCCGTGCTCTTTAAGATATCCGATATAGCGTGCCGTCTTTGCTTCGTCGCCAAGCAAACTGTTCAGCATTGCCGCCATAAACTCAATGGGATAATAATACTTAAGATATGCGGTCTGATATGCAACTACCGCATAAGCGGCGGCATGTGATTTATTGAACGCATACTGTGCAAAAACTGCAATTTTATCAAATATTGCGATTGCAGTTTCTTCTTTTATGCCTCTGCGAATTGCGCCTTCAACGATAACCTTTCCATCCTCTTCAAGACCGTAAATAAATACCTGTCTTTCAAATTCCATGGCTTTTTTATCTTTTTTGCTCATGGCACGGCGCATTATGTCGCTTCTGCCAAGGGAATATCCCGCTACGTCACGAACAATCTGCATAACCTGCTCTTGATAAACCATACAGCCGTAAGTAACTTCCAATGCTTTTTTCATGATAGGATGCTGGTATTCCACTTGTTCCGGATTATTTTTCCCGAAAATGTATTTGGGAATACTATCCATCGGTCCGGGTCGGTAAAGTGCAATTCCCGCCACGATATCTTCAAAGCATGAGGGCTTAAGTTCCTTCATAAACGAACGCATTCCGTTGCTTTCAAGCTGAAAAACGCCGTCACAGTCCCCCGAGCCAATCATTTTATATACGTTTTGGTCGTCAAAGCTTATTTTCATCAAATCAAGCTTTTCACCCGTTTTCTGCTTAACAAAATTCAACGTATCTCTGATTACGGTAAGTGTGCGAAGTCCCAAAAAGTCCATTTTAAGAAGACCTAACTGTTCAAGATACTTTGCCACATACTGTGTTGCAAGCATACCTTTGTTCAAGCAAAGCGGAACATAGGTATCAACGGGATTTTTCGAAATAACTACGCCTGCCGCATGAGTAGACGAGTTTCTCGGCAACCCTTCAAGACGGCGTGCAAACGAAATAAGTTTTTCTATTTGTTCATCCTTGCACGCTTCACGAAGTTCCGGATTAACCTCAAGTGCCCGTTCAATGGTGACGTCAAGTTCCCTCGGAATCATTTTCGCAATTTTATCTACTTCCTGCAACGGAACGTTCATAACACGTCCTACGTCACGAATAACCGCTCTCGCTTTCATGGTTCCGAACGTTGCAATCTGCGCAACATGGTCTTCGCCGTACCGACGTTTTACGTATTCGATTACTTCCCCACGGCGTTCATAACAGAAGTCAACGTCGAAGTCGGGCATACTTACACGTTCCGGATTAAGGAAACGTTCAAAAAGCAGATTGTATTTAAGCGGGTCAATATTCGTAATTCCGATAGAATACGCAACAAGACTTCCTGCACCGCTTCCACGGCCCGGTCCTACTACTATATCCACACTGCGGGCATAGTTTATATAGTCCCACACGATAAGATAATATTCAACATACCCCATTCGCTTTATCATATTAAATTCATATTCAAAGCGCTCATCTATTTCGGGAGTAATAACATCGTACTTTTTATTCAAGCCGTCCCGTCCGAGTTTATACAAATAATCCGCCGCAGACAAGCCGTCGGGAACCTGATAATACGGAATATGAATGTTTCCGAATTCAAATTCGAAATTACATTTTTCCGCAATAAGTTCTGTGTTTGAAATAGATTCCGGAATAAACGAAAAAAGTTCAGCCATTTCCGCTTCCGTTTTAAGGTAGAATTCATCCGTTTGAAATCTCATTCTGTTAGGGTCATCAAGAGTTTTTCCCGTCTGAATACAAAGCAGAACGTCGTGCATTTCTGCATCTGATTTGTGAACGTAATGAATATCGTTAGTTGCAACTATGGGAAGTTCAAGTTCCCGTGCAAGTTTAATTAAAAGAGGCAAAATCTGTTTTTGTTCCGGAATACCGTGATCCTGAATTTCTATATAAAAATCATCGGGAAACATTTCTTTCAGCCTTGAAGCAAGATTTACCGCTTCCTCGTAGTTTCCGTTAAGCAGGTACTGCGGAATATCACCTGCAAGACACGCGGAAAGGCAAATTAGGCCCTCGGAATGTTCGTTAAGCAAGTCGTAATCAATTCTCGGCTTGTAGTAATACCCCTCTGTGAAACCCGCAGAAACAAGTTTTATAAGGTTCTTATAACCGCTTTCGTTTTTTGCAAGCAAAACAAGATGGGCATATTCTTTATCGTTTTTTCCTTCTTTATTAAATCTGCTTCGAGGCGCAACATACACCTCGCATCCGATAATGGGTTTGATGTCATACTTGTGACACGTTTTGAAAAATTCCACTGCACCGTACATTACACCGTGATCGGTAATTGCAAGCGAGGTCATTCCCGCTTCTTTGCACGACGAAACAAGGTCTTCAATTCTTGAAGCCCCGTCAAGCAAACTGTATTCAGTATGTGTATGCAGATGAACAAATCCCATAAATCCCTCTAATTTATGCTGTTTCGCAATTCACGAATTTTGATAAATCTTTTATTTAATGCGGACTTTGAAATATTTCCGCTTATTTCCGAAAGTTCTTGAAGCGATGCTTCCGGATTGTTAAGACGTAATTCACACGCCTCTTTCAGTGCGGCAGACATTTTGATTTTTGACTCATACAAAAATTTTATGTCTTCTATCTGCTTTTGCGAGGCATCTAAAGTTTTGCCCATATTCCCCACAAAACAATTTCCCGTACGGTTAAGCTTGTTTTTAACGTCTTTATATACTCGAACATTTTCAATTTCCATCATAACTGCCGAAGCACCGATAAAAATCAAAACGTCGGAAATACTTTCTATTTGTTTTATATAGACAACAATTCTGTCGTTTCTCGACGTCTTCTTTGCCTGAATATTTCTCTCAAGCAATCCGTTCAAAATGAAATCGGCAAACGCCTCGTTGGAAAGAACAAAGTCAAGCCGATAACTTTTCTGCGGATCGCACAAAACACCGCAGCCGAGAAAAGCCCCGCGAAGTGCCGCTTCAAAGCACCCCTCATCGGCAAAAACATCCTCGTTTATATCAGAAAAGCTGTAATCATCCCTTGTCCCTTCAAGGAATCCGATGTCAAATAACATTTGTCCTTCGGGTTGTTCGGGTTTTACATCAATGGAAAAGCATACGTGTTTTTTCGGCTGACTCTTTTCCACAACACGAATTTGCGGCGCACTCTTGTAAAGTCTGTTCAAAACGGTAACGATACGAACCGCAACTTCCTCTGTTTCACTTGTAAGTTCAAGCAAAAATTTTCCCCGTCCGATATGAATGTTCCCTGCCGCAAAAGCAAATCCTGCAAGTTCTGCCAGCAGTTGTTTGTTTTGCCCGAATTTATTCTTTGCAAGTTCAAGACGTGTTATTGTTGAGTAAGATTTTTCCATTTTTGTCCCTCAAGAACAATATCTCTGTGTTCGCACACTACGTCAAAGCCCTCTTTTAACAGAGTTTTTGAAACCTCGTCCGCAAGAGCGACCGATCTGTGGAACCCGCCGGTGCATCCGATTGAAAAAGAAAGTTCTTTTTTGCCCGATGCGGCGTACATCGGAATAATATATCTAAGCTGCTCAAGCACCATATTGAGTGTCTTCTTAAAATCTTCCGATTGAAATAAATACTCTTTTACACATTCTTCAAGTCCGCAATGCGAGCGAAGCGAAAGAACGTTATAAGGATTGGGTAAAAAACGAGTGTCAAAAATAAAGTCCGAATCCACAGGCACACCTCGTTTATATCCAAACGAAGTTATATAGGTTTTTACTAATCCGTTTTTGCCCTCTCCGTAAAGTTTTTCAAGAGCAAATTTAACGCTCTTTGAATTCATATTAGTAGTATCAATAAGATATGTTGCACGTTCACGAATACCGCTCATAAGTTCAATCTCTTTATTGATGCAATCAAGAACCGTGCCGCACTCCGATGAAAGAGGATGAATATGCCGTGTAAAGTTATATCTGTTTACAAGCTCGTCCGAATCGCATGCCATAAAAATAATTTCCACGTTATACTTGGAATTGTCCATATAATCAAGCGAATCCGTGAGTTCGGAAAAGAACTGTCTGCCGCGTGAGTCGATGCCAACCGCAACTTTGCTGAATCCGCTTCCCTCTGTGAAGCACATATCGGCGAATTTATTAAGAAGTGTGCTCGGCAAGTTATCAACGCAGAAAAATCCCATATTTTCGAGCATTTTAAGCGCGGTAGTTTTACCTGCGCCCGAAAGACCGGTAACAATTACAAATTTCATCTATAACCTCCGAGAGAATTATCTTTCACCAATAATAACAACTTCGGGTTCAAGAAAAGTACCGTTTTCTTTAAGCACCTTTTTTTGAACATAATCAAGTAAATCAAGCATATTTTGTGCAGAAGCATTGCCTTTGTTTATTATAAATCCGGCGTGCTTTTCCGAAACCTGCGCATCGCCGACAGCAAAACCTTTAAGTCCGCAAGAATCTATCAAAGCGGCAGCATAGCCAACCTTGGGGCGCTTAAACGCACTTCCGGCGCTTGGAAATTCAAGCGGTTGAGTAGAACGTCTTTTTGCGGCAAGTTCATTCATTCTGTCCTTAATCAGTGTTGCATCGCCTTTTTCAAGCAAAATGTCTGCAGAAAGAACAAGCATTTTCGTGCCGGTGAAAACACTGTGTCTGTATGAAAAGTCCAATTCTTCTTTTTCAAAAGTCTTAACGGTTCCGTCTTCAAGAAGCGCAGTTACACTAATAACAACGTCCTTAAGTTCACCCTTGTAAGCGCCTGCGTTCATAACGATTCCGCCGCCGAGTGTTCCGGGAATACCGGATGCAAATTCAAATCCCGTAAGGGAATTATCCAATGCGACCTGAGCAAGTCTTGCAAGACTTATTCCGCTTTGCGCAGTAATAACATTACCGTCTACGGATGCTTGTGAAAAATTGCATCCGAATTTTATAACGGCACCTCTTATTCCCTTATCGCAAACAAGAAGGTTAGAACCGTTGCCGATAAACGTAACGGGAGCATTAAAATTTTTCGCAACAGAAATAAGTTGAACAAGTTGTTCAACGTTTGAGGGCTGAACAAGAATGTCCGCATTTCCTCCGATATGCAAAGTAGTAAATTTATCCATAGGCGCATCGAAAATATAATCAAATCCGCCGTTAATAATGTAATCCTTAAACTGTGAAATGGACATACTGCCCCTCCTAATATATTATCTGCAATATTATACAATAAAACAGTTGAAAATTCAACTCATTTTTGAAAAAATCAGAAAATATGTGACTGACAAATTATATCGGAAGCAATAATTTGCTCCCAAGAATTTTGCAATTCGGGAATTTCGTAATACGGTTGAGCATTTAATACTGTCGGAAATAAACCCGTTTGCGCAATTTGTGACTGAACGTCACATTCAAGCAAATAATTGACGAAAGAACAAGCCATAGTATTGCGCTTTTCATCGCCGGAATCAAAAACCGAAACAAATTGAAATAAATCATTATATGTAGGAATAAGAGTTACTGTTTTATCACGCTGAGCATTTTTTTGTTCAGCATTTCTAAAACGGAAAAAATCTCTTTGTGTACCCATAAATCGGTTTACTTTTTCGGAATAATTATATGCAAAAAAGATGTCAGAAGGAGTATTTTCAAGCAAAGCAAGTTTCGACGAAAAGTCATTTGAACAGTAGGATTCAAGTGCAGACTTGGATGAATAATTCTTTTGAATTCCGATGCCCACCGAATAAATGTTTTTGACTGCTTTTTTAGAAGTAACAGTTTTTCCGTCATTCCCCCACAGTGACACGTCATTATCTCCGAACATAAAATATGCACCCATACACCAAGGCACGGCAAATTCGCAGGTGACGTTTTTTACACACGGAATAAGATTTTCCGCATTAAAATCTAGCAGACACAAATCATTTGCAGAAAGAATAATGCCCTCACCGAAAGAAATGATATCCGGCTTTTTCTGCCCACTTGTAATGAGTTTGTTGGCAACTTCAAGTGAAACCGAATTAACGTTGACATAAACACCGTTATGCTTTTTTTCAAAATTCAATGTATTATTTTTCAGCCAATTTGTTCGGCTTCCGGTACCTCCCTCAAAGCAATCAATCTGCCACATTTCAAGAGTACCGTGAAAATACTGTTCACGACGACGGTACATTTCGTTTGTCATTTCATCTTCATTTACTGAAAAATAAATCTTTTTCGGTACAAAAATGCAAGCAATAATAAGGATAATGCTGATAAATGCTTTTATAAAATACTTCATATAATCACCGATTTATTATATGAAAAATAAGGAAAAATATGACTTAATATGAAAAAAATAAGAGCCACAAACGTGGCTCTTAAAGAAAGAATAGAATTTTCTGAAATATTCACAGTTGCCCTTTAGAACAACTGTGAATATATAGTTTTAATTAACCAACAGTAATGAAGTTGATTTCAACGTTAGCACCTTCAGTGCTCATAACGTTTGAAAGCATAACCTGTTCATCACCTTTTTCGTCAAGATAGGTAGCCCAAGCGCATACATAGTATGTCTTGCCAGCAGTTGTGGTCTTCTTGGTAAGTACATATGAACCAAGACGGTTGGTGTACTTAGAAGTTACCTTCTTGCCGCCTACAACAGCAGCACCGTTGTAGAGGTTGCTGAACTGAGTTTCAAGTTCAGATGCGCTCATGTCGTTGTTATCAGATTCGATGAACATGATACCGTTTGCCTTAAGAGTAACCTTGCTGTCGAATGCACGTTCAGCAATCATTGTAAGAGAGCCGTCGCCATTCTTTTCAGCTGTGGTGATTTCAAGGTAATTAACAACAGGAACTTCACCTGCACCGTAAACAGCTTTAAGTGTAACATTGTGATCGATTACATAGAAGCTGTAGTTATTGAATGTTGAAACCTGTTCGCCGTTTTCGTCAGCCCAGTAAAGGAACTTCTGACCGGCTTTTTCAGCAGGAGCAGTAACCTTAACAAGCTGGAAGGGTTCGATATAATCTTCGGTTGTTACAACACCGTTGATTGTAGCATCAGGAGTATCGTTGATAGTTACAGTGTAATAGCTGTTTGCTGCATAAACAAGTGATACAGCGTATGAGCCGGCAGCTACCTTGGAATCGTTCATAGCTGCAACAAGAGCAGCAGCATTAGCATAAACTGTGCCGTTGAACTTGTATCCATCAAATGCCATACCCTTACGAGCAGGAGCTGCAGGAATATCACTTGCAGTAACGCCTTCAGTGAAATCTACTTCACCGATAACAGCGCCGGTTGCATTATAGAATACTGCATACTTAGAATCAGCATCAACTGTAGTAACAAGATAGTTGATAACAACATCATCTTCGCCTACGCTGATATAAGCGGTATTGTTTTCACGTCTGTCAAACTTCTTACCGTCAACATCAATACCTGCAAATTCATCATTGCCATTGTACTTAAGAAGTACGGTTGCATACTTAGTTGTATAGAATGTGTTAGCATCCTTTGCAACTGCGCCGGAAACAACAGTAAGTGCACCGTCGTTTGCAGCATTTGTAATCTTAACATCCATCTTTTCGATGGTAACTTCGTCAACATAGTAGCTGAACAAGTTTTCACCGTTTTTGAATGCTTTGGCTGCGCCTGAACCGTCAAGACGAAGGATCAAGTCACAAGCAGCTTTGTTGGTTTCATACAAGAAGTTAAGTTCATCAAGGAAGTTCTGATCAACTTCAACAACAGTTGTATACTTCTGCCATGTATCGGTAACTTCGCCCGTAGTATAGCTGATGTATGAGTTTACAGGCGTACCGGGGAAGCTGGGATCAATCTGACCAGCACTTCTGTGCCACTGAGAGTTAAGAACGAATCCAAACACACCGCTCTTGCCTTCTTCAGCTTTTGCCCAGAATGTAATCTTATAAGCGCCGTCACCTTCACCATAGTAACCTGCCTGAGCATTCTGAACGATAGCGGGAGCAAGGTTGAAGCCGATTGAGTCATACTGGCCACCGCCAATATTGAACTTGATTGAATGTGCAGTACCGTTAGCACCTTCGTTAGCAACTGAAACACTTCCGCCGCCGGAACTGAATTTGGTCCAACCGTTTGTGTTGCCGCTTTCAGCATCACCGTTTACAAGCTCAATCTTCGGAGCAGGTGTGGGTGTTTCAACGGGCTTGGGAGTAGGAGTAGCATAGTTAGGTAATTCTGTTACTTTAGCGCCATAGG
The DNA here is from genome assembly GCA_045600705.1 of Clostridia bacterium. Lineage (GTDB taxonomy): Bacteria > Bacillota > Clostridia > Christensenellales > QALW01 > UMGS1322. Next base: position 18,768 of record JAZRYL010000039.1, on the reverse strand, counting down.
TAAGTGATGAAAGGCCCTTAACAGCATCAACCGGAAGTTCGTTAGAAACAATGATGAATTCTGCACCGGGATACTTGGTTCCCTTATCATCAGAATTTACTGTATCAAAACGAAGTGTAAGATCCTTGAATTCCTGAGGATACTTTTCATCTTTATCGATAACAACACCGTTTACAACCTTAACTGTAATGCTGATAGTGTCAACCTGACCGGGCTGAAGGTCAAACGATTTTTTGGTTGAAACAAGTGCAAAGCTATCCCATCCGGCAGTACCGGTTGTGTAACCCTGAATATATGCGGAGATACCGAATGCAACTGAGCCTGTGTTGTAAATATCAAAGCTGTATGTTACATCACCGCTGAAAGCAGTGCCGCCACGTTTGTTGATATCGTTCTGGATAAATGTACTAACATTCTTACGGAAATAGTACTGTTTATCTGTTGTAGTAACCTTAACACCAAGTTCTGAAACATCCGGAGTAGGTGTAGGAGCGGGTGTTGCAGTAGGAGCGGGAGTAGGTGTACGTTTTACAGGAAGTTGCTCAACATATTCAGTCGTTACATTCGAGCCAAATTTAGCTAAAAATCCTTTGGGTGCATCTTCGTCTGCAACAACAAATGTATCGCCAGACAAGCAAGTAACATCAAATCGAATGAAGAATGCCGAAACATCCTTTGAAGCACAACCGGGAATATCAATCATACCATTTGACACATTAAGAGATAAACTGTAATCTTGTGCTTCTCCGGGTGCAATAGTATATGTGCCTGATGCTGCACTGCTAGGTCCAGACCAGGTATTACTACCGGCACTATTTTGGGTTAATGCCTGAATTGCAGCTTTAACTTTGATGTTGTTGGATCCTGTGTTATACACAGTTATATTCTTAGTGATCATACCATTTTCAATAACAACATCGCTAAGATATCCGCCCTCGGTACTACTCATTACCTGACTGTTATTAATATTTTGACTTGCTGTAAACTTAATTCCTTTGTAAGGAATCTGTTCAAAAGTATAAGCCTTTGATTCGAGACATCCGGTTGTAGTAACACCATACACTGTCTCTACCGAAAGTTCAAGAGGATATACAATGAACTTTGTTCCAACTGTTTCTTTATTAAAGTCCTGGAAACGAAGTGTAAATTTTGATGCAGTTGCAGCGTACGCGTCACCTGAATTTGGTTTTGCCATTACACTTCCATTTTCAAAAGGAATGGATATGGTAGCAAGCCCAACTTCACCAGGTTGAAGTTTCGGGAAGTTATTTTTTGCTCCGACAATTGAATCCCATCCTGCCTGAATATATATATATCCATTATTAATCGGAGTTGACCCAACATTATATACCATAAAGTTAAACACCTTAGTGCCGGTAAAACCGTCGGGTATCATTTGAGCTATTTCCGCACCAACTGATGAAGCACTGTTTCTATCAAAACTATTCGAAGCTTTCGTGGTGAACTCTACACCGATTGCTTCATCGTAAGCGGTGAGTGTTACAACGATGTTATCAAGGTAAACGTCAACGGGTGTTTCTCCTGATGCACCTTTAATATTGTCAACGCAAAGACGATACTCATCAGTTAAAAGCGATATTTCTGCCTCAGTAAAAGTTTTTGACCAAGTGCCTGTATTCCACTCTCCAGCAACACCACTCTTTATAGTCTTTTGTGATCCATTTGACGCATCTCTAAAGAGAAGGTTTACTACGGAATTTTCAGCCTTAAAGTCAGCGCTTACGTTAACCAAAACGTCTTTGCCGGGATGTTTTTCGGCAAACGTTTTTATTAAGGGAGCAATTCTCCAAACAGGAGAAGTCCAGCTGTTTTTTGCGGTAAACTTATAAGCGTCACCGTGTGAATCGTCTAATGTAACTACACCGGGATCCGTCATAGGATATACAGCATTGCCCGTAGGAGCATAGCCGTACGCCGAAGAATCCGAGAAGTTAACATCAAGAACTGTTTCTGTCGTAGCAGGATTCAGTACGCTTGCAGCGAACGAAACCATTGATAAGCACGACAGGACCATTGCTATTGAAAGCAAGGTACATAATACTTTTTTCATATTCTTTTCTTTCCTTTCTATTTTAATATAGCATAGTACTATATCATTACTGTCAATGATACAACTTTTATTTTGATTTGTCAACAGTTTATTCAAATTTTTAATAAAAATTCTTTCTTAAATTCATTTTTTGTTTTAACTTTGTTACAAAAATATTACTTTGTTTTTTATTGCAACAATCCTCATTTTAAGTGCATCTATACCTTATATTATATATATGGTTACAGCCTATGTAAATTCGGTAAAAATTGCGCATCAATCATTATATAATATGCCGCACGCACACCGTTTACGCTTTAACTTGACTTTTTTTCTAAATTAAAGTAAAATAACCGTATATCATCTGAATTTTTAGGGGGATTCTAATGAAGCGTTTCTTATGTATCGCTCTTATATTTATATTGTGCCTTGGCTGTATATCGGTCTCGGCGGAAAAAGATGACTACCTTAGTTTCCACGTTGAACCTGCAAGCGGTTCCGAAGCGGTGGTTTTGCCGTCCGACACGGTTTCTTTGAAATTCTACGTTTCGGCTAAGTCATCTTCTTTTGAAAAAGATTTCAAAATCGAAAAAATCGTAAACTGTTCAACAAACAAGGCAATTTCCGAATCCGAAATATCCGTTTCGGGAACGAAAAACCGTGAAGATATCGGCACTTTTGACGTTTCAGTTAATTCTGCGGACGTGGGCAAAAAAATCGAATTCGAACTGTTTTGGCAGGATTCCGACGGTCAGCATTCGACAAAAACTGCCGTGGATACCGTTGCGTTCAGCCCGAAAGTTTCGGTTTCTGCGAATGTTTCAAGCGATGCGGTGGTTCCGGGAGAAAGTGTTACCGTTACATACGAAGTTACCAACAAAGGCAACGTCCCCATATCTTTCGTAACCGTTACCGACCCTGCTATTTCCGCCCTTGCAGGCAAAGATTATATCTTCAAAATGAAGAACAAATCCACTGTTCTCCCCGTTGGCGAGGTCATTGAGGAATCAGTTACCGTAAAGCCGAATTCCGACATTTCCGTTGCTCCCGTGGTTACTTTTGAGTACAACGGCACCGTTTATGAAGAAAAATGTTCACCGTCAGTCATTGAGGTGAACGAAATAATCCCTACCCTATCTATCAATGCCGAAGCATACTCCGTTTCCGAACTTAACGGCTCGCTCAACTTTAATTATACAGTTAAAAACAGCACAAGCACGGTGCTTAAAAACATTAAAGTTTATAACGGCGACACGGACGATGCACAAGTTGTTTATTCGGTTGATTCGCTGAACATAGGCGAAGAAATTACCGGAATTTTCTCGTTGAACATTACTAAAAGCGGTTTTTATAAGCTGAAAGTTCTTTACTCCTACGACGGCGCTTCGTCGGAAAAAGAAGTGTCCGCCAAGACTCTTAAAGCCGTCAGACTCCCCGGTGAAGTAAGCCTTTCCGTCGCTTCGGTTGTGCCGTCCACCATCACATCTCCCGGTGAAATCACGTTCCGTCTTCGCATAGAAAACAAGGCAAATTCGCCTCTTAAGGACGTTACGATTTCCGAAGCAAGCAATTTGGCTAAAAAAACCTCCGTCGCTTCGGTTATTTCTGCCGGTACTCCCGACATGAGTTCCGTTTACGATAGAGATGTCACTGTTGTTATTCCTGCGGATAACACTGTTATTTCTTTCATCCTCACCTATCATCTCGACGATGAAGAATATGCGCTGAAGCTGGACTACAACGTTAAATTTGATGCTCCGCTTGAAACAACCGAGCCTCAATCAACGTTTATTCCTGCGGCTACCGGCGCCCCGATTATACCGGTTGACCCCACTCCATCCGGCAATAACGGCTTGGTTTGGATAATCGTCGGTTCTGCCATTCTTTTGGCTCTTGCCTGCGGTATCGTTTTCCTGCTTGTTCTTAAAGGAAATATCTCCGGGCTTGCTCCTATTCCAAGCGTAAAACGTTCCGCTGATGAAATATTCGAGCCGGATGACAGCAATACGCTTTTCGACGTAAGCGACGACGCTGAGGATGACGAAGACGTTAAAATTTTCAACAAAGATGAATAGTAAAAAACGGATGCTTTTCAGCATCCGTTAGTTTTTTTCGTTATTTAAGATTTACTTCTTTTCCGTTATTTATCTTGTACGCATAAGTTCTGCCGTTGGCAAGTTCCATAACAAACAAGTTCTTTTCAAGAGAATATCCGTTAAGCTGTCCTCTCGATACTCGCCATATATCCTGCGCATCGTCGTCTTTTACGATTACACCTTTCTTGTGTACCATAAATACCATTCCTCTGTTGGCAATGTAGAAGAAATCAACAAAATCACTCGGCATGGGAATTATTGAACGAACCTGCTTCTCGGCAATATCAAACGCTATTACAAAATTGTCCGCTCCGATAAAAAGCATGTGATTTTCAGTTGCCAATACGTGTGGCTCTCTGTTCGTGTTGGTAAGCACGCCTATTCCGAAATACTCTCCCGTTTCAGCATCGGTCACCGCTATCATATTCCATGCACTTTCGGTTCCTTTCTTCTGTCCTGCGTATACACTTCCCGCACCGCACAAAAGCAAGTCCCTTTCAAGCGCTTCATAATTATTATATGTCTTTGTTCTGACATCAGTCGTTCCTAATGTAAAAATCATTGTTCTTACCTCTCAATCTGTTCGATTACACTTATTTTATCAAATATGTTCTATAAAGTCAAACAGTTTATAACGGCTTCTTCTTTGGCATTCCTGCTTGACGGGGATATTTCATCGGCGTTTTATCGGTTTTCTTTACCGAAACAATAAAATGTGACTTATCTTCAAGCGCCGAAGTGTACACGTTTTCTACCTTGCCGCCTAATACTTTCAGCGCTTTTTCCGCTTCGGCTATCTCCTCGGTGAATGCAGGTCCTTTCCATGCAAGAACACTTCCGCCCACCTTGGCAAACGGCATATCGTATTCAAGAAGCACGTTCAGCCGTGCCACCGCACGTGAAAATACACAGTCGAACTTTTCACGCATTTCCGCACTTCTGCCCAAATCCTCGCTTCTGCCGTGCACAGTATACACGTTTTTGAGTTCAAGTTTTTCTTTAAGTTCATCAAGGAACGTCAGCCGCTTCTGCAGTGAATCCACAAGCGCAACCGTAACGTCCGGCCGCACTATGGCAATGGGAACTCCCGGAAAACCCGCACCCGTGCCGATATCGGCGCACTTGGCATTTTCCTTGATTTCTTTAAGTTTCATCCCCGCAAGTGAATCAATAAAGTGCATATCTATCACTTCCTGCTTCTCGGTAAGCGCAGTCAAATTCACTTTTTCATTGTATTCAAGCAAAAATTCGCAATAAATCTTAAACTTTTTTTGCTGTTCCTCGGAAAGTTCTATTCCGCTTCGCTTGAACGAACTGTCAATCATATACAAAAGTTCATCCATGAAGTTCACCTTTTTCCATGGCAACAAGCAATACCGCAATATCTGCAGGAGAAACTCCGCTTATACGGCTCGCCTGCCCTATCGACGCAGGCCTGAATTTGTTAAGTTTCTGCCTTGCTTCAAGGCGCAGACCGAGTATTTTAGAATAATCGGCATCCTCGGGAAGCAGTTTCTTTTCAAGTTTCTGCATCTGTGCTATCTGCACTTCCTGCTTTTTCAAATAACCGTCATATTTGCAATCTGTTTCAACTGTTGCAATCTCTGCACGGCTGAGTTCGGGAAGTTCGGGAGAATATTCGCAAAGTTCGCTGTATGTAAATTCTTTTCTTTTAAGAAGTTCATAGAGCGTATGCGGTCCGATAGGATCTTCAAGCCCTTTTGCCTTAAAAATTTCCTTGATTTTATCAAACGGAAGTTTTGTTGCTTCAAGCATTTCCTTGGCACATTCCTGCCTTTTCGTCTTTTCAAGGAATTTTTCGTATCTTTCGTCCGAAACAAGTCCGATTTTTCTTCCGATAGGCGTCAAACGCAAATCCGCATTATCCTGCCTTAAGCTCAATCTGAATTCTGCACGTGAAGTCATCATTCTATACGGCTCGTTCGTGCCTTTTACGGTTAAATCATCCGCAAGAACGCCGATATAACTTTCCGACCTTGAAAGAATAAGCGGTTCTTCGCCCTTAACGTACAAAGCAGCATTTATTCCGGCAAGAAGTCCCTGCGCCGCCGCTTCTTCGTATCCCGACGACCCGTTTATCTGACCTGCACAGTAAAGACCTTTAATTGTCTTAACACCCAATGTTGGATAAAGTGCAAGAGGGTCAATGCAATCGTATTCAATAGCATATCCGGGGCGAACCATTTCCGCATGTTCAAGTCCCGGTATCGTATGAATCATTTCAAGTTGTACTTCCGCAGGAAGCGACGATGAAAGTCCCTGCAAATACTTTTCAGTGGTATATTTTCCTTCCGGCTCAATAAACAGCTGATGACGTTCTTTATCCTTGAAACGAACGATTTTGTCTTCAATACTCGGGCAGTAACGTGTTCCCGTTCCCTTGATATTTCCCGAATACATGGGAGAACGGTGCAAATTGTCAAGTATAATTTTATGTGTTCTTTCGTTAGTGTATGTCAAATAGCACGGTTCCGGCGACTGAACCTCGCCTTCCGTCATAAACGAAAAACTGTAATCGGTGCTTTCTCCGTACTGAGGCTCCATTTTGTCATAATCAAGAGTGTTTCCGTCAACACGGGCAGGAGTTCCCGTCTTAAAGCGCTGAAGCGGAATCCCCAGTTCTTTCATGGAATCGGAAAGAAATCTCGAATTTACAAATCCCGAAGGACCGCAGGCTCTCTCCCATTCGCCGGTAATTATTCTGCTTTTCATATAAACACCTGTGGCAAGAACTATCGCCTTTGCTCCGTAAACAGCGCCTACCGCCGTTTCAATACCGCAAATAACACCGTTTTTCGTGAGGATTTTTGATGCCTCATCCTGCTTAACAGTGAGATTTTTTTCATTTTCAAGCACCTTGCGCATATATAACTGATATTCCATTTTATCAGCCTGACATCTAAGCGAATGTACCGCAGGACCTTTGCTTGTATTAAGCATTTTCATTTGAAGCGCCGTTCTGTCGGCACTTATTCCCATTTGTCCGCCAAGCGCATCTATTTCACGGACAAGATGTCCTTTGCTTGTGCCGCCTATTGCAGGGTTACAAGGCATAAATGCTATTGCATCCTTTGTCAGCGTCAGCAGCAGAGTCTTTAAGCCCATTCTTGCACACGCAAGCGATGCTTCGCAACCTGCGTGACCTGCTCCTATTACCGCTACATCAAAATTTCCACCGTCAAAATTCATAATTTATTTTCCTACACAAAACTTTTCAAATATATTATTTACTATGTCCTCAGTCACCGTTTCGCCGGTTATTACACCGAGATACGTCCAAGCATTAGTTAAATCAATGCTTAAAATGTCCGGAGGCATATCATCCATACAGTTTTCAAGCGAAATCTTTGCATTTACAAGTGCTTCGTAGTGACGCTGTGAAGTAATCGTCAGCGAAGACGAACAGTCGTTTTCCCTTGCGCACTGTTCCAAAAATTTTACAAGTTTATCCATTCCGACGCCCGTCTTGGCGCTGATGGAAATGCTTTCCCACTCACACGGAACTTCGTCCGTTTCCGGAGCAGTCAAATCCGTTTTATTGTAAATGAACAATCCTTTTTTATCTTTAAGAGTATCAATATTTATCCACGAAAAGTCTGCCTTTTCGGTAGAATCCATAACACAAAGCACGATATCGCTTTCCTCGGCGGTCATTTTTGAACGTTCTACACCCGCCTGCTCTATGGCATCGTCGCTTTCTCTTATTCCTGCAGTATCGTAAATGTGAACCTTTACTCCCGAAAAATCAAGAACCTCGTGAAGCGTATCACGTGTTGTTCCCGCAATAGGCGTCACGATTGCACGTTCTGCGCCGCAAAGACTGTTGAGAAGTGAAGATTTCCCTGCATTCGGCTTTCCCACAATAGCAACTTTTAGACCGTCTTTTGTAATTTTTCCGCGCTTATATCCGTTTATCAACCCGTCAATTTCGGGAAGCATTTTTTTTACTTCTGTCTGTATGCTTTCGCAGGTGTGTTGTTCGTCAATTTCATCGGGATAGTCAATTCCCGCTTCGATTTCGGTAAGCAATTCTTTTATTGAATCCTGAAATTCACCTATTTTTCTGCCGAGAGCGCCGCTCAGCAAACGGGCCGCCGCCCTTGAAGCACTTTTGGTATCCGCTTCTATCATATCGCCGACGGCTTCTGCCTGCGAAAGGTCGATTCGCCCGTTAAGAAACGCACGTTTTGTAAATTCTCCGCTTTGCGCAAGTCTTGCCCCGTTTTTCAGAACAGTTTCAAGAATGTCTTCCGCCGCCGCATATCCGCCGTGGCACTGAATTTCAGCCGTTTGTTCGCCCGTATATGATGCGCCCTTATCGAATTTAACGCACAGACACTTATCTATAAGTGTGTCTCCGTCATACACTCCGCCGAAATACATTTTGCGCATTTCCATATTCTCTTTTTTGAAAACCCTGTCAAGGCAAGCGTGAGCATTTTCCCCGCTTATTCTGACAATGGCTACGCCCCCTTTGCCCGAAGCGGTGGCTATTGCGGCTATTGTATCTTCCATATTATTCTCCAAAATAAAATCATACATTATTATATACTTATTTTTCACCTATGGCAAATGATTTTTTATTATTATTTTTTCCTACTCACGGTAGAGTTTTTATTTTTTCTCTTAATATTGCAGTATTGACAATGGAGAAAAACAAAATTATAATAAACTCACGAAAGGAATGAAAAACGATGCCTGATTACAAAGAAACCTTTGCATATAATCTGAAAAAGCTTCGCAAAGAAGCGGGATTAACGCAGGAAAATCTCGGACAAATGCTGCTTTATTCGGAAAAATCCGTCAGCAAATGGGAAAACGGTCTTTCCGTTCCTCCTGCCGACGTATTGCTTAAACTTTCCGAAATATTAGGTGTAGGACTTGACGAGTTATTTGATCGCCCTTCAAGTGAACTTTACTATCTCGGTGTTGACGGAGGTGGAACAAAAACTGCGTTCTGTCTGATTGACAAAAACAAGAAAATCGTTAAGCGTTACCTTTGCGGTCCGTCAAACCCGTTTGACATAGGTATTGAAAATACTATTGCTTGCCTTGAAGACGGAATAAAAAATGTTACGGCAGGAATTTCGCTGAAAAACATCAGCATTTATGCGGGAATTGCAGGAAGCCGTTCCGGCAATTTTGCTCATCAAATCGACAGTTTTTTAGAAAATTGTCACTTTCATTCATACAAAAGCGGAAGCGATATAGATATAACCGTGGATGCCGCCATGGGAAAAGGAAACGGAATTGCCGTTATTATGGGCACGGGACAGTGTATTATTCCCAAGATTGACGGAAAAATCAGTATTATAGGCGGATTGGGTTATCTGTTTGATATGGGCGGAAGCGGTTACGATTTAGGAGCACAGGCAATTCGAAGCGCCATAATGGAAGAAGAAGGTTCCGGTGAAAGCACCTTAATGCGTGAACTTATTTTGAAGAAAACCGGTGAAAATACCGTTCGTGAGCATCTGCTTAAGTTTTACGAAGCAGGAAAAACCGGCATTGCTTCTTTTGCACCGGTGGTATTTGAAGCATATTCCGAGGGTGACAGCGTTGCAAAAGAAATTATGAAATCAAATATGCACCACATTGCAGAACTGATTATAGGCGCATCAAAGCGTTTTAACGAAACTTCTCCCATCAAAACAGTTATTTGCGGAGGACTTCGCCGCTTTGAGCAAATTATTATTCCCGTGCTCAACGACGAACTTGAAAATGCAGGATATAAAAACAAAATTTCTTTAAGCGTTTTTTCGGGTGATATGGCTTATCACGCCGCAGAAATGGCTATTGAATTACAGAAAGGAACTTTATAATGAATACAGAAAGCAGAAATCCGAAAACAATGCACATAGACACAATGAGTACGCAGGAAATGATTGACGTTATCCAGGAAGAAAACGTCAATGCGGCTCTTGCAGTAGGAAAAGCCTCAAAGGAAATTGCCGCAGCGGTAGACGCAATATTCCCCGGAATGAAAAACGGCGGACGTCTTTTCTATGTCGGATGCGGAACATCGGGCAGACTCGGTGTATTGGATGCCGCCGAATGTCCGCCCACATACGGTGTTTCCCACGAACTTGTTGTTGGAATTATCGCAGGCGGAAAAGATGCACTTGTACGTGCTTCCGAAGGAACAGAGGACAGTGCAGAGGAAGCAATGAAAGATATTGTTCCCCTTAACCTTACCAAAAACGATGCCGTTGTGGGAATTTCCGCATCGGGAAACGCAGAGTACGTTGTTACCGCACTTGAATATGCAAACAAAATCGGCTGCACCACCGTTTCGATTGCTTCCAACAAAGAATGCAGAATTCACGCTACTGCCAAAAACAACATTACCGCCGAAACGGGCGCTGAGGTGGTAACCGGATCCACAAGAATGAAAGCGGGAACATCGCAAAAACTTATTCTTAATATGCTTTCCACGTCGCTGATGATTAAACTCGGCTACGTTTACGAAAACCTTATGATAAACTTAAAACCCACAAACAAAAAACTTACTAAGCGAATGATCGGAATCGTTAAGGATATTACTGGTGTTGACGATATAGTGGCGGAAGATGCTCTTAACAAGGGCGATTGGAAAATCCGTGAAGCAATAGAAATAATAAAAAAGAATTAACCGAGGAGAAATGTCATGAATAGCAGAATAGTTCAGACAAACGGAATTCCCGAAATTGAAGTTGACGGAAAAATCATCAGCACCAACGCATACGTTACGTATTTTACCGAAAATTCCACATACGACGATTTCACAAAAGCAGGATTCAATTTATATTCGATATGCACCTATTTTACGAAATTACCCATAAATGAAGATACCGGGTTCACCGGCGCAAGAACGGGAATTTTCGACGTAAAAGGAAAACCCGATTACAGCGAATTTGATTCAGACGTGGAAAAACTTCTTAAAGCAAACAAAAATGCAATGATATTCCCGAGAATATATATTTCCATGCCCATGTGGTGGTTAAAGGAACATCCCGAAGAATGCGTTGTTGCCGCCATTACTCCCGAAGGCCGTGAAATGCTGTTTTCGGATAAGTTCCGTGAGGACGGCGGAGAATTACTCCGTCAGTTTATCCGTCATATAAACAGTATGCCTTATGCAAACAACATTATCGGTTATCAGGTTTCCGGCGGAACTACGCAGGAATGGTTCCATTTCGGCAGAGACGGAAGTTTTTGTGCAAATGCTTTTCCCTATTTTGAAAAGTTTATGGCTGAAAGAAAACCCGGTGTAAAGTACGAATTTGATAAGTTTATGAACCGTGAATACAACGACGATTTCGTTGATTTTTCAAACGACACCACCGTAGTTACCGTTGACCATTTTGCACGAATTGCAAAAGAAGAATGTAACTATAAGCAAATCGTAGGCGCTTTTTACGGATATTCGGTGGAAGTGCAAAATCCGCTTAGCGGAACTCACGCACTCGATAAGCTTATTGATTCGCCTAATATTGATTTTTATTGCTCCCCCGTTTCCTACGCTCATTGCAGACCGTTGGGTTACGATTGGATAACTATGCTTCCCGAAGATTCATTGAAGCTTCACGGAAAAATTTATGTTTGTGAAGCAGACGTACGTACTTTACTTTCCCGTTACCCCGACGAATGCAGAAAAGATATTACCATTAAGGTAAATTACCGTGACCCCATCTGGTTAGGCGGTCCCACCGAACAACTTTCCATTTATCAGGTAAGAAAGCCGTTTGCAAAACTGCTTACACACAGCCGCGGTTCTTGGTGGTTTGATATGTGGGGCGGTTGGTATGCCACCGAAAATCTTATGGCTGAACTGAAAATGCAGAAAGAAATTTCCGAAATGCAGACAAAAGAAGTTCTTGATACAAAACACAAATCAGCCGTTCTCATTGATGAAAAAATGTATAAGCATTTCCCCGAAGACGACCGTCAGAGAGAATTCTGCACCAGACTTTCCTCATCGGGAGTTTTATACGATATGTTCTTAACAAGCGATATTGATAGAATTTACGATAAGTACGATACATTCTATATGCCGTACCCGGAGGAAAACGAGCAAGTAAACAAATATGATTTTAAGGGTAAATCGGTATGCAAAAATCACTTGGCAGATTTTAACGAGCTTCGTGATACCGCAAAAAAAGCAGGAACTCCCATTTGGATAGATACCCCCGATGTAATTTACTGCGGAAACGGTTTTATGGCTTTGCATGCAAAGGACGCAGGAGAAAAAACCGTGACAATGCCCGAAAACTTCAAATGCACCGTTTTGACGAATCATCAGTTCAAGCAAGACGGCAACAAAGTAACGTTTACGCTTGAGCAGTTCGATACAATTATTTTCAGAATAGAAAAATAATTTCATAAAACCCGTTTTCGATATATTTTGACCTTGTAAATGATAAATTTGCAAGGTCTTTTTCTTTTTATTTACATAAACGCAAAAATGTTGTATAATTGTCTTAGATTATTTTTATGTGTTATGTTCCGAATTTTTTTCGGATTATCAAATGCAGATTTTCGAGGTATTTATGGCTGATTCATTTTTTAAGAAAATAAAAAAAGCACTTTTTTCAGGTAGTTCTTCTTTTTTAAGCGGTGCTTTCATTCTTGCCGTGGCAGGTATTTTATGTAAAGTTATAGGTGCGGTGTATAAAATTCCCCTTCGAAGTATGATAGGTGCAAGTTCTATGGGCGTATATACAACCGTTTACCCCATTTATAACTTTCTGCTCGTTTTTTCAACCGCCGGCATTCCCACCGCTATTTCCAAATTAGTTGCAGGCGAGCGCAACAAAGGTAATCACACCGAAGCACACAGAATTTTCACCACATCCCTGCGTGTTCTTGCAATTATCGGCTCAGTCACAACGGCGGTAATGCTTATCTTCTCTCCCCAAATAGCTAACGTTTTGGAAATACATTTTGAGGACGGTTCTATCGCATGGCAGCCTGTTGCCGCTATTGCATTTTCACTCTTGTTCGTTTCCTTGCTTTCCGCTTACCGCGGATATTTCCAAGGCATGCAAAACATGGTGCCCACGGCTCTTAATCAAATTGTAGAGCAAATAGTAAAACTCCTTGCCGGATTTTTCTTCGCTAAAATATTCTTTGATAAATACGGATACGTTATGGGCGCTACCGGCGCACTTTTAGGTATTACTCTTTCCGAAGTAGCGGCATTCTTAGTTATTTTCTTTATGTATCAGCGCAATAAAAACAGTATTCTTACGCTTGTAGATAAAACAAGAACAAAGTATTCAAGCGGAAAATACGTTAAAATGCTGCTTGCAATCGCCATTCCCATTACGCTCGGCAGCGCCGCAAAATCGTTGGTTGATTCCATTGACTCAATAATGATTAAGAACATTCTTTTCAACAAGCTTCATTTCGATATTGAATACATTGATACCGTCTACGGATTTTTAAAAAGTGACGGCGGCACACTTATCAATATGCCCTCCGTTATTTATGTTGCGCTCTCCATGGCAGTTGTTCCCGCAATAAGCGAAGCGCTTACGAAAACAAAAAAAGAAGTCAACAGTATCACCCGCACAAGCTTGAAGCTTGCTATGATTATCGGACTTCCCTGCACCATCGGTTTTCTTACCATGGCAAAGGAAATACTTCAGCTTTTGTACAGTTACAAGGACGAAGTATATGCCGACGGAACTGTTTTTACTCAGGCGCAACAAATTCGTGCCGCTTCCACATTCTTAATGATTCTTTCGTTCGGTGTGCTTTTGCTTTCTATAATTCAAATTGCATCCGCCGTTTTGCAGGGTTCGGGAAAAGTTATTTATCCCGTAATAAATTTGGCTATCGGTATGACAGTAAAAGTCATAATGAACTTCATTTTCGTTCCAAATCCCGCTATCAACATTTATGCAGTTCCGGTTGGAACGGTTGTTTGCTATGCAATTTCGGCGATTTTAGACGTAATTTGCGTATTCAAATTTACAAAAGCAAAACTCAGCCTTAAAGACGACCTGCTTCGTCCGTTAGGCGCCGCATTGCTTATGGCTGTTGTTATCATGCTGATAAAATTGCCATTTGGGAAAATCCTTGCGCAGAATTCCGGAATTTCAAGCATCTTTACACTTGCAATTATAGCATTCGCCGCAGTCATTTATTTTGTGGGACTTGCCGTATTCAGTGTTCTTGACGAAAACGACATTTCGCTTATGCCCGGCGGAAGCAAAATTGCAAAGCTTCTGACAAAATGCAAAGTTAAAATCAGAAGCAACGATTTATAAGGAGTTTTTATGATAACCGTAATAGGAACCGGAGCAGGAAAAGAAAATAATATTACTCTTTCTGCTTGGAATAAAATAAAAAACGCAGGAAATGTTATTCTTAAAACTGAAAAAATGCCTGTTGCTAAATTATTAAAAGAAGAAAAAATCGGGTACATAACTCTTGACGGCATTTTTGAAAGTGCGGAAGATTTCGATTTATTAAACGAAAAAACCGCAGAAGAACTGAACAAGTATAAAAACTGCTGTTACCTTGTTTACGGAAGCGCCCTTGACGATACTTCGGTGGCTTTTCTTGAAAATGCGGAAATAATTCCCGGTGTTTCTCTTGCTGACTGTGCTTGTGCCGCTTGGAAAAAGCCTGATATGCATAAGGATTATACTTCGCTTGAAGTGTTATCCCAAAACATTCCCGACTATCATCAGAGCACCGTTATAACCTGCATAGACTCTCAGTTCATCGCTTCGGAATTAAAGTGTGTTCTTACCGAAATATACGGTGATGAATTTGAAACGCTTGTTTACCGTGAGGATTACGAGGGCAATTCACAAACCTATAAAATTCAGTTGTACGAACTTGATATGCAGGAAGGATATAATCACACATTCTGCATTTATCTGAAAAAATCCTGCGACAGTGAAATATTCAAATGTGACTGTAAAAGCCTGCTTGAAATAATGGATAAGTTGTACTCCCCCGGAGGATGCCCATGGGATTCGGTGCAAACGCATCAAACTTTGAAACGATATCTTATTGAAGAAGCATACGAAGTTGCAGATACCATCGACAAAGACGACCCGTTCAAGCTTTGCGACGAATTAGGCGACGTGCTTTATCAAGTGGTTTTTCACGCCAAGATTGCTCAGGCATCCGGCGACTTTGATTTTACGGATATAACTGACTCCATTTGCAGAAAAATGATTCGCAGACATCCCGATTTGTTTTCAAATTCAAGTCAGTCCGGCGATTTGAACGATAATTGGGAAAAAATAAAAATGCAGGAAAAAGGATTCCATTCCGTCAAGGAAGTTATGGAAGACGTTCCGCAAGGCTTGCCTTCCCTATTGTTCGCCGAAAAAATTCAGCACAAGGCAACTAAAGCAGGAATAAAAGACGGAAGCAAAGAGCAAACTATTAAAGAAGTTTCCGATGCTTTGTACGGCATAAATTCCGAAAACTCTCTCGGAGAATTTCTTTTCAAAGTAGTAAAACTGTGCCGCGTATTAGGTTATTCGCCCGAAAATGTTCTTCACGAAGAAACTATTCGATACATCAACTCATTTAACAAATAAAAACAACACTTTTTGCTGTTTTTAACAGTAAAATCGGCACTTTTTGCCTGAAATTACATAAAATAATAGTAAAAATGGCTAATTTTCATATTATTTGTTAATAAGAGTCTTGACATTTTATGTAAAATATGGTACTATTACCATAGTATGTGGCATTGCCACACAAATAATTCAAAATTTATTGGAGGAAATACACATGAACAAAGCAGATTTAATCAATGCATTTGCTGCAAAAAATGAAGTTTCAAAGAAAGATGCTGACGCAGCTGTAAACGGCGTACTTGACCTTATTGCAGAAGCTCTTGAAGCAGGCGACAAGGTTCAGCTTATGGGATTCGGTTCATTCGAAGTTAAGACCCGTGCTGCAAGAACAGGTAAAAACCCTGCTACCGGTGCTACAATCAAAATTGCTGCAAGCAAGGCTGTTGTTTTCAAAGCCGGCAAAGCTCTTAAAGATTCTGTTCAATAATAAGAATCGTCATTTACTTACCACCGCATTGCGGTGGTTTTTTTATACCCTATTTGAACAAATGTTTCACCGTAAAAGTCATTTTTGCTTTATCCATAATTTATAAGCGCTTTTTTCAAAAAAAGCTATTTACCGATTGTTAATAATATGTTATTATATATAATATAAATTTAATTTTTGAGGTTTTTAATGAAAAGAATAATTTGCGGAATAATGACGGCTGTTTTATTGATTTTTTCTGTAAACATTTCATGCTTTGCGGAATCAGCCAATCTTTTGAAAAATCCGGGTTTTGAAAGCGGTAAAACAAGTTGGACCTGCACGTCCGACGTATTTACCATAGTTGCCGATTCCCATAGCGGAAGCAAAGCCATGAACGTAAAAAAAGACGCCACACGCGGATGGTTTTCACTTCATCAGTATATTCAAAGTCTTATGACCGAAAACGGAATATACATTGCTTCATGCTATATAAAGGGAACCGTAGGAAGCCCCATAAACTTAACACTTAAGTTTGAAGACAAAAAAGGAGAATTCTCGTACCTTCAGTCAAAAACGACAACGCTGTCTTCCGAATATCAAAAGCTTGAAATAACATTTTTCTACGATACAGCCGATTATAAGTCCGTAGATTACTATTTTTATACCGGTAAAAACGAAAAATGCGAAATAACGGTAGACGACTGTTCTTTGGTTCTTTCAAAAAGTGTTTCTTCTTTTCCGTCGGTCAATGATAATATTTTAAGGCAAAACGAAACGCAAATCGGTGCAATACGTTGGGATGCGTACTATGCAACAAGTGCTTCCCCCACTTCGCAGTCCGTATCGGACCAAGTTGCACGAACCTTAAGTTACTATCAATCTCAAGCGCCGTTTTATGCTGAAAAGAGCAGCGGTCAGTATGACGTAAAAATCAAATTTGCATCATCTTACGCCAAGTACGGAACAACGTATTCAATCGACGATGTATCGTCAAGCACACTTGAAAAGAAAACAATAAAATATGATTACGGAACTCCGTGGGAAACAGAAGCACGATATGCGTACGATGCATCAATTAACTACTTCGCATATTTATGGTATAAGTCAACCGATAAAATGTCGCTGCCGAGAAAGGCACACGTTGCCAAGGATGGCTACATAAACGAAACAGATCAGCTTAAAATGTGTGCAATTCTTGAATTCGGTCACTTCGGTAAGGCGGCTGATATCACCGGAATGACGCTAAGTCAGAAGCTCGCGGCTATTTCGGTAGATCATAAAGAATTATACCAGGCAATGGCATCTTCCTGCTACTTAAAAGTGCAATCCAAAAACGGAAATATGCCGATACTTTATTTCTATCAGGCATCAAACTTCCTTGATACAAACGAACTTCCGAAAATAATCGAAGAAGCAAAATTCTACACTTCATACCTTGCGGTAAAGAATCCCCAAAAATACACCGCAATAAGCGATATTTATTCTGTTGCAATGGCATCACAGAATATTTCAAAATCCTCTGCACTGACATTTAGTTACAACGGATTTCACGCAGTTTCCAACTATGCTTTAAGTTATGTCATTTCGGCAGATGAAAAGAAAGATACATCTAAAGTAAAATCAGAATCAATAACAAGATTCGAATACGGTGATTTGTCAAAGAAAAGCGGAGTCACAAACACTTGTTACAGTATTGACTATGCTTCACTTGCAAAAGCAAACGCTAACGGCAAGCCTTATCTTTCCGATGTATCGAAATATATTTCTTCCGTTCCCACCGCAACCGCAGGTTGGAGTTGTGTCCCGAGAATCAAAACCGGTGTAAGCTGGACGGGAGATTACAGTTATCAGTACGTTCGTCCCGGAACCGCCAATGAAATAGCGGAAAACGTCCGTCAAAATCTGATGTGGGTAAAAAACAATCCCGATTCCGCCACGATAAACAATCTACTTATTTACGCATGGAACGAACACGACGAGGGCGGTTATATCTGCCCCACCGCAAAAGTTGATTCCAACAATAATATAATTTTTGACGAAAACGGTCAGGCTCAGGCAGACACATCAATTCTTGATGCCGTTTCAAAGGTTATAAAGGAATTCAGAGCAGGAACAGCATTAAAAGGCGATGTAAACGGTGATAACAGAGTAAATCCCGCTGACAGAATTATTCTTTCACGTTACCTTGCAGGTTGGAATGAATATTCTAAAATCAATACTGCATTAAGCGATATTGATTCAAGCAACAGTGTAAGCACGTTGGACCGAGTTATTCTTTCACGTTATCTTGCAGGCTGGAACGATGATTCGGTAACAAAATATTTTATACAGTCATAATCACAAAAGAACCCCAAAGAATAAATGACACGGGTGGATAAGGATGTTTTTGGCTTTTGCACAGTAAAATCAGATATAAGAGATATTGACAAATCATAATTTACGGAGGTCATAAAATGAAAAGTTTGTATAAAGCACTGCCAATTATTTTATACCCATATATTTATATGTTTTGTTTGTTAGGTTACTTTTTGGCAATGTCAAATAGTCCTGACGAATACAAAACAAGTAATACTTTTTTAATTGTGCTGATATTTATCGCCGTTA
>JAZRYL010000038.1:0-38137 GCA_045600705.1 Clostridia bacterium | reverse complement strand
TTTTCCTGCGCTTCAGTCCATTTTCTTTCTTTCATTTTTCGTTACCTGCTTTTAACCTTTTTGCCGCATACCGTTTTATAATCACAAAACATACAATTTTCGTCTGACTTTGTTTTGCTGACTTTTCCTTCGAAAATTTCATCGATTATTTCATTAACACGGTTATTGTTTTCATCAATTTGGGAGCAAAAATCATCCTGTGAAATGCAATCTTTATTACGTTTTTCCGCAGTTACCGTTTCCTCGTTTATCTGACGTTTTACATTTTTATCAAAAATTTGGTTTTCAACAGCACCGGGAAGATATCCGTTTTCTTTCATAATCTTGTCCATGTAGAAATAAAGCTGCATTAAGTTTGCACCCTCGGCGCTTTTCTTGTAATCCACAACACGGATGTAGTTCTTTCCGTCTTTTTTAAGAATGTCAAAACGGTCAATTTTACCGTTTACGTGAACGGTTCTTTTTCCCGTATCAATATCACAGTCAATTTTACTTTCTGTGCTGACGGGGGTATAATCACCGTAATTTTCCACAACAAAATGGCATAAATCGCTTATAACACGGCGCAATATAACGTTAAGTGCCTTTTGCCTGTTTGTTGAAAGCATAACACTGTGATTTTCTTTTTCGATTGCTTCATCGAATATTTGTTCGGCTATTTTGGTACAACTATCCGAATCGGTTATTCCTTTTTTTACCGTTTCAAGCACGAATTTTTCCATTACGGAATGAACTACTTTTCCGATTGAAATGTTGTTCGGCACATATTCGTCCAACTGATTGGGCTTTATTCCGTAAGTAAGGAAATGCCGAAGCGGACATCCGTCAAAATTTTCAAATCTTGAAATGCTCATTGTTTTTCCGGCGAAAAGTTTTTCGGCTATGGAACTGTCGATTGCTTTTGTTTCGGATATTTCTTGTTCGAACGTTGAACCGTATTTGATTTTTTCAATATCTTCAGCAACTATCGGACTTAAATATACCGCTTTTGCCATAGGCGAATTCACCTTGTTAACGGCAATCGCACGGCACAGTTCAAGTGAAGAATAGGGATGAACCATTATATCGTTTACTGTCATTGCAGGGCAAGCGGTAAATTCGATAGCAGGGTATAAATACTTAAACTTATTAAGCAAATACGACGGCTCCTGAGATATTCCGGATTTTGAAAATCGGGGATATGAAACGTAAAGTTCTTTTTTTGCTAAAGTTATTGCAGAATATATATTGTAACGTATTCTTGCATCTTCCGTGTCGGTGCTATGGCTCAATTCAAGCTTGTCCTTCAAAATTTCGCTTTCCTTGACGGTAACAAGACGCTCATCGGTATATATAGCAGGAATAACTCCTTCAAGCGTTCCGACAATAAAAACGTATTTTTTATCCGTTTCTTTTCCTGCTTGAAGATTTCCGAATGTAACACAGTCAATAACGTTGGGAATAGTTGAAGTAGGGGATGCGTTAAAACCCTCCTGTATAATTTCCGCATAATCGGCAATGCTTATTTCTTCAAATAAATTTGACATATCCTCCAACAGTCTTACTGCCGTGTTCCATAACTGACTTGTCACGTCGGAAAGATAGAATTCGTTCATTTGCTCATATTTGTCAACGAGCGCATCAATTTTTTCAAGAACGTTTTGTTCACGCAGAAAAGCGTAACATTCTTCGGAAATTTCTTTAGCATTTTTGGCATTGCGTAAATTTTCCGAGAAAGAAGCTAAGGGCGTAATGATGGAGGTTCTCAATTCATTAAAATCATCGCTTTTGAATTTCTTTGAACCGTTATTCAATTCATAATCCGTAATGCCGTAGGTTTTGACCATAGACAAAAAATTATCTCTGTCATTTTCCGAAACGTCGGTAAGTTCGGAAAGAAGATAATCGGAAACGGCGTCAACGGTTATTCCCTTGGCGGCACATTTTAATACCGAAAAGAGATATAAAGCAATGGGATGAGAAGCAATATCGTGCTTTTTATCTGTGTAAACAGGAATATTAAGCATCTTGAACACAGAGCTTATTATGCCTGTGTAAAGTTCCATATCGTTGCACAGAATTGCAAAATCCTTGTATCTTGACGAATTTTCTTTGTTTTTGATTTTATCAATGATTGTATGCCCGATTTGAGTAATTTCGTCAACCGGATTGTCGTAGGAGATTATATGTATATCATTGACCGGCTTTGTATATTTGTATGGTTTGCTTGAATAAAAATTGTTTTCTGCAAATTTGATTTCTTCACTTTTTTGTAAATCTTCATAATCTGTGTAAATATAGTTAATTTCCGTATTTTTTGCAAGTTCGACTATTTTTTTATATGTATTTTCGTGAATTTCGTACACTTCACGGTCATAATGCGCTGATTTTTTTTGAGTATTTTTATCAATAGGCAAAACGTTTGATTGTGAAAGTCCGATAACAACGTCGCAATGGTTCATAATTTCGCCGATAAACTGATACAAGCAAGTAGTGAACACGTCAAAGCCGTCAATGAATACGGTACAGTTTTTAAGCGGAGTGTATCTATACAGGTTTTCTTTTGCGGTTTTAAGTCTGTTTGCGTTGTCGGTGTATCCGGCTTTGAGAACGTTTTCATATTCGGAGAATATTACCGCAGTGTCATGGAGCTTGCTTCTTAACAAATCATTGTTCACATCGTTAGAAGCATCTAATACGTTTTCACTGTTATAACCGCAGTTTTCGAGCGTCGAAACCATATCCAACGCTCTTTTGGCAAAGCCCTTTTTTCTTGAACTGTCTTTATAAACCAGCATTTTATCACGGCAATTCAGAATGCATTTTTTGATAACCATTGTTTTGGTGCAATCATCAAGATATGTTTTTCTGCCTTTGCCCACATAGCCTATAACCGCAGATGCAAAACGGTTAAAAGAATATACCTGCACGTCAATAAAACCGTTTTTATTTTTAAGACGGTCGCAAATTCTTTTTTCGTAATTATAAGTTGCGTGGTCGGGAACAATCAATATTGATGACGGATTTTCCGTATTCATTTTTTCTTCGATTTTCTCAATTATCTTTTCTGTTTTTCCCGACGAAATTCTGCCGTAAACAATCGTAAGCATTTTTATTTCTCCTAATAAAATCTCTGTTTAAGTATAACATATAAGTTTGATTTGGTACAAGTTTTTTCATCACTTTTTATTATAAATAATACAAAGTACATTTTATCGGACTTTGAAAAGAATTTCCTCTCCTGCGGAAGCAAAAGAAGAAATCATCTGCGACTTTATCGGTGAAAAACTTTTCGGTGATGACATTAAATCACTTGAAAGAATGATGTCTTCGATGAGTGGAGAGCAGAGAAGCAAATTCAAGCAGTTTGTTGACGGAATCTTTGAAAAGTTAAAGCAAGTGTTTAGGCTTGGCAAGGACAGAAAATACCGTAATGAAGTTGAACGTTTGGAGCAAAGGTGGGTACAGTGCTTCCAAAATTCAATGAAGAACTATGAGGAAAACGTTAATGAAAATTTATTGGATGCGAGCATAAAAAAAGCACCTAATTGGTTTTCGAGCAGAGGGCTCCAATTGCCCAAGCTGGTTCAAACCATATTAGATGCTAATAATACTATACCCACTTCATCCCAAAAAGTCAACAGAAATCTTGAAGAAAAGTTTTCCGACGCCCGAAATTCAACGGATGCAGAAGCAAGAAATGATGTTAAGCACTCCGTAGAATATACCATTGATAATATTCCAATTGCGGTTGTTGAAGAAGATATACTAAAAGGTGTTTCCAAAAATGAGTGGATACAAAAAGTTAAAAAGGTAATGTCTGATAACTTTAATGCAGGAATACCTATAAAAGGTAAACTAATCAAAGTAAATAGTATAAGTAAAAGTGAATACACTAATTCAAAATACAGTAGATATCTTAAGAGCGAAGATGGAACTATTTATGCGGATAAGTTTAAGTCAGTAAATAATCTTGATGATATTATTCTTGCTACAACAAATTATATAAATGAAGACTTAAAACATAACAGAAATGACAATATAAAAGAGTTTGCCCGTGGAAATGCTTTGATTCGTGTTGGAAAAAATGATTATTCTGCGAATGTTATTGTTGGCTTTACAAACAGTAAAAGCATGGTTTTATACGATATTATTGATTTTAAGAGGGCTAATTTTGACATAAAAAGAAAGCATCCCATGTATCGGCTATGCAAAAAGCAGGAAGCCAAAGAAATGAGATACTTTCCAAGAAATATTATATGCAGAATTCCGAAAATGTCAACAAAAATATTCAGGAAAATTCTTCCGATGTTCGTAACTCGACGGATGCGGAACTTGATAAAACGTATTTGAATCTTGTAGAAGGTCTTGATAGCAATGATGAATTTGTGAAATCGTTGTCAATAAATGCGTTAGAAATGCTTTCTTATGACTATCTAAATAAAACGAGAGAGATATCAAAGTGGGCGCAACTAAGCGGATATGACAGTGTTGCATTTTATGACATAAAGGACAACGGTGGAAGTAACGATAACGTGTCAACAGATGAAGAATCTGACATATATATTGCTTTTTCTCCGTCACAAGTTAAATCCGCCGACCTTGTCACCTACGATGACAACGGCAACGTTATTCCGCTTTCGCAGAGGTTTAACGATGAAAATGATGATATTAGGTATTCAACTAACTTTAACGGCAAAAGCATTGACAACTACACTGAAGAAGAATATAATAATTTCGGATGGATTAACTACAATAATGTTGTGCCGTTTGATGCCGAGCAAAGAGCATTTTCAAATTTTGCGGATTACAAAAAACGTGGCTTTAAGTTTGCCGAAACGGACAGCAACGAGGTTGTGATACCTACGGGTCATAGCGGCAAGGTAGATACATTTTTCTTGATAGATAAGGATAGTGATGCATCGTCACCAAAAGTTAATTCCATACTTTTAATTGATGATTATTATTCCGATGCAAATAATGAAGTCGGGGGATTGATAGATGAAACAGCAAAAATATCGAAAAGAATTATTTTTGAACTTATGTCATATGGAGTATTCGTTGAACTCAATAGCGACGATTTTGCAAGTTATAAATCAATTGTCAGAAGACAAGAAAGAAGCAACAGCACAGAAATTTATTTCAATAGTGCAAGCAAAATCGGAGAGCGAAGCACTGAAAGAAATAAAAAACGCTATGTAAAAGAATACATCTTTGACGAAGCAGAGGATAACACCCCCGCTTTTTCTATGCTCGATATGAGGCGGTCAACGGATGCCGATCTTGTCACCTACGATGACAACGGCAACGTTATTCCGCTTTCGCAGAGGTTTAATGACCAAGAGAGCGATATTAGGTATTCAACGGAAGTTGTAAATCTTAACGACGAAGAAGAACTTGTAAATAGAATTAACGGTATAAGAGGCGCAAATAAGTATAAGATAATCCAAGAATATATCCTTGAAAAACTTGGAAAATCTATTAAATTATCGGACGGCATAGATGCAATAATAGATAAAAGTGATGCGTTGCATATTGCAAACAAAAGTGCGGACAAAAAAACAGCAGAAATTTCTGCTGCAGATAAACTTGTTAAAAATGCGATGCCATATGCAGAAGACAAAAATGTAACGCACAAAAAGTTCAATTATTTTCGTTATTATATGGCTTTTGTTAAATTGGGGAATAAAACATTCCCGATTTATTTGAATGTCGGAAAGGATAAAAATGGCGGAACATATCATTTATATGATATTACACATAAAATAAAAGATACCGCCCACCGATTTAACGATGTGGAGCGGCTTCAAGAGTTTCGCTCTGCAAACGATACCTTCACTAATATTGTACTACAAGATAATGATATTAGTCAAGCAAATTTTTCCGACAAACGCAAATCAACCGAATCTATCCAATCCGAAATCATTCGCAGAGCAACAGAAGCCAATAAAACCGGCAATCCGCAGGAAACCATAATGAACGATACCGTGGAAGGACTTCGTTCGGTAATCAATAAAAGACACCTTATTTTGATGCAATTATCGAAGCGATAGGAAGTGATTTGAATGGAGAAAGAAATAGACTACAAAATGGAATTATTGAAATCCTGTATGAACAAGAAATACTCAAAAGAGTCGATTTACGAAATTATCCGTCTTATGCCGAAAACATCAGCAAAAAACAAGGACGAAATACTTCGAAAAATGACTATGATAGTACAATCGCAATCGGAGAGCGAAGCACTGAAAGAAATAAAAAACGCTATGTAAAAG
This sequence comes from Clostridia bacterium, assembly GCA_045600705.1. Classification (GTDB taxonomy): domain Bacteria; phylum Bacillota; class Clostridia; order Christensenellales; family QALW01; genus UMGS1322. Next base: position 31,886 of record JAZRYL010000038.1, on the reverse strand, counting down.
AATACATCTTTGACGAAGCAGAGGATAACACCCCTGCTTTTTCTATGCCCGATATGAGGCGGTCAACGGATGCCGACCTTGTCACCTACGATGACAACGGCAACGTTATTCCGCTTTCACAGAGGTTCAACGATGAAAATGATGATATTAGGTATTCGAAGGAAACATTGTCGGACGGAACTGAATATGTGAAGTTGGACGGGAATATTTTTGTTGACAGCGAAGGAAACGAGTTGCCTCCTCGTGAAGCATATAAAAAAATTGTTGGTTTGCCAATCATAACAAAAGATGGAGAGACTATAACACTTGTTGACAGGCTGCCGGGTGGAAAAGATATGTACAATGAGTTTATTAAGAGATGGGCAACGTTTGATAATGGAATAGATATAAGGACACTAAACGAAAAAATAAATAGGAACATAATAGAGGCACTCATAAATTCTACATTGACAAACAAAGATATCCCTGATGTAGGCGGAAGACATTCAAAAAATGGAATATCAACATTTGACACAAGGACGGTAATTGTTTCGGACGATAGTGGTGCTTATAATCTTGAAATTTCCATTGCTAAGTTAAATGATGGCAAAAAAATTGGATATGCGAAAAAACACATATCCCAAAACAATGTTGTTTGGGAAAAAATAAAGAAGGAAGCAAGTATGAGTAAATCTCAATTCTCGCAACCTTCTAATAATAGTATACTCCAAACCGCCGAAAAAAGTCAAGCAAATTCTTCCGACAAACGCAAATCAACCGAATTTATCCAATCCGAAATCATTCGCAGAGCAACAGAAGCCAATAAAACCGACAATCCGCAGGAAACCATAATGAACGATACAGTTGAAGAACTTCGATAAATAACCAAACGCAAGCAGAGGATAACACCCCTGCTTTTTCTATGCTCGATATGAGGCGGTCAACGGATGCCGACCTTGTCACCTACGATGACAACGGCAACGTCATTCCGCTTTCACAGAGGTTCAACGATGAAAGTGATGATATTAGGTATTCAAGTGAAGAAGGAAAAACAAAATCTGCAAGAGAACTTTGTGAAAGTGACTTGAGATACTTGCTTGAAAAAACTTTACAAGGGAAATTTGATAAAGATACATATATACCATTAAGAAGGAACACGCCTAAGTTCTTTATTGATGTAGTAGGTGAGCATTCAAGATGGGAAACAACAGTTCTTGATGTTCCTATGGTATCTACGGTTAAACATATTGTGCAAAATATGGATGATGTTGAATTGAAATATGGAGATAGTGAGAAACGACCCCACGGACTCGACGTAGAGGATATCATTTCAATTTCAAAGAAAATGGGTGACCCACAGTATATTGTTTTGCAAAATAATGGAAGGTATGCGGAAATTGTATCTTTTTATAGTTCAAAAAAGAACAAAAAGGTTGTTGTTGCTATAGATATTGCCGAAAATGGACATAATCCGAAGAACTATAAGTACAAGGATTATTTGAATGGCTTTAATGATGGCTATTATAACGTTATAGTTACAGAATATGAACCTGATAATTTAAGACGTTACCTTTCCCAAAATATGGTAATCTACGATAAACAAAAAATGAACGGAAAGTACCAAGTTGGATCCGGTCGTATAGTGACCCTCACGCATGATAATCCGTTCATCGATGATAGTATACTCGAAAAAAACGAAAAAAGTCAAGCAAATTCTTCCGACAAACGCAAATCAACCGAATCTATCAAATCCGAAATCATTCGCAGAGCAACAGAAGCCAATAAAACCGACAATCCGCAGGAAACCATAATGAACGATACAGTTGAAGAACTTCGTTCGGTAATCAATAGGTCTATGGGTGAAAAAGAAGTGTTTGAAGCGGCAAAGTTCAGTTTTAATGCGTTAGGATTATACAATGAAATTGCAGTATACGGGGTTTATCTGATTGACATTTATCACAATTTGATATAAAATAACTTGTTAGAAATTACGAAATGAGGAAATAATGTGAATATATCGGAAGAAGTTAAGCGCAGAAGAACGTTTGCGATTATATCTCACCCTGATGCGGGTAAAACAACGCTTACCGAAAAACTGCTTCTTTACGGAGGAGCGATTCATGCGGCAGGTTCGGTAAAAGCAAGAAAGAGCGATAAGCACGCAGTCAGTGACTGGATGGAAATTGAAAAACAACGTGGTATTTCGGTTACGAGTTCCGTAATGCTTTTTGATTATGACGGGTACAGAATCAACATTCTTGATACTCCCGGACACCAGGATTTCTCGGAAGATACGTACAGAACTCTTGTTGCCGCAGACAGTGCGGTAATGCTTATTGACGCCGCTAAAGGTGTTGAACAGCAGACTATCAAACTGTTCCAGGTTTGCCGAAAGAGAAATATACCGATATTTACTTTTGTCAACAAGCTTGACCGAGCAGGCAAAAATCCGTTTGATCTTATGGACGAGCTTGAAAACGTTCTCGGAATTCGTGCTTGCCCCATGAATTGGCCTATCGGTACCGACGGCGATTTCAAGGGCGTATATCACAGAGAAAACGGCAGAATAGAACTTTTCTCCGGCGGAAATCACGGGCAGGATAAGGTTGAATCCGTAACGGGTGACGCCAATGACCCGGCTTTTGCCGATTTATTAGGCGAATACCATCACAAAAAACTCATAGATGATATCGAACTTCTTGACGTAGCGGGGGACGAGTTCGACCTTGAAAAGGTACTTAACGGACAACTTACACCTATGTTCTTCGGAAGCGCAATGAACAACTTCGGTGTTCAGCCGTTTTTGGAAAAGTTTCTTTCAATTACCACACCACCTATTCCGAGAGAGGCAGATACAGGAATCGTTGATCCCGAAAGTAATGATTTTTCCGGTTTCATTTTTAAGATTCAGGCAAATATGAACCCTGCACACCGTGACAGAATTGCATTTATGCGAATTTGTTCCGGCAGATTTGAAAAGGGAATGACAGTTAAGCTTGCACGTGACGGTAAGGAACTTAAGCTTGCACAGCCGCAGCAGTTTATGGCGCAGGAAAGAGAATCGGTGGAAGAAGCATTTGCAGGTGATATTATCGGACTTTTTGATCCCGGGGTATTTGCACTCGGTGACACGGTTTATACGGGTAAGAAAGTTGCTTTTGCGGGAATTCCGGTATTTGCACCCGAACACTTTGCAAGAATTAAACCCGTTGACACGATGAAGCGTAAACAGTTTATTAAAGGAATTACGCAGCTTGCTCAGGAAGGCGCTATTCAGGTGTTCAAGGATAGAACATATTCTGCCGAAGAAATCATTGTCGGTGTTGTCGGCGTACTTCAGTTTGAGGTTCTTGAGCACAGACTTCGTACCGAATATAATGTTGAAATTTCGTCGCAGCAGTTGGCATACAGATATATTCGTTGGCTGCCCGAAGATTGCGATGTGGAAAAGCTTAAGCTTTCGAGTTCAACTAAGATTGGCGCAGACTTAAAGGAACGTCCCGTTGTTCTTTTTGAAAACGATTGGTCGATGCGCTGGGCAGAGGAAAATAACAAAGGACTTGTTTTGGCGGATATTTCCGAAAGATAAGTTGACAGTTTTTAACAAATATTATACAATTATGCTAATGGGCTTGTACGCAGGCACTATAAATATATAAATTATTTTTGGAGGATATGAATATGAACAAAAAAACCGTTAAAGACATTGATGTTAAGGGTAAAAAAGTTCTCGTAAGAGTTGACTTCAACGTTCCCCTTGACGACAACAAAAACATCACTGATGAAACAAGAATCAATGCTGCACTTCCCACAATCAAGTATTTGCTTGAAAACGGTGCCGCAGTAGTTCTTTGCTCACACCTCGGTCGTCCCAAGGGTGAATTCAATATGAAATATTCACTTGCTCCCGTTGCAAACCGTCTTAAGGAAATCTTCCCCGGCAAAGTTACTTTTGCTGAAGACGTTATCGGCGACAGCGCAAAGAAAGCAGTTGCTGAAGTAAAAGCAGGCGAAATCGTTCTTCTTGAAAACCTTCGTTTCCACGCTGAAGAAGAAAAGAACGATGCTGAATTTGCTAAAAAGCTTGCTTCTTATGCAGACCTTTATGTAAACGATGCATTCGGAACTGCTCACAGAGCACACGCTTCAACAGCAGGTGTTGCTGATTATCTTCCCGCAGTTGCAGGATTCCTTATCGGCAAAGAACTTGATTTTATGGGCAAAGCTCTCGAAAATCCCGAAAGACCTTTCGTTGCAATTCTCGGCGGCAAAAAAGTTTCCGACAAAATCGGTGTTATCAACAATCTTCTTGAAAAAGTTGATACATTGATCATCGGCGGTGCAATGGCTTATACATTCTTTAAGGCAATGGGCCTTGAAACAGGTAAGAGCCTTGTTGAAGATGAAAAAATCGACCTTGCTAAGAGCCTTATCGACAAAGCAAAGGCAAAGGGCGTAAATATGCTTCTTCCCGTTGATACACTTGTTGCCGATAAGTTCGGTGAAGATGCAAACGTTAAGGTTGTTGACCGTGATAGCATTCCTGCTGATTGGGAAGGCGTAGACATCGGAACAAAAACAAGAGAACTTTATGCAGAAGCTGTTAAGAACGCAAAGACCGTTGTCTGGAACGGACCTATGGGCGTTTTCGAAATCGAAAAGTTTGCAGGTGGTACAAAGGCAGTTGCAGCTGCTATGGCTGAATGCGACGGTATTACAATCATCGGCGGAGGTGACTCAGCAGCAGCTGTTGAACAGCTCGGTTATGCTGATAAGATGAGCCACATTTCAACCGGCGGCGGTGCTTCTCTCGAATTCCTTGAGGGTCTTGAACTTCCCGGTGTTGCAGCACTTAACGATAAATAAGGAGAAAATTATTATGCGTAAACCTATTATTGCAGGAAACTGGAAAATGAACAACACACCTTCACAGGCAGTTGAACTTATCAATGCTATTAAGCCTCTTGTAAAAGATGCTAAATGTGACGTTGTATGTTGTCCCACATTCGTATGCCTTGATGCAGCATCAAAGGCTCTTGCCGGATCAAATATCGGTCTTGGCGCACAGAACGTTCATTTTGAAGAAAAAGGTGCATTTACCGGTGAAATCTCGGTAAATATGCTTAAAGAACTTAACGTTGGATACGTTGTTATCGGTCACTCCGAACGCAGACAGTATTTCGGTGAAACAGACGAAGTGGTTGCAAAACGTTCACTTGCCGCTATCAACGGTGGAATTATTCCGATCATCTGCGTTGGTGAAACTCTTGAACAGCGTCAGAACAACGTTACATTTGACGTTGTTAAGAAGCAAGTCGTTGCCGCTCTTTCTCTTATGAACAAAGAGCAGGTTTCGGCAAGCGTTATCGCTTATGAACCCGTTTGGGCTATCGGAACAGGTCTTACAGCTACAAGCGATCAGGCTGAAGAAGTTATTGCTTTCATCCGTGCAACCGTTAAAGAACAGTTTGACGAACAGACTGCTGAAAACATTCGTATTCAGTACGGTGGATCAATGAATGCTAAAAATGCCGCTGAACTTATGGCAATGCCTAATATCGACGGCGGACTTATCGGCGGTGCTTCGCTTAAAGCTCCTGATTTCTCAGTTATCGTTGAAGCTGCTTCAAAAGAAGCATAATTAAACATCTAAAACTGTTCTGAGGGCTTTTTAAGCGCCTTAGAACAGTTTTGTTTTATGAGGTATATTTATATGAAAAAACCCGTTGTATTATGTATTATGGACGGTTTCGGCATTCGTAACGTTACCGATGGTAATGCTATTGCCAATGCTAAAACTCCAAATTTAACGAAATTTTTTAAGGAAAATCCTTTTACCACTATCGGTGCATCCGGTCTTGACGTTGGACTTCCCGACGGACAAATGGGAAACAGTGAGGTAGGGCATACAAATATCGGTGCAGGCCGTGTTGTATATCAGATGCTTGTAAAAATCACAAAGTCAATTCAGGACGGTGATTTCTTTAACATTGAGGCTTTGAAAGATGCCATGGATAATTGCAAAAAAAATGATTCTGCATTGCATCTTATCGGATTACTTTCAAACGGCGGAGTTCATTCGCACATCGACCACCTTTACGGCTTACTTGAAATGGCAAAGAAAAACGGACTTACAAAAGTTTACGTTCATTGCTTAATGGACGGCAGAGACGTTTCGACCACTTCCGGCGTTGGCTTTGTTAAAGAACTTCAAGACAAAATGAATGAAATCGGTGTTGGTAAAATTGCTACTATTGCCGGAAGATTTTACGCTATGGACCGTGATTTTGCTTGGGACAGAGTTGAAAAATTCTATGCGGCAGCAGTTTACGGCGAAGGAAACAAAAATTCCGATGCTGTTAAAACTATGGAAGAATCTTATGCAAACGGTGTAACAGACGAATTTATTGTTCCCACCGTTGTTGACGGCGAAGGCACGATTAAGGCAAATGATTCTATCGTTTCATTTAACTTCCGTCCCGACCGTGCAAGACAGTTCACCCGTACGTTTGTTGATGAAGCATTTGACGGTTTTGAACGCAAAAACGGATTTTTCCCCGTTAAATACGTTTGTATGACTCAGTATGACGAAACAATGCCTAATGTAAAAGTTGCATTCCCGCCGGAAGAACTTAAAATGACATTCGGCGAATGTATGGCTAAAAATAATATGACTCAGCTTCGTATTGCCGAAACACAGAAGTATGCTCACGTTACATTCTTCTTTAACGGCGGCGAAGAAAAAACGTTCGAGGGTGAAGACAGAATTCTTATTCAGTCACCCGATGTTCCTACGTTTGACCTTCAGCCGGAAATGAGCGCTTATCCCGTTTGCGACGCCGTTTGCGAACAAATCAAATCGGGCAAATACGACGCAGTTATTCTTAATTTTGCAAACTGCGATATGGTTGGACATACCGGTGTTTTCGATGCGGCAGTTAAGGCTGTTGAAGCGGTTGACGAATGTGTCGGCAAAGTAGTTGATGCAACACTTTCCATGAACGGCACCGTATTTATCACCGCAGACCACGGTAATGCTGACTGTATGATCGGAGAAGACGGTAATCCGTTTACTCCTCACACAACTAATCCCGTTCCTTTCTGTGTTGTCGGATACGACTGTGAACTTCGTGAAGGCGGACGTCTTGCAGACATTGCTCCTTCAATGCTTAAAGTTCTCGGCGTTGAGCAACCTAAAGAAATGACCGGCGAAAGCTTAATTAAATAATGGAAAATAAATTTCGCATCAAAAAATATCTTTCCGCATTCCAGATAATCGTTCTTGGATTCGGCGCACTTATTTTACTTGGAACGCTGCTTTTGATGCTGCCTATTTCGGCAAGAAATCATACGGTTACTCCGTTTGCGGACGCTTTGTTCACTTCGACCTCTGCCGTCTGCGTAACGGGGCTCGTTGTTAAAGATACCGCTACATATTGGTCGCCGTTCGGTCAGGCAATAATCTTATCCCTTATTCAAATCGGCGGACTCGGAATTGTTTCCGTAGCCGCATTGATAACGATAGCCTCCGGCAAAAAAATCGGGTTGATGCAAAGAAATACCATTCAAGAAGCAACGTCGTCACAAAGCGTGGGCGGTGTCGTTAAGCACACGAGCTTCATCTTAAAAGTTACGCTTATCGTTGAACTTCTCGGTGCTATATTACTTGCTCCCGTATTTTGCAGAGATTTCGGCTTAAAAGGAATTTGGATGTCGCTTTTTCACTCTGTTTCGGCGTTTTGTAACGCCGGCTTTGATTTGATGGGCGAGAGAGGACAGTTTTCGTCTTTAACAAGCTATGCTACCGATATTCAAGTAAACGTTGTAATAATGTTGCTGATAATTCTCGGTGGAATCGGATTTTTTGTTTGGCATGATGTTGTAACAAATAAATTTCATTTCAAAAGATACAGTTTACAGTCAAAAGTCGTGCTTATTTGCTCACTTATTTTGATTGTTTTTCCCGCAATACTGTTCTTTTTGTTTGAATTCGATGCTTTTAACCTTAAGGACAGAATTTTATTATCGCTTTTTCAGTCGGTAACAACGAGAACGGCAGGCTTTAACACAGGCGATTTCAGTGCATTTTCCGATTCGGGAAAAGTAATATCAGTTATGCTTATGCTTGTCGGCGGATCTCCGGGATCAACTGCGGGCGGTATGAAAACAACCACGTTGGCTGTTCTTTTGGCAACGGTTATCAGTGTTTTTAAGCGCAAAGAAGAAACAGTTATGTTTAAGCGCAGAATTGCAAATGAAATTATTGCTCAGGCAGCCGCTATATTTTTGCTTTATATCACAATCGCTTTTACAGGTGCGATGCTGATAAGCAAAATTGACGGTATTCCGTTTTTAACAACGTTATTTGAAACGGGTTCTGCAATCGGAACAGTCGGTTTGTCTTTCGGAATTACACCGACGCTTTCGCTTGCTTCGAGAGCGTTACTGATCGTTATGATGTATTGGGGTAGAGTGGGTGGTTTAACACTGATTTTTGCAACAGTCGTTAAAACGAATACGTATAACGCAAAACTTCCTCAGGAAAGGTTGACAGTAGGATGAAATCAATTCTTTTAATCGGTATAGGCCGTTTTGGATATAATACGGCTGTAAAACTCAATGAATTACGTCACGAAATTATGGCGATTGACATAAACGAAGAACGTATAAACACGGTTATGCCGTATGTAACAAATGCGCAAATAGGTGATAGCACCAATGAGGATTTCTTAAGAAGCCTCGGTGTTAATAACTATGATTTATGCATCGTTACTATTGCAAACGATTTCCAAAATTCGCTTATAACAACGTCATTGCTCAAAGAATTAGGCGCTAAATTCGTTGTTGCACGTGCTTCAAGCGAGGTTCATGCAAAATTCTTAAGCAATAACGGTGCAGACCATGTTATTTATCCGGAAAAACACATGGCTGAATGGACCGCTATAACATACAGTGATGAAAGAGTTTTCGATTACGTAAAATTGCAGAACAATCACGCAATATACGAGGTGTCGGTTCCCGGCGATTGGGTGGGAAAATCAATCGTAAACTTGGGCATAAGAAATAAGCACTCCGTAAATATTCTTGCAGTTAAAACTCTTGAAAACGATTTTTTGACTGTAAATGCCGAAACCGTGCTTCGGGAAGGCGAAACAATTCTCGTTATGGGTAAAGAAGCTGACTTGAAGAAATGCTTCAAGCTGTAAATAATCCTTGAAAGGAATGTTTGTTATGGATTTTGATTTTAAGTCATTGTTAAACCTTGAAAAACTGATCGGTAAAAAGCTTATAACATATTTTTATTACGCGGCAATGGCTGCCATCGGAATAGGCGTTGTTGTAATGTTTATCGGCGGAATAGGATGTGTTGCAAGCGGAAAAGTTCTTTCGGGCCTGGGATGCATTATATTCTGCGCTCCGTTGGGTGCATTTTTACTCGTAGTTTTGCGCCTTTTGTGCGAACTTCTCGTTGTAATTTATGACCATTGCGGAAAAGACTAAAAAGTGATTGACACTTCTTGCTTTTTCGTATATAATATTCAAGCTTGTAAAAAGCAAACAAAATTTTGGAGGTATTGCTATGAAATCATTTGTCGCAAAACCCGCTGAAATCGAACGTAAATGGTACGTTATCGACGCTGACGGGCAGACACTCGGCAGACTTGCTACTCAGGTAGCTATGATTCTGCGCGGCAAACACAAGCCTATTTATACGCCTCATGTTGACTGCGGTGACAATGTTATCGTTATCAACGCTGGCAAGGTTGTGCTTACCGGAAAGAAACTGGAACAGAAGAAGTACTACAGATATTCAGGATATATCGGTGGACTTAAAGAAACCAGTGCAAAAGATATGCTTGAAAAGAAACCCGAAATGGTTGTTTTCGAAGCAGTAAAAGGTATGATGCCTAAAAACTCCTTGGGCAGAGAAATGCTTACCAAACTCCGTGTTTACAAGGGTGCTGAGCACGCTCATGCAGCTCAGAAGCCTGAGAACTACGAGATTTAAGGGAGGGGTTAGATTATGGCAGCTAAAGTACAATTCTGGGGCACCGGCAGACGTAAAAAGGCAGTAGCAAGAGTAAGACTTGTTGCTGGTAAGGGTGCATTTGTTGTTAATAAGCGTGATCTTGACGAATATTTTGGTCTTGAAACACTCAAAACCATCGCTCGTCAGCCGCTTGAATTAACCGAAACTTTAGGAAAGTTTGACGTTTATGTAAACGTTCAGGGCGGTGGTTTCACCGGTCAGGCAGGTGCTATCCGTCACGGTGTTGCACGTGCTCTTGTTAAGGCTGATGAAAGCCTTAGACCTGCTCTTAAGAAAGCCGGATTCCTTACACGTGATTCGAGAATGAAGGAAAGAAAGAAGTACGGCCTCAAAGCCGCTCGTCGCGCTCCTCAGTTCTCAAAGAGATAATTTTATATTATCATGTCTTACACCCGAGTGTTATCAAACGCTCGGGTTTTCTTTTTACCCCAACAACTTCAAATTTATTTTGATTGATTTAATACATATTTTGATGTATAATATTTATATAGTTTTTTCTCAAACGAAAGTGGGTACTTGTATGTTTACAAATAACAAACGAATATTAAGAATAATGATTATTTCAGTATTGCTTAATTTTGTTTTGTTTACATTTGCATATTTTTTAAATTTACCGCTGTGGCTTGATACGACGGGCACGATTTATGCCGCTTGTTTATTGGGCGCACCTGCCGGTTTTATAGTTGCAATCATCAACAATATTACCGAAGCGATTTTCTTTTACGGAGATCAGTCACTGTTTTTCTATTTTGTCAGTCTTTTGACCGCATTTATTGCAGGGCAAATAGCAAAAAAATATGCTGATTTTAAGCTTAAAAAATGGATTTATATGCTGATTGCGCTTCTGCTTGCAGAAAGCATTTTCTCAGTTTTAATCACATTTGTCGCAAACAAGGGTATTCCGTCAAACTATTGGAGCAATCATATTTATTATAAGTTGACCGACTCAGGCGTAGGCAATACTCTTGCAACCGTTTGGTCTGTTTTGATAATTAAAATTCCGGATGTAATCGTATCGGTATTATTGGTAATTGTATCTCTTATATGTACTCCGAAGAAACTAAAAAATACCGACAACATTATTTTAGATAAAATAGAGGATGCACAAAGAATATGAAAATGAATTTTACGGCAGATACAGGATATATTTTTTATGAAACTGAAATAAAGCAGGCACTTGATTGGTTATTCAAAATTCGTGATAACGAAAATAACGGTTGGGCATGGGTTCAGTTTATTAAGCCGAACGAACAAAATACCGCAGAGGTTATCTGTGCTTTTGCCGAAAACGAGGCATGGTTAAAGCAAAACGAAGATAAAATTGATGAACTGACCGATTCTATAAATTATTGGTTGCTTGATACAAGTCACGCAAAAATTTCAATAGATTACTGTTGGGTTTTGCTTGCACTCCAAAAAGTCAGAAACTGCAAACTTTTGGCAGAAAAATTGAATTCAGAGAACGTTGAACGTGCCATAAATAACTGCTTGAATTGGCTGATTGATAATTATACGGAAAGCACTACTCACGGAATCGGTTGGGGCGATAACAGCAGCGAAATATCAAACGTTATAAGAACTTCATTGGCGGTTATAGCCCTTAACAGAGAAATTAAATATTTATCGCAAATTAAGCACGAATCAACTGTTCTTGCAAAAATCAAAGAACTTGCAAGTAAGTCCTGCGAATGGTTAAGTTCAATTCAAAACAAAGACGGGGGATGGGGAAACCTTGCTTCCAAGTTGATTACTCAGGAATATCAAAGAACCCACAGTTTTTCTTTCCAGGATTTGAAGTATCAGTGTGATTCCAATGCGGCTTCCACCGGATATGTTATGCTTGCGCTTAATTCCTATGAAAAAAATATATATGATGTTCAAATAAAAAATGCGTTTAATTATCTCAAAGATTCCCAAATGGATAACGGCGGATGGAGTGTTTTCACGGAAATCGGCGTAAGAGACGGCGAAAGATACACATTCAGGCATTTCGGCACCGCATGGGCTTTGCAGGGAATTATCGACAGTGAATGCGGCGATTACAGAGATGAATGTGTAATTCACGGCTTTGAGTATCTTTCGGAATTGCAAGATAAAAACTACGGCGGTTGGAGAAGTTCTCCCGATGCCGATAACTACACTTGGGCAACCTGCAACGCCTTAATGACCATTAAAATGTTAAAGCATGACTTGGCAGAAGTTCATGCAAAACATTTTCTTAACGTTGTTTGGGATTGGTGGACGTTAAAAAAGAAAGATGCAAACTTTAACTTTAAGCTTGGAAAAATTACTTTTGCATTTAACGGAAGTATGGCTTTAATGTTTTGTATTACTTTTTCAATAATGATTACACTTATGCTTGCTTTGTCCATTGAAAATCTCGAACCCGTTATGGCTTTGCAAGGTGAAGCACTCAGAAAACTGATTTATTCACTTATTACGGTATTTGATGCGCTGTTATTGGGCTTGCCGTGGATAGTTTACGTAAAAAATCAGTTCAGGCAACAGGTTGACGGTTGGATAAATGCCATCGGTTGGGTTTACGGAATTATAACCGGCTTCGTGCTTGTACTGTATCAATTTATTATTTGATTGCAGGTAAAAAATGAGAGTAAAAATTTGCGGAATAAACACGCTTGAAAATGCTGAAATTGCGCTTGATTGCGGCGCTGATGCTTTAGGATTTCTTGTTGGAATCACTCATTTGGCAGAGGATAAAATTGAAGTTGAGGAAGCAAAAAGAATTATTGATAAGCTTCCGCCTTTTGTGAACTCTGTTGCGGTGACACATTTGCAGGACCCGAAAAAAATAATTGAAATGTGTGAATTTTTGGGAGTATCAACCCTACAAATACACGATTATATTCCGCCGGAGCAAGTAAAATTTTGCAAATCCGAACTAAATTCGTTAAAGATAATTAAATCAGTTCACGTTATCAACGGTGACAAGGATAAAACGCTTGATACGGCGCTTTCCTTTGAAAATGTTGCGGATGCAATTCTTCTCGATTCACGAACTGAAGAAAGACTCGGAGGTACGGGATTGACGCACGATTGGAACATCAGTAAAGAAATCGTCGAAAAAATCAATATTCCGGTTATTCTTGCAGGGGGATTGACGGATAATAATGTTTATGAAGCGGTTAAAACCGTAAAACCTTATGCGGTTGATGTTAATTCCGGCGTGGAAATTAACGGAAACAAAGATAGGGAAAAGGTATTCCGTTTTATAGAAAATGCAAAAAAAGCCGAACAAGATATTTTGAAGGGAATATAATTTATGAAGTGTTGTGCTTTCGGAACGGTGAGAATGGATATTCACGTTTATACCGAACTGAACAATTTTGAAAAACACGAAGAAATAAAAATTGACGAAATGAGTATGGCAGTTGGCGGAAGTGTTTATAATACTGTTTCCGTGCTTACTCAGTTGAAACAGAAAGCCGTACTGTATATGCTTAACGCAACGGACGATTTTAACGATTTTATTAAAATCAAAATGAATAACCGTCATTTGACTTATGTTTCATGCGACCAAGACAAAAATGATACTGCAAAATCGCTTATTTTTGTTGACGGACAAGGAAAAAAGAAAACAATCAGTTATGACGGTGTAAGGCAGGACAAGAGTATTCTAAACATTCTGTATGAAGATATTGATAAATTTGATTTGTTTTATACATCGTTTTATGAAATCAACAAAGAAAATTACCGTGATATTTTAAAAATAATGACGTACTGTCCGAAAAACTTTGTTGATTTATCACCGCTGATTTACAGTATCGACAGTGAAATTTTAAGTTCGGTTTTGATGCATATACACATACTCAGCGGAACCGAAGAAGAATTCGAAATTTTAATGAATAAACTGAATTGCAAAAGCCCCGAAAATTTGCTTTCGGAATACTTTTTTGATTATTTGTTCGTAAAAAGAGGAAAAAACGGAGCAACTGTTTTTACAAAGAATTCAAGGTATGACTATGAACCTAAAGAAAAGCGCACCAGTCACGACACTACCGGCTGCGGAGATACATTTAACGCAGGAATAATTTATTCTTTGTCGAATAAATATGACGATGAAAAAATGCTTCAGCAAGCGGTTGAAATGGCAACAAAAGTTGCCTATGAAGGCTTTAACGAAGGTATGTTCGAATAAAAAACATTGTACATTTGAGCGTTTTTTAACGCTCTTTTTTTATTTTTTTGAAAAGAAATACATATTTTGCAGAATTCGGAGGATAATAGTATAAAGAAAAAGCATAAAAGATTTTTAAGGAGCATTTTTATATGAAAGCAACGGGAATTGTAAGAAGAATAGATGAACTCGGCAGGGTGGTTATACCAAAAGAAATAAGAAGAACTATGCACTTCAGAGAGGGCGATCAACTTGAAATTTACACAGATGCAGGGGGACAGGTGATTTTCAAGAAATACTCGCCTATGAGCGAATTTTCGGATTTTGCAAATAATGTTGCGGAATCGGTTTCAAATGCCACCAAGCTTTCTGTTTTGATAAGTGACCGCGACAGATGTGTTGCGGCGTCGGGAATACCTAAAAAAGAAGTGCTTGAAAAGAAAAACAGTGCCAAACTTGAAGAAATTATGGAGGGCAGACGTCAATCGGTATTTTCCGATAAAGATGCAGCTTATGCATTTGACGGAACAAATCAAAAAATGTGTGTTGCCGTGCCGATTTTATCTTCAGGCGACATCAACGGCGCAGTTGTTCTTGCGGCAAACGATTATGTAAAATCAGCAAATGAATCCGACATAAAACTTGCAAGTGTAGCGGCTCAATTTTTGGGAAAACAAATGGAAATATAAAAAAACTCGGAAAATTCCGAGTTTTTATTTTATGTTTGCCAAATAAATATTCCAAAGTAATAAAAAATTATTTTGCTATATCGCTTGAACGAAAACTTAAATTGTACAAATCCTTGTAAATTCCGTTATTCTTAATCAAATCATCGTGGCAACCTTTTTCAATAACGTGACCTTTATCTATAACGGCAATTTCGTCTGCATTTTTAATGGTCGAAAGGCGGTGGGCAACTATGATAGTAGTTCTGCCTTTGCACAAATCGTCTAAAGCTTGCTGAATGAGAATTTCGGTTGTATTGTCAAGTGCGCTTGTTGCTTCGTCCAAAATCAAAACTGACGGATTTTTAAGGAAAACACGGGCAATACTGATTCTTTGCTTTTGACCGCCGGAAAGACGAACACCTCGTTCGCCGATTTCCGTATCATATCCGTTGGGAAGCGTCATAACAAAATCATGAATATTCGCACGTTTCGAAGCATCAATCATTTCTTCTTCGGTGGCATCAAGTTTTCCGTACATAATGTTTTCTCTGATAGTTCCGCTGAAAAGGAAAACATCCTGCTGAACTATACCGATATTCTTTCTTAATGAAGAAAACGTAATATTGTTTACGTTAGTGCCGTCAAGAGTGATTTCACCGTCGGTAACCTTATAAAAGTCGGGGATAAGGTGACAAATTGTTGTTTTGCCTCCGCCGGAATGACCTACAAGAGCCAATTTTTCGCCTTTATGGACCTTTAAGTTTATGCCGTCAAGCACCTTTGGCGTGTCGGGTGAATATGAAAACGAAACGTTTTTCAGTTCGATTTCACCTTCTGCTTTACCGATATCGTGAGCATTTTCATTTTGAACTTCCGGCTTTTCATCCATAATTTCCAAAAATCTTGAGAAACCGCTTACACCGTTTTGGTACTGTTCCATAAATCCGATAAGTGTTGTTACGGGGCCTATGAACAAATTTACCGATATAATAAACGTTGAATAATTTGCAAACGTGATTTTGCCTGCATAAAGGAATAATCCGCCCGCAATAATAATTATTACATTAAAAACGTCGGTAATAAAATTTGACGTCGAATGAAAAAGTCCCATAGCTTTATATGATTTCATACATGCCTTAACGAATAATTTGTTATTGTTATCAAATTTTTCGAACTCTTTTTCGTCATTGGCAAACGCTTTTGTAACACGAATTCCCGTAATACTGCTTTCAATGGCTTCGTTTATTCCTGCGGTTGTTACTCGGCGTTCTTTGAATGCAGAACGCATCTGTTTTCTGAAATACGAGGAAACAAAGAAAAGTATGGGAACACATCCGAATATTATTAACGTCAAATATACGTTGATAGTACATAAATAAATGAATGAACCGATAATCGTAAGTGTTGAAATGATAATGTTTTCCGGACCGTGATGAGCCAATTCGGCAACGTCGAACAAATCACTTGTAATTCTTGAAATAATTTGACCTGTTTCGTTATTATCAAAATAACTGTAGGGAAGTGTTTCAAGGTGCTTGAACATATCACGGCGCATCTGTGCCTGCATTTGAGTGCCGATAATATGGCCGTAAAACTGTACGAAATACCGCAAACCCATTCTGACTAAATATAATCCGAGAACAAGACATCCGGCAACAATAATATCCTTGTATCTTCTGTTGGGAATGTATTTTTCAAGCATCAAATTCGTAACGATAGGATAAACCATACCGATTACCGAAATAAATAATGATGCAAGCATATCAAGGCAAAAGAGTTTTTTATGCGGTTCGTAGTATTTTAAGAATTTCTTTAACATCGTTTTTACCACTTTTTCTATTTTTTATGATAAGAATATCATATTTTCTTGCAGTTGACAAGCAGATAATAGGGTAATTAACGTGATTTTTACTTTTTATCTCTTAAGTGTATTGCGTGAGCCGCAATTCGGCGGTTTTCTTCTGCCTGTGCCGCATAATGTCGTCTTGTTGTATTAACGTCCTTATGACCTAAAACATCGGCAACAAGGTAAATATCACCGGTTTCTTGGTAAAGGTTCGTGCCAAATGTGGAACGAAGTTTATGCGGGGTAATATGCTTTAACGGAGTGGTTATTTTAGCATATTTTTTTACAAGGTCCTGAATTGCTCTTGTTGACATTCTTTTTCCTTGCAGCGACAAAAAGAAGGCAGGGGAGTCATTTCCTTTCATAGACTCTCTTTCTTCAAGATATTCATTTAACGTTTCGGCAACTTCGTCACTTAAATATAAAATGGACTGATTACCGCCTTTTCGTGTTATTCTGATGCTTAAATTTCGCAAATCGACGTCTTCAAGATTTAATCCGACACATTCACTGATACGCATTCCGGTGCCTAAAAACAGCGTTAAAATGGCTAAATCACGCTTTTTTGTAATGGTGTGGAATTGCTTTTGTTTTTCGGAAAGACCTTCGCCGGATTCGACCTGGTCAAGAAGTTTTGCAACTTCATCAACGTCAAGTCTGATAATCGCTTTTTCGTGAATTTTCGGCATATCTATGAGCGAAGCAACGTTTGAATCCAAATCACCGCTTTTGTAAAAATACTTGAACATCATCCGAATAGAAGCGATTTTTCTTGCTTTTCCGTTTTCGCTGTTTTCACGGAGCTTTGAATCGTCGTTTTCATATAAAGATATGTAACTGATAAATGCTTCGATATCGTGCAATCCGATTTTTTGAAGATCATTTAATGTAATTTCATTTGCCGTTTTATTTAATGTTTCCGATAAATACTGAAAAAACAGTCTTAAATCGTAAGCATAATTTAATCTTGTAAGCGGTCCGGTTGTATTTTCGATACCGATAAATAAAGTTTTGCAAAAATCGGGTAAATCACTTAAAACAGTGTCTAATTTTTCAATAGTTTTACGGGTTCTTGATAGGAAATAAGAATCACTCATGCAAATAACTCCCTAATTCAATTATTCGCAAAAGACAAGTTTTGCGCATAGTTGAGTATATAATAAACCGAAAACAGTATTTTGTCAACATTTTATAGACAAAAATCTTTTAGTTTATGACAAAAAATGTTATTTTGACGATAAATCATTGACTCAGCAATTATATTATGTTAGTATTGTAAAAAAATCGGAGGAATTATTTATGATTTGGGAAAAACTTACTGCTAATGAATTTGATAAAGCAATTGAAGATTCTAAAGGACTTTGTGCAATGCCTTTAGGGTGTTTGGAACGTCACGGCGAACATATCGGTGTCGGTTGCGACAGTTTAATAGCAAAAACTATTGCCGAAGAAGCTGCGGAAATTGAACCGTGTGTTGTTTTTCCCACCGGAATGTGGCTTGGAGATTTAATGCCGTATCATTCAAATGATGCCGAAAAAGATCATAAACGCGGGTGCATTGCATTAAAACCTACTACTTTAATCAGTATTATGACGGAACTTTGTGAAGAAATTCACCGAAACGGATTTAATAAAATACTTATTCTAAATTCACACGGCGGAAATTGCTCATTTTTAGACTTTTTTGTACGTTCTATGATGTATGAAAAACGTGATTTTGCGGTAATGTGGACATCGGCTAACAAAGACAATGAATTAGATCCGGCAGCCATGCTTAAAGTAATAAAATCAAGACCTGACGATTTCAAAATGCTTACTGATGAAGATTATAAAACTTTGGAGCATTTTGCCGAAATCGGCTGCGGCGGCGGACATTCCGATTTTAGGGAAACAATGCTTTGTATGAGTAAAATGCCCGAACTTATAAGACCTGATAAATACGATTCCTGCAGACACAGTTCGGTTCATAAAGCAGATTATTTAGGCGAAATGGCCGTTCACCACGGAGCCGCTTGGGGCGTTAATTTCCCCGATGCGTATAGCGGAAATCCGCCTTACGGATGCACTCAGACAATTGGTCAGGCGGCGCTTAAAATTGCATCTGAAAACTTAGCAAAAATTTTCAAAATGCTTAAAGACGATGAAAACTGCGTAAAAATGTCTCAAAGAATTGATTTTTAACATAAAAGCAGACCGTACAACAAGTAAAGTTGCACGGTCTTGATTTTATTTATTCTTTTTTATTTCACCGGTAGCCAACTGGTCGCAACGGTTATTAAATTCATTGTCGGCATGGCCTTTAACCTTAATAAATTCAATTTTGTGTGTTTGATTCAGCGAATAAAGTTGCTGCCAAAGTTCTTTATTCAGCACTTCCCCGTCGGTTTTTCTCCAACCTTTTTTAGCCCAACCGTAAATCCAACCTTTTTCAAAAGAATTTACCAAGTACGCGCTGTCGGAATACAATTTTATTTCACACGGTTCTTTTAATAATTCAAGCGCACGAATTGCCGCAGTTAATTCCATTCGGTTATTGGTTGTATTGTCTTCAAAACCGCTTATTTCTTTTTTTGCCGTGCCATACATAAGTATAGCACCCCATCCGCCGGCTCCCGGATTACCGGAGCAAGCGCCGTCAGTATAAATTGTTACCTGCTTCATTTCTTTCCCTGCGCCTTATCGTATGCCGCCCACAAGTCTTTGTATTTATTTTTAACGCTTAAATGCTCGTCATACGTCTTTGAATATGCTACTTCGCCCGTGTAAGGGTCTGTAAGTGTAAAATATAAGTAATTCCCTGCTATTACATCCTGATCGGGATATAAAGCGGCTTCTATTGCTTTTTTACCGGGGCAGCCTATCGGTCCCACCGGCAGACCTGTTACCGAATATGTATTATACGGTGACTCAATCTTAAGTTCTTCGGCGGTAAGAACTAATCTTTTTACCCCCAAAGCGTACTGAACCGTAACGTCGGATTCAAGCTTCATTCCTTTATTTATTCGATTATGGAACACGGCTGAAATCTTTGAAAAATCTTCCGTTCTTCCCTCTTTTTCTATCAGCGAAGCAAGGGTAAGTACCTGGTGCATACTCATACCGTTTTGCTTTGCCTGCTGAGCATATTCATCGGTATAAATGTTATTTATTCTGTTAAGGAACTTGGTTACACATTCTTTAACGCTTGTATCCGCATAGAACTGATACGTATCTGGGAACAAATATCCTTCCAACGGATTATTCAATCCGTTGACAGACATTAAATCAGCCAAAAACGGAAAATCTTCCGTGTAATTTGATATGTTGCGACATTCCTCTACGAATTCATCGGAAGAAGAAATAACTCCCGTTGCCTGCAATGTATCGGCAAAATCGTTCAAGGTCATACCTTCGATAATTGTTACGGAAATAATCTTTGCTGACGCAGTAGGCTTTGTTATCGCATCAAGAATATCCTGAACTCTCATGGTTTTGTCAAGCACGTATTCTCCGCTTTGAATTTTTGAAGAAACGCTTGTAAAATCTGCGAGAAGTTTTATACCGAGAGAAGTATTTATCAGCCCTTTATCCTTCAAACTTGAAGCAACGTATGACATTGACGCACCGTTGTTTATAGTAAAAAGAATGGGTGTATCGTCGTGCTTATTTACGGCACCAAACACTTTTTTAAGCGAAACGGATATACCGACTGCAAATACGGTCACAACAAGCAAAAAACTGATCAAATAAATACTTACGGGTCTTATTTTTCGCCAAGTTTCCTTGGTGTCGTTGCCCGTTCCGATAAAATTCCCCATTTTTATCAAAAAAGAGTGTGATAAATTAAGAAAAAAATATTTAATTTTTGTAAAAACACTTTCCTTTGGATTGTTTTCGTTTCTCATATTTCAATTATCATCGGCAAAATCATAGGTGTGCGCTTTGTTTTTGAATACAAAAACTCTTTTAATTGCCGCTTTGTTTCATTTTTAATAAAGGGCCAATCACGCAGTTTATCACGGCTGAGACCCTCCACAATATCTTGAACGATTTGCTTTGATTCTTTGATAAGTTCCTCGTTATCTTTCATATAAATGAAGCCTCTTGAAATCAAATCGGGTTCAGTCAAAAGTGAGCCGTCTGTGCTTGAAAGCGTAATGCAGACAACCATAAGTCCGTCTTGTGAAAGAAGCCGTCTGTCACGCAGAACAACATTGCCGACATCGCCTATTCCGAGGCCGTCTACCATAACTACGCCGCTTGGAATATTTCCCGTAAGTTTTGCACCCGTTTTGGAAATTTCAAGTTCCTTTCCCACTTCGGGAATAAATATCGTGCTGCTGTCATGACCGAGTTTTTCCGCAAGCATTGCGTGCTGCATAAGATGTCTGTATTCGCCGTGAACGGGCATAAAATACTTTGGCTTTGTAAGTGAAAGAATAAGTTTTAATTCTTCCTTGCATGCGTGTCCGGAAACGTGTACCGCATCCAACGCCTCGTAAATTACGATTACACCCAAACGGTAAAGATTGTTTATTACTCTGTAAACAAGGCGCTCATTTCCCGGAATGGGGTTTGCGGATACAATTACCATGTCTCCCTTTGTCAGTTTGATTTTTGAGTGATCGCCCGAAGCAAGTCTTGCAAGTCCGCTCATAGGTTCGCCCTGCGAACCGGTGGTAATAATAACAACCTTTTCCTTCGGAAGGTTTTCAGCCTTATCGGGTGTAATAATGGTCTTAGAGTCCAACGAAAGTTCGCCTAAATCAACGGCAATCTTCGACACATTTTCCATACTTCTGCCCAAAAAGCAAATTTTTCTTCCGTATTTTTCGGCGCAGTCAACAATTTGCTGAATTCTATGTATATTGCTTGCAAATGTTGCGATAATAATTCGCTGATCGCATCCTTCGTCAAAATATTTTTCGAAGCACTCTCCCACTCTGCTTTCACTCATGGTAAAACCTTCACGCTCGGCATTTGTGCTATCCGACATAAGCAAAAGAACGCCGTTTTCACCGTAACGGGCAAATGAAGCAAGGTCAATAACGTCGCCGTCAACGGGCGTGTAATCCACCTTAAAATCGCCCGTATGGATAACTGTTCCCACGGGTGTTCCGATTGCAAGCGCAACGGCACCGGCTATCGAATGATTCGTTTTGATAAACTCAATTTCAAAGCAGCCTGTTCTGACAACGTCTTTCGGTTTGATACAGTTGATTTTGATTTTTTTCGGCATCTTATATTCTTTCAATTTGTTTTCTATAAGTGCCTGCGTTAAACGTGTACAGTAAATCGGAGCATTTATTTTCTGGAATACGTACGGAATTGCACCTATATGGTCCTCGTGTCCGTGAGTAATAATAAATGCTCTGATTTTGTCAATGTTCTTTTCGAGATAAGAAGTATCGGGAATAACAAGATCAATGCCGTAAAGGTCCTCTTTCGGGAACATTGATCCGCAGTCAATAATAATTATATCATTACCGTACTCAATGGCGGTCATATTCTTGCCTATTTCATCAACGCCACCAAGCGGAATTATATGAAGTTTGTTTTTGCTCTTAGCCACAAACGGAGCCTCCTAATATATTTTTGCAATATAAATTATACAACAAAAAGGTAAAAATTGCAAGTAAATATATTGGCAAAGGCTGATTTATTTTGTTGAATTATCAAGTGAATCGTTTACGAAATTTTCAATGAAATCGGGAGCATATTCCTCGTTAAAATATTTACCGTAAACTGCAAAAGAATACCCGTTATTTTGCGGAACAATACTTATTATTTCACTATATTTTTGTTTACTGTCATTAAGAATTTTGATGATTTTCGATGTTTCCTCGGGCATACAGTTAAAGGAGAATTTCGCAATTTTTGAACTTGATTTTTCAAACTGAATCTCATCTTTGAAATAACAGTATGCCAAAGCGAAAAATGCGGGTTCAAATTCAAGCAGGCAAGCAACTGAAATAAATTTTTCTGTTTGCTGCATGGTATTTCCTTTATGCTGAAACGTTTTTAACGGAAAAATGTTTTTGGATTCGGCATAGTCGGTTATTTCCTTGTCAGCACATTCGGGAAGAAAAACTTCTTTTTCGCCAAGTAACTGTGTTAAATCAATTTTAAGTTTCAAAAAATCATTGACCGAAAGTCTGTTACCGTCAATAAAAACGTCGGTAACGGAACCGTTTCTCGAATGAACCGAAGCACCGTTCTTAAACTGTCCGAAAATAACATTGTGAACGGAATATGTGTCGTCAGCCATAAGGGAAACATTATTTTTCATCATGGGAAAAGATGAGTTTAAGAAAAATTCGAATTTTGCATCTTGATTTTGAAATTTTACGATTTTACCTTTTCTTATGGGTTGACCGGCTGTAAATGTTATTTTCTTTTCTGCTTGCGAGGAAATATTCAATCCGTTGGAATCAATAAATTGAATAATAAGATTTCCGTTTTTTTCATCAACAAATACTGTGGGAATATTGTTTATGCATGAAAAGTATCTTATTGAGGATTCTTTTCCGTTTATAATATAAACCGTTGCACCGTTAAGAGAATAATATGATGCAAGCAAATGTGCTATATTCCCCGTTTCTCGGTTATATGCAACCGCTATTCTTTCATAAAAATACGAGCCTGCAATTCCTTTAAGCATTTCGTCGGTTATTTTTTTGTTCCATCTGCCAATAATCATTCCGTTTTCAAAAACATTTCCGATAGGCATATTACTTTCGGTCATATTTTCCGATACAACCGCTTCAGCAGGAACATAAACGTTGTTATACACCTTTATACCGTACCGAATATGACTGTTTTGCTTCAGTACGGCGTCCGAACCGATAATATTATTTCCCGAAAGCACAGCACCTTCTATTTTTGTATTGTTTCCGATAATTGTATCGGAAAAATCACAGTTTTCAATTTCTGCATTTTGCCAAATAACCGACTTGCTGATTTTACAGTTGTTTATTATGCTGTTGCTTCCGATAACAACATTGGGACCTATAACGTTTTTGCCCGTGAATTCCACATTGTCCGCAATACTTACCGGCGGTAAAAATACCGTTTCATCCGATATTTTTATGTTTTCACCGGTAATTATATCCGCTTTTTTGCCGTTGAAATTGCCGTTTAATAAGTCAAAATTAGCACTCAGGTATTTGTCCGGAGTACCGATATCACACCAATATTTTTCCGAAATATAGCCGTAAATCCGCTTATTTTCCTTAAGAAGCAACGGAAACAAATCTTTACTGAAATCAAATTCCTTATCTTTTGGAATATAGTCGAGAATTTCTTTGTTGATAATATAAATTCCCGTGTTTACCGTATTACTTTTTACATTTTCCCAAAGAGGTTTTTCATTAAAACCAACTACCCTGCCGTCTGTTTCTATTTCAACCACACCGAATTCCAACGGTGACGTTTCTTCCTTTGCTACAATGGTCACATCAGCATGAATACTTCTGTGATACAGTAAAACTTTGCTTAAATCGGTATTCGTTAAAGCATCACCGCTTAAAACCACAAACGTATCATCAAGATCGTTTTCGGCTTGTTTAACACTTCCTGCCGTTCCAAGGGGGATATTTTCCGAAAAATATTTTATTTTAACATTTCTGTATTCGCCGTTTCCCAAATAATCCTTAATATATTGGGGTAAATATCTGACTGTAATTCCTATATCCGTGATTCCGTGCTTTTTTAACAAATCAATTGAATAGTCCAATAACGGCTTATTTGCAACCGTAATCATCGGTTTCGGCATCTCCTTGGTTAAAGGATTAAGTCTTGTTCCCAAACCACCGGCTAAAATAACTGCTTGCATATAAAAATCTCCTTTTTTATTTTATATGCTATTATTTTTGCCAATAGAAAAATGAATATACAAAAAACGTGGCTCGGAAATATTCCTGCCACGCTTTTATATTTACAAAATGTATTTTCTTATATTTTTCATTTCGGGACTGCTTCCCAAATGAGCCTTTATATATTCCGCATCAATCGTAACGTCGTGCATCGGAATTTCGTCCGTTGCGGTAAATGATATTTCATCAAGCAATTTTTCCATAACCGCCGTAAGACGTCTTGCACCGATATTTTCTTTTACTTCGTTTTCTTCAAAAGCGAAATGTGCAATCATATCAATGGCTTCATCCGTGAAAATAAGGTTTACGTTATCCACACCGAGCAATGCTTTGTACTGATTTATAAGCGCATTATCTGTGCGTGTAAGAATATCTTTAAGTTCTTTTTCACCCAAAGCGCTTAACTCAACGTGAAGCGGAAATCTTCCCTGCAATTCGGGAATCAAATCGGTTATTTTTGAAAGGTGGAAAGCACCTGCGGCGATAAATAAAATGTAATCAGTCTTAATAGGACCGTATTTTGTATTTACCGTGCAGCCTTCAACAAGCGGAAGAATATCCCTTTGAACACCCTCTCTGCTTACGTCGGGGCCTCTGCCTGCGCTTGAGCCGGAAGCAATTTTATCAATTTCATCAATAAAGATAATTCCGCTTTGTTCTGCCCTTTCAAGCGCTTCCTGAGTAATTGAATCCATATCAAGCAGTTTGTTAAGTTCCTGCTGAGAAATAACTTTTCTTGCTTCTCTTATGGACATTTTGCGCTTTTTCATTTTTGTGGGCATCATTTGTCCGAAAATATCACCGATAACAATTTCGGGCTGACCGGGCATTTCAAGATTCATATTATTCGGCTTATCTTCAACCTCAACTTCTATTGTAAGGTCCTCGATTCTGCCCGAATCAAGGTCTTGCTTAATAGCGTCACGTTTTGCCGAAAGGTCTTCTTCACCCTCTTCTTTTTTCTTGCGCATAGGAATAAGAATATCAATCAACTTATTTGTTGTCAGCTTGTTAAGTTTATCTTGAAGCTGAGCAGTTTTCTCTTCCTTAATAAGGCGAATAGATGCTTCCGCAAGGTCACGAATCATAGAATCAACATCTCTGCCAACATAACCTACTTCGGTAAATTTAGTTGCTTCTACCTTAACAAACGGTGCGCCTACGATTTTTGCAATTCTTCTTGCAATTTCGGTTTTACCAACACCGGTAGGACCGGACATAATGATATTTTTCGGTGTTATTTCGTCTTGCAATTCTTTTGAAAGTTTGCTTCTTCTGTATCTGTTGCGAAGCGCAATGGCAACCGTACGTTTTGCTTCGTTCTGCCCTATAATAAATCTGCTTAATTCGTCAACTACTTCATTAGGTGAATACTGCATTTTTACACCTCCAAAACTGTAATGTGGTCATTTGTGAACACACAAATATCACCGGCTATTTTAAGTGCCTTCAAACAAATATCTTTCGGTTCTAAATCTGTATTCTGTGAAAGTGCTCTTGCCGCCGCCAAAGCATAGTTTCCGCCGCTTCCGATGGCAACAATACCGTCGTCAGGCTCAATTACTTCACCCGTTCCTGAAAGCACAAGTGTTCCGTTTTTATCCGCCGCAATAAGCATTGCTTCAAGTTTGGAAAGCGCTCTGTCCCTGCGCCACATTTGTGCAAGTTCAACACTTGCCCTATACAGATTTCCCGAATGTTCCTGAAGTTTTGATTCAAATAAATCACAAAGTGTAAATGCGTCGGCAACACTTCCCGCAAAGCCAACTGAAACTGTATCGTTAAAAAGTTTGCGAACCTTAACTGCACCGGATTTCATTACAACGGATTCACCCATAGTAACCTGACCGTCACCGGCAATTGCACATTTACCGTTTTTGCGAACACAAACAATAGTTGTTCCTCTTAATTCCATTAAATTGTCTCCTTAATATCATCTATTTTTGCAAGAGCTCTTTTTGAAATGTATTCATATCTTGCTTGTTTACCGCCCTTAATTCTTGTTTCGGGCGGGTCAATAATACCGAAATTTATATTCATCGGCTGAAAATTTCTTCCGCTTCCCGATGAAACGTAATAACCGAGCGAGCCTATTGCCGTTAAAGAAGTAAAATCGGTTACTTCTTCATTTTTTACCTTTTGGCACATAGAAAGTCCTGCCACAAATCCCGAAGCAGTTGACTCTATATACCCCTCAACGCCCGTTATCTGACCTGCGAAAGCGATATTTTGATTACTTCTTAATGCAAAATTCTTATCAAGAAGTTTGGGCGAACACAAAAATGTATTTCTGTGCATTACGCCGTATCGAACGATTTCACAGTTTTCGAGTCCGGGAATAAGTGAAAATACACGTTTTTGTTCTCCGAATTTAAGGTGAGTTTGAAATCCAACTATATTATAAAGCGTATTTTTTGCATCGTCTTGACGAAGCTGAATACAAGCATACGGTGTTTCACCCGTTTTGGGGTCAACAAGTCCTACCGGCTTACATGGACCGAACGCAAGTGTTTGCAGTCCTCTTGAAGCCATAACTTCTATGGGCATACATCCTTCAAAAACCTGGCCTTCGAAGCCGTGAACGGGCGCAACTTCCGCATTAAGAAGTTCGTTTACGAAATTTTCGTACTGTTCCTTTGTCATTGGGCAATTGATATAATCGTCGCCTCTGCCGTATCTGCTTTGAACGAACGCCTTATCCATATCTATTGAATCTTTTGTAACAATAGGCGCCGCCGCATCAAAGAAATGACAGTATTCTTCGCCCGTCATTTTTGAAATTTCTTCAACAAGCGAATCGGAGCAAAGCGGTCCTGCGGCAATTATAACATTGCCGTCGGGAATTTTTGTAACTTCTTCATTGATAAAATGAACGTTATCAAATGACATAATAATTTCTTTTACGGTTTGTGAAAAACTTTCTCGGTCAACCGCAAGAGCGCCACCTGCCGGAACAGCACATTTGTCTGCGGCTTTCATAATGACCGAATCAAGCCGGCGAAGTTCTTCTTTAAGAAGTCCTGCGGCGTTTTCAAGGCGGTCCGACCTAAGCGAATTTGAACATACAAGTTCTGCAAATCCGCCGCCGGTATGTGCAGGAGTTAATTTTTTAGGGCGCATTTCATACAGGTCAACTTTAATTCCGCGTTTAGCAAGTTGATATGTTGCTTCGCAGCCTGCAAGACCTGCGCCGATAACTGAAACTTTCATTTATTCGTTCTCTTTTTCCGTTTCTTTTTTTGCTGATTTTGAGTATTTACAGTTAAAGTTTTTGCAAAGAATTTTACCCTTAAATCCTTTTATAAGGAAATCACCGCACTCGGGACATTTTTCACCCGTAGGAAGTCCTGCGGCAGCAAAGTCACAGTTCGGATAATTGTCGCATCCGTAGAACTTTTTGCCTTTCTTTGAAATGCGCTGAACAAGTTTTCCTCCGCATTTCGGGCAGGGTTCTTTGATTTCATTTTCGGGCAACGGCTGAGTGGATTTACATTCCGGATAGTTCGGGCAAGCAAGGAATTTACCGAATCTGCTGCTTCTTACGACCATCATTGCGCCGCACTTCGGGCATGGAACCTCGGACGTTACAACGGGAACCTTTACACGTTCGATTTGACTTGCCTTATCAAGCGTTTTCTTGAACGGAGCATAAAAATCGGAAATAACTTTTACCCAATCAAGCTCGCCTGCTTCGACTTTATCAAGCTTTTCTTCCATTGAAGCGGTAAATTTAATATCAACGATATCCGGGAAATTTGCCGCCATCATATCTGTAACACAAGTACCGAGGTTTGTGGGACGCAGTGTTCTGTTTCTGTTTTTGCCCTTTTCTTTTTCGATATAATCTCTTTCGTCAATAGTAACAAGTGTAGGCGAATACGTACTCGGTCTGCCTATTCCCTTAACTTCCATTTCTTTGATTATTGATGCCTCGTTAAATCTTTGAGGCGGCTGAGTAAAGTGTTGTGACTGTTCAAACGAAATAAATCCGATAGAATCCCCTTCCTTCATTTCGGGAAGAATTACTGCTTTAGATTCCTCGTCGTTTTCGTTATAAACTGCCATATAGCCGTCAAAAGTGCGCTTTGAAGCACTTGCCTTGAAAACGTATTTATTGTTTGCAAGAATTGAAACGGTAATAGTTGCATATTTTGCCGGAACCATCTGGCATGCAACAAAGCGGTCGAAAATCAGTTTATACAGTTTGTACTGATCGGTCGTTATACTGTCTTTAACACGTTCGGGCGTGAATTCCATTGCTGAGGGACGAATTGCTTCGTGTGCGTCTTGAATATTCTTTTTTGCCTTAAATACGTTTGCTTTTGCAGGCAAATATTTTGCATCGTATTTTTCTTTAATGAACTTTCTTACGTCAGCAATCGCTTCGTCAGCAATACGAACTGAATCGGTACGGATATACGTTATAAGACCGACTGCTCCTACACCTTTGATGTCAACACCTTCATAGAGTTGCTGAGCAAGCATCATAGTCTTTTTAGCTGTAAAACCGAGTTTTCTTGCCGCATCCTGCTGCAATACGCTGGTGGTAAAAGGCGGCTGAGCATTATGGCTCTTTGAACCTTCTTTATACTGGTCTACTTTATATTCGGCATTTTCAAGTTCGGAAGCAACTGCTTCGACTTCCTCGTGATTTTTGAATTCAATTTTTCCGTTCACGTCACCGAAGAAGTGCGCATCAAACTTTTTCTTAGGCTTAAGTGTGCAAAGTTGTGCATCAAGTTCCCAATACTCGTCGGGAACGAATTTTTCAATTTCACGTTCTCTGTCAACGATGATTTTCGTTACGGCAGACTGAACACGTCCTGCACTTAATCCGCTTTTGATTTTATGCCACAAAATCGGGCTGATTTCATAGCCCACAAGTCTGTCAAGAACACGTCTTGCTTGCTGAGCATTTACAAGATCAATATCAATTTTTCTCGGCTGTGTAAGTGCCTTGCGAATGCAGTTTTCCGTAATTTCATTGAAAACCACACGGCAACAAGCATCCTCGGGAATTCCGAGCAATGCGGCAAGATGCCACGAAATCGCTTCTCCCTCTCTATCAGGGTCCGTTGCGAGATAAACTTCATCGGCTTTTTTTGCCTCTTCTTTAAGTTCGTTGGCAAGTTCTTTTTTTGCCGCAAGAAGCATATACTGAGGTTCAAAATTCTTTTCGGTGTTGATACCGAGTTTGCTTTTCGGAAGGTCAACAATGTGTCCGCCGCTTGCTAAGACCTTATATTCCTTTTTCAAAAATTTTTCAATGGTTTTTGCTTTATGTGGAGATTCCACAATCATCAGTTTTGACATAAATTAAAACTCCGCCTTCATCTTTTTAATGTGTAAATGTTGCCCGCACATGCCTCAATAGCACCTGCAATTTCGAGCATAACAAGATTTTGAGAAATCGTACCGTAATCAACTTTAAGTATATTCATCATTTCGTACAAATTCATATCTTCTCTTTCAAGCAACTGAATTATTTGCTTGTCAAGTCCGGAAAAATCAGTTGAAATCACTTTCTTCTTTTCTTTTTTGAATATGCCGTATTCTTCAAGAACATCACTTGCACTAAGCACTATCTGACAACCGTCTTTTATAATCTGATTTGTGCCTTCGCAGGATGAAGAAAGAATACTGCCCGGAACTGCACAAACGGTTTTGCCTAATTCCATTGCGTATTCCACAGTGGACATGGTACCGCTTTTCTTTCCTGCTTCTATTACTAGCACACATTTGCTTATTGCGGCAATAATTCGGTTTCTTTCGGGAAAATTGCCCGGAAACGGTCTTGAAGACAATGGATATTCGCTTAAAACAAGTCCGCCCTTTATTATTTCACCGTAAAGGTCTTTATTCGTGAGCGGATAAATATAATCAACTCCGCCGCCTAACACCGCAACCGTTTTGCCGTGCTTGATTGCAATGCTTTGTGCATATCCGTCAATACCTTCAGCCATTCCGGATACGATAACAACATTATTTTCCGAAATTTTCGGAATTAACTGTTCCGTAACCTGATAGCCGTACGAGGTGGCTATTCTCGAACCGATAACAGAGAGACATTTTTCTTTAAGAAGCGATACGTCACCGATGTAATAAAGAAGTGCAGGCGGATTATCAAGATTAATTAAATCTTCGGGATAATCCTCGTCACCGTAAAACATACAGCGAATATTTTTACTGTCCATGTATTCGATTATCGGTCGAATTTTCTTTTCCCATTCAGACGAAATGATTTCTTCCTTGACACTTTCATCACTGAACTTGATTTCGTCAATACAATCTCTGAAATTACCGTAATTTTCATACTGAAAATAAAGTTTGTTAAATTTCTTCGGTTGCATTTTCTTTGTGTTATTTAAGTAAAGGAAAAACAGTTTATCTTTCGAAAACATAAAGCACTTCCTCCCTCAAATATAGAATAATAGTATATTAAAAGGAAATCCTTGTCAAGAAAAAAATTCAGCCAAAAGAAAAATTCCATTGACTGAATAATACATTTTTTTACAAAAAATAATTTTATCAAAAAAGCCAAAGTGCCCGATTTGTCTGGCTTTTTACAATATTGTTCGTATTCTCTATAATATAATATATATTTAATAAAGTTCACTCAAGTTATCCCAAAAGTTCACTCATCTTTCACAACCTCTTTTGACGGCATTTTTCCGATATACTTTTTGTACGCACGGTAAAATGCAGAATAATCGTTAAATCCGCTTAAAGTTGCCGCAACCGATGCCTGAGTACCTTCAAACATCATTTGCTGTGCAAGCATAACACGTTTTCGTATTACGTATTCCATAACGGACATTCCTGTATAGTTTTTGAATATATGCCCCAAATGATACTTGCTGATAAAAAACTTTTCGGCAAGTTCTTCAAGTTTGAATGTGGAGGAAATGTTCTCATTTATGTAGTTGATAATTCGGGTAATAAGTTTTTCAACTGAATCTGTTTTTAAGTTCGGCGAAAACTCGTTATACAGTATAACAAGCAATTCGTTAAGTCCGAGTTTGGAAAGAATTATTTTTTCCGGATCACTCATTCTCGAAAAAATCGAAAGACGCTCAAAAACCGACGAAACATTATTGTTTATATCGGGGTAAATGTTGTTTGTTCCGAGTTCACGGTTGTTGAAAATATTAAGAAGCATCGGTGCATTTTCATAAATAATGCTTTCTTCAAAATGAACTACAATGCGTTCATATTCATTGTTTTCCGAAATGTTAAGGCAATGAAATTCACGGGGTCTGAACACAAGCAGGCAACCGGGATATATTTGATAAGTAGAGCCTTCAACGTTAAACGTTCCGCTTCCCTTTTTTATGCAGATTATTTCATACATATT
>JAZRYL010000037.1:0-27476 GCA_045600705.1 Clostridia bacterium | reverse complement strand
CAGTTTTATGCAAGGTGATATGGACGAAATGATTTCTGCACTTATCCTTGCCGGAAGCACGGGAGAATTAGGCTCAGCAGAAGAAGAATAATAAAAAATACTTTTTGTTTGGTTTGTTCTTTTCTTTATAAAGAAAAGAACACAAAAGAAATTTTAATACTTTTTTTGCGATAAAAGCCGTTATTTCGATAAAGCAAAAGCCTCTCTTATACATGAGAGGCTTTTTTGACGTAAGGGTGAACTGTTGCCGCAAAGCGAAATAAAAGTTCTTTTCGCTTTGTTTGTTCTTTTCTTTATAAAGAAAAGAACACAAAAGAAATTTTAATACTTTTTTGCGGTAAAAGCCGTTATGTCGATAAAGCAAAAGCCTCTCTTATACATGAGAGGCTTTTTTGACGTAAGGGTGAACTGTTGCCGCAAAGCGAAATAAAAGTTCTTTTCGCTTCCTTTTCTTACAAGAAAAGGAAGTAAAAAAACTTTTTATAAAGCGGTTTTTATTTTTTCTTGAAATCAATAACACCATGCTGTTTTTCGTATTTTTCAATTTCGTTTCTTATCAAAATAAGAATTTCACTGTTTGCGCTTCGTCCCTCATAGTCAGCGATAACGTGTAACTTATCGAGCATAGCTTCGTCAATTCTTACAGATAAATTTTTCATACAATTACCTCTTTTAACACAATATACATTTATTTTATATTTATTATGTGTTTATTTTATATTCAATATATGCTATAATGTTAAATATGAAGGCATTTTACATTCTACATAGTTTTATTTTGGAGGTATTATGAAGTTAGCAATTATCGGTTCAAGGTCACTAAAGGACATTGATTTGCAAAATTATATTGATTTTCAAGTAGATGAAATCGTATCCGGCGGAGCGCTCGGCATTGACAAACAGGCAGAAAAATATGCTCAGGAAAATAATATTCCCACAAAAATATTCCTACCCAATTACAGAAGATATAAAAAAAGCGCTCCGTTAATCCGCAATATTCAAATAATTGAATATGCCGATAAAATCCTTGCATTTTGGGACGGGAAATCAAAAGGAACTGCTTTTGTTATTTCGGAAGCAAAGAAAAGAAACAAGGAAATTACGGCGATAACCCTATAAAAAAATCCACTTCTTGCGAAGTGGATTTTAATTTATTTCGTTTGAAATTATCTGTCAAGGATAGAAACTTCGGTATCCTTATCGAAGAGTTTGATTCTGTAAGGATCAAATGCAAGAACAACGTCATCGCCGCCCATAATGGTTGAACGGGGGTTAACACGGGCAACAGCCTTGTCTGCCTGTTCCTGAATGAAAGCATCCATTTCAAGGTAAACAAGTGTTTCATAACCGAGTTTTTCAAGAAGTTCAACGTGAGCCTTAACTCTTGCTTCGGGATGAGCTTCGATAAATACTTCTTCATCGTGGATATCGTCGGGACGAACACCGAGGATTACATCTTTGCCGATATAGCTCTGGTCGGTAAGTTTTGAAACGATAGCCTGAGGAAGTTCAACCTTGTTTTCGCCAAGACGGGCAATAACCTTGTCGCCATCTTTAACGAGTGTAGCATCAAAGAAGTTCATCTGAGGAGTTCCGATGAAGCCTGCAACGAACTTATTGCAAGGATAATCGTAAAGGTTCTGAGGAGTATCAACCTGCTGAATGAAACCGTCTTTCATAACAACGATTCTGGTACCCATTGTCATAGCCTCTGTCTGGTCGTGGGTAACGTAAATGAACGTTGTGTTAAGTCTCTTGTGAAGACGTGTGATTTCGGTACGCATCTGTACACGAAGTTTAGCATCCAAGTTTGAAAGAGGTTCGTCCATAAGGAATACCATGGGTTCACGAACGATAGCACGGCCGAGTGCTACACGCTGACGCTGACCACCGGAAAGAGCCTTGGGCTTTCTCTGAAGATACTGTTCGATACCGAGTGCCTTAGCAGCTTCCTTAACTTTTTTATCAATTTCACCCTTGTGAACTTTACGAAGTTTAAGACCGAATGCCATGTTATCATAAACGGTCATGTGAGGATAAAGAGCATAGTTCTGGAAAACCATTGCGATATCTCTGTCCTTAGGTGCAACGTCGTTCATAAGCTTGTCACCGATGAAAAGTTCACCTTCGGTAATTTCTTCAAGGCCTGCAACCATACGAAGAGTTGTTGATTTTCCGCAACCGGAAGGTCCTACGAGAACGATAAATTCCTTATCTTTAATAACGAGGTTGAAGTCATTAACAGCTGTAACGCCGCCTGCATAAACCTTGTAAATGTGTCTTAAAGTAACGCCTGCCATAAAACAGTCCTCCTAATTTATTTTTCTGTATTGTACCATTTATTCCGAAAACGTGCTACTGTCAAAATGCACAAAACGAAAAAACATTTTGACTAAAAGCCGTTTTCAGCGTAAAGAAATCATTTTTCGGCAAACGAAAGAATTACAAAACATACCCGAATATTGCAATCGCCTGAAGAGTTGTTCCCACAACCGTGAGAACATGAAAAACCGTGTGGAATATTGGCTTTTTTGCGCCTATCTTATAAAGAACCGCACCGACTGTATATGCTATTCCGCCGGAAAGCAACATTAAGAATCCTCTAAGTGTCATTACGTTTATTGTTTGTTTAAGCACCGCAACAATGCACCACCCCATTCCGAGATAGCATATCATCGAAAGTTTTTTATACTTACTTAAATCTATTGCCGTAAATGTAGCGGCAGCCAAAGCAAGTGCCCATTCAACTCCGAATACAGTCCAAGCAATTACCGGGTATGCGGGTCTTATTCCCGAAAGCAAAATAGGTGTGTACGTTCCTACTATTAAAAGATATATCGTGCAATGGTCAATGACCTGCATAACCTTTTTTCCGGTGCAGCATTTAAGTCCGTGATAAACGCTTGATACGGTATAAAGCGCTATCACCGAAAAGCCGAATATACTTCCCGAAACGATTCCCCACACGTTACGGTGACTTATCGAGATTTGCAGTGAAATAAGCAAAATAACTATTCCCACCGCGCCACCTACAATATGCGTTACCATATTGGCTATTTCCTCGCCTTTTGTATAATTCGGAAGTTTTCTTTCTTTTATAGGTGTTCTTTCCATAAAAATCTCCTTTCGCTTTTTCTTTCAACGCAAAAATTATATTGCCCTTATGCGAAAAAGTAAACCTACGGTGCTTTTTTCTTCTCTACTGTTAAAAAATTGAGGTTCTACCGCAAAAAATGTTTGGTAGAATACCGATTTCTTCGTTCTACCGAGCGTAGAATTTCTCAAAAATGTAACAAAAATTTACAGGGCAACATAGTATAAAACTGTAAGAAGTTCTTACAAATCAAAATTAAAGGAGAATTTTATATGGGTAAATTCTTTAACGGTTCCGGCTGCGGAAATAATGACTGTACATGGCTTATCATCATTCTTATTCTTTTGTTCTGTTGCGGTGGCTGCGGAGGCAATTCCTGCGGCGGCGGATTCGGCGGCGGCGGCGACAACTGCTGCATTTGGATAATTATTATTCTTCTTATTTGCTGCTGCGGTTGCGGTAACGACAACACTCCCGCACCCTGCGGTTGCTGATTTACTGTCGATACATTAAAAGGGGCTGTGCAGAAAATGCACAGTCCCTTTATCCTTTATTTATCTTTTTGTAGGAAGCCAACAAGCGTATTTTGAATCTTCACGCCAAGTTTTTCCTGCAGAACCGTAATCAACGACGGTGAATGTTTTTCCGTTTTTCTGTGGAATTTGCAATTCGATA
Organism: Clostridia bacterium; assembly: GCA_045600705.1. Lineage (GTDB taxonomy): Bacteria > Bacillota > Clostridia > Christensenellales > QALW01 > UMGS1322. Next base: position 23,707 of record JAZRYL010000037.1, on the reverse strand, counting down.
ACTTTTTCAAACTTCGCCTTGTCAGAGCAGGTAACGTTTACATATCCGTTTTTATCGTAAAGAATATCCGTTTCTTCATCAACATTTTCACCGAGTCTTGCGTCACGGGCAAGAACGATCGGTCCTCTTCTTAACGCAATGTGATATTTTGCATCTTCCGATTCATAAACCACTTCCGGAATAACGTAACTGTTCATCCAGTCGTTTTTTCTGAAAATAACGTCAACCGGGTCTGACGGCGCAGAAATAATCTTTGTGCGCATATCAAGTTCAAGAACGATTTCATCGCCGTTTTGCCACGTGCGTTTTATTCTGTTATATCCTTTTTTGCAGGGAATTTCGCCGCCGTTCACAGAAAGCAGCGTTTCGTCGCTCCATTCGGGAACACGAAGTGTAATTGCAAAATTTTCCTTGTTATCAAGTTCAAACATAAACTTGACCTTGCCCGAAACAGGATATTCCGTGTCGGTGATAATGTTTATATTTTGCCCGTCGGGAGTAACGGTCTTTACCGTGCCCGGAATGAACAAGTTAAGAACTATTCCGTCTTTTTGAAGCATAGTTGCGACCTTATGGATCATCCCCGTGCCCGCAGAGCCGATGCAGGCGCAACATCCGTAATAATGCTTATCCTGCATCATTTGAAGTCCGCCTATTCCCCTGCCTCGTGTGTTGGGCAAAAGCGAAGAATAACTGTCAAAGGGCATTGGCTCGATTATTGCTTCGTCCCATGTTGGGAAGCCCGGTCTGTTATCTTTTCTTGAGCGAATAAGTTCAGTATCGACGATTTTTTCCGTATTTATAGAGCCGAAATAAGCATTATACAATGATTGCTCGAAGAAATCCGCAAAGCGCACGTCGCCCGTAAGCATAAGAAGCTGCCAACAGAATTTCATCCAAGTAACCGTAACGCAGGTTTCCTGCATAATTCCCTCATAAGCGGTATCTGTCTGACGAAGCGCCGCATGGTCGAAGTATTCGTGCGTGCATCCCGCAGAGCCGATTATGGTTATATCCGTTTCGCCTAAGCGCTTGCCGAAATTATATGCCGCCGTTTTGTATTTTTCAATTCCCGTAGCACGGTAATACTCAATAAGTCCCTCAAAGCAGGAAATCATTTCGTATGCCTTGGTAATGGGATACTGATACGGAGGTGTGGTATCCTTATATGCTTCTTCGAAAATATCAAAGCCGTTAAGTGAAATTCCGCCCTCGCTCACGATGTATGAAGCAAAATCAAGATATTCCTTTCTGCCGGTTATATCGTAAAGACGGACAACAGGTTCAAGAATTGACGACGATGCCATTCCACGCCAATACATACTTGTTTCCGTAATTCTTATTTTTTCTTCTTCCGGTCCGATTTTGCTCATCAGGTAATTGACCTGCTGTTCCATCGAGAAAACAATGCGCTTTTTAAGTTCCTCATCACGGCATATTTCCATAAAATACTGCATTCCGAGCAGAACGTATTTTCTTGACCAAATATCCCACGAAAAGAACTCATTTTCAACCGTGTAAGTAGAAATTCTGCCGTATTCGTCCATAGCGGACATCATATCCTCTACCGTGTCGGTAAGAATTGAGTACAGTTTTTCATTCTTAGTGTACGAATACGTAAAGCAGGCACCACGCATCATTTTGCCCCAATATTCGCCTCGCCATCCGCCGTTTTCGTCGGAATGTGTCTTGTACTGTTCAACAAATCTTGCCCAGCAGACGGGATCAAGAAGCTGAAAGTCTTCAATAAATTTTATGTTTTTATCTACAAATCCCGTAAACTTGCTATCGGTGTCCGCCGTAAAAAACACGTCGGTGCTTATTCTTTTTTCATTCACGGGGTTGTTTTTGTATAAATTATCAAGTGCAGACATATTAAAATTTCCTTTCAATAAAAAGATTAAGGATATTATACCCTCTGCGTTTTCAAATGTCAATTATCATAATGCAAAATAAATATAAAAAAGGCACATTGCAAGAACAATGTGCCGTATTTATTACTGTCCGTAGAATGTCCGTGCCTGCGGATTTTCTTCAAGCAGTTTTTGATACTTTTCATTTATGCTTTCGTTGACTTTTTCGGCAATATACCGTGAAAGTTCTTCAAAATGCTTTGAATTTTTGTTATCAAGTGAAATATTCGCTTCAACACAGCATGAACCCCTACATTTTCTCGTTATTGTAAAAAACATATTGAAGCGGTACGGATAATTACTGTTTTTGTCGTACTTTTCTTCGGGATAGATAAGCCAAACGGGTTGATATCCCATGCCCAAGCCGTTTATTTTCACTTCCCTGTACGTTCCTTGGTATCCGTTTTTCACTTGTGAAGCATTATTCCCTGCATACCATTTTACCCTGCAATCGGCTTTCAGATCTTCCGCTTCAAATGAAAATTCCAAATTTTCCTGCAATTCTTCTCGAAGCTTAAACGAATTAGCAATAAATATTGAAGTATCAACGTCTTTAAGTCCGTTAAGAAATTCTTTTGTGGTCTTATTATCTGCCTGCTCCACTTCAAATTTGTCTTTTACCTTGCTCTCACGATAAAAAAGCGGAGCTTTTTCGCAGGAACAAAGCAAAATGCTAACTAATATCACGGATAAAATGCTTATAATTATTTTGCCTATCCGTACAGATTTGTTGAAGAATAATTTTTTATTCATCGGCTTTCTCCTTTTTTAGAAATCGTCAACTTATAAATCAGAATAGAATTCTCTTGCCTCGCGGTCGGTTTCAATCAACAAATTATATTTTTCCTGTATTCCTTCGCTGACCTTTTCGGCTATCAGTTGGGATAATTCCTCAAAATGCTTTGACTCCATATTATCAAGAGAAATTACCGCATCAATTCTGCAGGTTATTTCCCCGTTTGCCAAAACGAAAAAGGTAGCATTAAAAGAATACGGCATATTATTATTCTTTTTGTAAAGTTCTTCGGGATAAATCTTCCATATAGGTCTATATCCTACGCCTACATCCTTGATTTCAAATTTTTTACTGCCCGAAGTTTTAACCGCTTGATCAATTGAGTTTTCAACCATACAGTACTCAAGATTAGGTTCCCATTTGACGGTACACTCAGCTTTCATATCGTCGGACTCAAAAGGAAATTCTGTTTCTCCTCTTAACCCGACTTTATATTGAAGTGCGCCTTTAATATATTTGGAACAGTCTATATTTTTTAGTCCCGATAAAATCTGATTTGACGTTTTGTCTTCCACGGGTTGTGTGGTTATTCCGGTGTCAGGATTTTCCAATATTGTGGAATTATCGGCTTTTTTTCCGCCGCAGGAGCGGAACAAAACAAGTATAAGTAAAAAGGATAAAATTCTTAATACGGATTTATATAAACTCATAAGCGCTCCTTTTTGACATAATATATTTCGTTTTTATTCTATCATATGCCCCCGCCGGTGTCAATACTCACAGTAAAAAATTTTATAAAAAAGCATTTTAGGAATTGCAAATTATCAACTTTTATTATACAATATTGTGCGAGGTATTTTATGGACAGTATGTTTATCAAGCACATTTTCGACCTTTCAAGGCGAAGTGTTGACGGCTATACGTTTACTCCGTTTTTAGGGTTGGACGAACAAAGCGAAATACAAAAGAATGTTAAGGAACTTGAAAAGTTTGTTTCATTCGGCGGCTGTGAGGGTTGCGAACGAACGGTGTTCCGTTTTGGAAACAAGGAAGATTTGGGCTATGAGGTTGACTTTCCCATAGTTTGCATAAATGCGAAGCCGGTCCTTAAGAAATTTGCAGATGAATTAAGCCACCGTGACTTTTTGGGTGCGCTTATGAATTTAGGAATAGAGCGAAGCAATATCGGCGATATAGTTGTCAAAAACAACGAGGCATATATTTTCGTGCTTAAAAAAATGGCGGCATACGTTCGGGAAAATTTGACAAAAGTCAAGCACACGGTAATAAAATGTGAAATAACGGATAAGTTGCCCGACGGCAAGCTTTTTGAAACAGAAAGCGAAAAAATAATCGTTGCTTCACGGCGCATTGACTGCATTATTGCGGAAATGTTCAATCTTTCCCGCACGAAATGCAACGAACTGTTTTCGGCGCAAAAGGTATTCGTGAACGGACGGCTGAACGAAAACAATTCATATACGGCAAAGGACGGAGATATTATTTCCGTACGTGGGTTCGGCAGATTTATTTTGAGCGGCGAAACAGGAACGACTAAAAAAGGCAGGACTTGCCTTGAAATATTAAGATACGTATGAGGTAATAAAATGAGAAAAGCAGTATTTTTTGATTTCGGTAACACTTTAATAGAATATAATCCCGCAAATATCGTTAAATCATTCGGTGTGTACGGTGAGGATGCCGAACTTTTGGTGAACAAAGTTTTTGACCGTGAATTATTCGACCCTCAAGATGCAGGATTGCTTGAGCAGGAGGATTTTGTAAAAGAAGCTTTGGCACGCACTCCTGAAAGACTTCACACAATTGTTGAAAATATCTGCGAAACTTCTCACGATCATCTTCCCGTAATAGCCGGTATGCCCGAATTGCTTGAAAAACTGAAAAAAGACGGATTTGAGCTTTACATTCTTTCCAACATCAATAAGCATTTTGCAGACAACTATAAAAAAGTGTGGATTTTTAAATATTTTGACGGATTTGTTTTTTCGGGAAAAATCAAAATAACAAAGCCGAGTAAAGAAATTTTTGAATATGCCCTTAACAAATTCAATCTTAAGCCGGAAGAAGCATTTTTTGTTGACGATGCATTAAGAAACATCGAGGGCGCTAAAAAGGTAGGTATCGACGGATACTTGTTCAATTTTGACCCCGAAAATGCCGAAAAAGCAATTTACGAAAAATTCGGCAAAAACTAACTTATCAGCAAAAAACGCATCGGATTTGATTTTCCGATGCGTTTTTATTTTAATAATTACTTGCCCTCGTAGCAAATAAGTGACTCAACGTCATATCCTTTAAGTGCTTCTCTGCCGTTAAGTCCCGCAAGTTCGATAACGAACAAAATCTTTTCGACCTTTGCGCCGAGCATTTCAAAAAGTTCTGCGGCAGCCTTTAACGTTCCGCCGGTGGCAATCAAGTCATCAATTAAAATAACCTTTTGTCCGGGCTTTATGCAATCCTTGTGAATTTCAATTTCCGCAGTACCGTATTCAAGTTCATAAGAGGCGGAAACGGTTTCTCTCGGAAGTTTTCCTTTTTTTCTCACCGGAATAAACGGCTTGTTAAACATATATGCAAGAGGTGCCCCGAAAATAAATCCTCTTGATTCAGCACCTGCGATTGCATCAAATTCAACACCCTCAAGGCACTTTGCAAGTCCGTCAATGGCAAGCTTAAAGCCGTCGGCATCTCCTATAATTCCCGTAATATCTCTGAAAATTATTCCTTCTTTCGGAAAATCGGGAATTGCAATAACATAATCTTCTAATTGTTTCATAATAAGCTCTCCTCTGTTGCATTTAAGTCTATATTTGTGTCGTAAGGCCCTAAGCCGAGTTCCTGCGGAAGTCTGTAATCGGGAAGATTGTCACGTTTTGTGAATACTTCTCTGACCGCCTGCAAATATTTGAAGCCACCCGAAAGATGCGGTGCAATATAATGCCCTTCGCCCCATTCGTTCCAGTTATCAAGCATAATAAATCTTTTGCCAAGAGCCCCGTCGGGCATATTGTCAGCAAGTTCCTTTACCATTTCAAGAAGCTTGCGCCAATTATTCGGCGTAAGTTTCCACCTTACAATATTTTTAATTCTGTCCGGATTGTTTCTGTACCACGGGTACGGATCCCACGACTGCGAACAGGTCAGTATGGTGAAGTACGGATCAAATTCAAGATGATTTTTCATCAAGTACATTTGACGGTCAAGAATTTCTTCCTGCGTAGGCAACTGCTGTTCGGTGTGCCAGCAATATGCAAACGTGTTGTCATATCCGTAATCCTTATATGTTTGAAGCACTTTTTTATCGTCGTATCTGTATTCAACTTGGAAAATTATTCCGTCAAAGCCGTATTCCTTGATTTTTTCACGGCAAGTTTGAAGTGCGTGTTTCAGCACATCGCCTCCGCCGATTTCCTTTGCCACACGGAACGACCAGTCATATACGAACAGTACCGGCTTGTTGTCTATTTTAAGATAGTTGGGCTTTGAAAAATAATTTTCCGCCCAGAACGGAAGCAAATGATTTACAAGATCGTTCTCGTCGCATGCGGTTCCCGCATTGTCCGCTTCCCACATAATGGCAAAATCCATCATATTGCCGTATTTTGAAGCAAACAAGGCATCAAGCTGATGTGCAAGTGAAAGGTCATCTCTTGTAACCGGTTCACCCGCATTCCAATAGTTTCTGTACCAGCAATACACAAAGCAATTTATACCGTGTTCCCTTGCCCATTTGATTTCCCAATCGGTAACCTCAGGGTTCGCCTCGTCGTAATAGCCCATAAGCGGTGTTCTTTCGGGGAAATCCACTATTTTTGAAAATCCCGAATAGCCCTTTTCCTTAACGCACCAGCCGGGGAAATAATGGCAAGCAAGATAATAGTCACTTGAAACAGGTTCTATTTCCGGAACATAATCAACAAATTTCTTGTCCATATCGCTTTCCTCCTAAACATTACATTTTATTTTATCACAGTCCAAAATATATTTCAAGCATAAAAGCGCAGTTGACTAAAAAAATTTTTCGTATATACTAATGGTGTGAATCCAAATTGCAAAAAGGAGTACGACGTGATACCCGAAAAGATTTTATTCGTTCTTAACCGGCTTGAGCAGTCGGGGTTTGAAGCATATGCCGTCGGCGGTTGCGTTCGAGACCGTTTACTTGAAAAAGAACCGTGCGATTGGGACATCACTACTTCTGCCCTGCCGGAACAAACGAAGTCGGTTTTTTCCGATTTCTATATAAAAGACAACGGCTTGAAGCACGGAACGGTAAGTGTGTTCATTGACAAAACAATGATAGAAATCACCACCTACCGTATAGACGGCGAATATAAGGATTCCCGCCGACCGGAAAAGGTGGAATTCACCTCATCGTTAAAAGCCGACCTTGCGCGCAGAGATTTTACCGTCAACGCTATGGCAATGGACAAAAACGAAAACATCATCGACTGTTTCGGCGGAAAAAAGGACCTTAAAAAACGAATAATCCGTTGCGTTGGCGACCCGGAAAAGCGGTTCAGCGAAGATGCCCTCAGAATAATGCGAGGCTTGCGCTTTGCATCTCTTGAAGGTTTTATTTTGGAAGATCGCACTCTTGAAGCGGCAATCAAAATGCGTGAAAACCTTAACAGTATAGCAAGAGAGCGCATATATGCAGAACTGAAAAAAATGCTGATGTTGCCTAACTGTGCCGGAGTAATGAAGCACACTTATCCGATTTTTAAGGTGATTTTCCCCACGTTAAAGGCAACGCCCGAAACTTGGAAAACCGTTTGTACAAGAATAAAGAAAGCAGGCACATTGGAATTAAAACTTGCAACACTTTTAACATTCTGTTCGGCAGAAGACGAACTTACACGGATGAAAGCGGATAACAAACTTAAAAAGAAAATAAAAGCACTTTTTTCAATGCGCAGTATTCCCCTTAAAATGAGCAGAGTTTATCTGCAAAAGTTAATGTGTGCATACGGCAAAGATGAAGTAATTTTTCTTTGCGAATACAAGGTCAATATGGGTAACGCAAACAGAGAAATAATAAATCTTGCCCTTGATGCGTCCTATGGCTGCACGTCAATAAAAGAACTTAACATTACGGGAAACGATATTAAAGCCGCAGGTTACAAAAAATACAAGATAAAAGAAGCACTTAATGCACTATTGAAAGGCGTTGTTGAAGAAAAGTGCAAGAACACCGAAGAATCCTTAAAGGAATATTTGATAAAACTGAAAAAAGTACTGTAAAAGTGCAAAAAGCAATCCGCCGAGCAAGAGAACAAGTCTCCATCCGGCGGATTATTTATTAAATAATTCTTTTATTAGATTGCGAACTGAAGAACTATAAATGCAAAGTAAATTCCGAGAAGAAGCACACCCTGCCACCTTGAAAGTTTTCCTTTTATTAAGGGCGGAACGGTCATAATCCCCATAACCGCAAGCATTAACGGAATTTCAAGTGCTAAAGAAGAATTCATGCCGAAGATAACCTTTTCAGCAGGAATACTAAACGGGTTAAGTGTAACCGACGTTCCGAGGACCAGCACGATATTAAATAAGTTTGCACCGATAATGTTTCCGAGCGAAAGTGCGCCGTGTCCCTTTGCAAGGGAGGTTATTGCCGTAACAAGTTCGGGAAGTGACGTACCGAGTGCAATGAACGTAAGTGCAATAACGGAATTGGGAACGCCAAGTTCCTTTGCAATAACCGTGCCGTTATTTACAAGCAAATCTGCACCGCAGGCGATAATTGCCGCACCTATAACAAGAAAAACCATGTCGCTGATAAGGCAAAGAGTTGAATTTTTCGAAAGTGATGTTTTGCGTTCAAACGCAACGGTAATAAATGTTAAGACAGCCATTCCTGCAACCATAAGGCAACTGAATATTGCAAATTGCTCAGCAAAAAGACTGATTACAAACAAAGCAACGGCAAGTGCAAGGAAAATAAAGTTTTGCACTAAAGAGCCGCCCTCTTCTTCGCCGTCTTCATCGTCGGCGTTTTTGCCTGCTTTCATAGCCTTTTTGGCATCAACTACATTTATGCCTATATAGATTACGAATATGACAAGAAAAATTATTCCGATAGCACGGCTGAACATTCCGCTTAAATATGACGTTATAGCAAATATTGCCGCCGCAAAGAAGAAAAATGCAACGGGAACACGCAAACTTTTTTTATCTGCTTTGCATGGTTTTATGGCAATGGTGATAGCAGCAATAAGCGACGTGTTGCATATTATGGAGCCGATAGCATTTCCGTATGCCATTGAGCCGAGCCCTTGCATTGCGCTTGTTGCGGAAACCATAACCTCCGGCAATGTGGTGCCGATAGAAACCACGGTGGCACCGATAAGAAGCTCCGGCACGTGGAAACGTTTTGCAATTCCGCAAGCGCCGTCTACGAACCAGTCACCGCCTTTGATAAGAAACACAAGTCCGAGCAAAAACAGAATTATTGAATTAAACACTTTTCTACCCCCCTAAAAAATGACGCCTTCAAGAAATATCTTTATGCCGATTGCTACAAGTATCACTCCGCCCAAAATCGTCGCCTTGTTTGAAAGTGCCGTACCGAATTTTTTACCGATAAAAAGGCCGAGCATACATATAATGAACGTTACAACGGCAATGATTGCAGAAGCGATAAGTGCGGTAACCAAATTGTATTCCGCAATGGTAAAGCCAACGGAAAGAGCATCAATGCTTGTTGCAATTCCCTGCACCATAAGTAAACCGAAGGTAAGTTTTTTTACTTCCTCGCCCTCGTCTTTATTGCGGATACCCTCATAAATCATTTTTCCGCCGATATATAACAAGAGCGCAAGTGATATCCACGGAACGATTTTTCCGAAAGCGGAAAAATATTCAACCATCGTATGCACGCACACCCAACCTATCATGGGCATAAGGGCCTGATAAATGCCGAACGTACCTGCAATGCCTACTGTTTTGCCAACTTTCATTTTCGGTTCGTTAAGTCCGTTGGCAAGGGAAACCGAAAAGGCATCCATAGCAAGTCCCACGCCGAGCAAGACCTGCTGAAGAATAAAATCAAACGTCATATTTTTCTCCCAAATAAAAAAATTTCCAAGTGCCATACTTGGAAATTCAGTATAAAAACCCAAGAATAGCTTCAAAAGTTATTCCTGAGTCTCGCAATTTGAAACAAGCCAGACCGCATTATTCGGCCATGATGTTGACTTGCTACGCAAGTTATGCGCTTGCTACTCCCTCATTCATTAACAACGGAATTTTATCAAATATCCGTTCTTTTGTCAAGGATATTATTTGTCGATTATTCTTTCATCATTATTTTGAAAAGATTTTCCGCATAAGAAGCCATTCCCAAATCGTTGGGGTGAAGCATATCTTCAACATACATTTCTGCCTGGGGCGGAACAAGCGTTAAACCGTCAACGTAATTATAGTTATGTTTTTCGCAAAGGCGCTTTATTATTGCGGTTAAGTCCTCAAGATTTCCGTAACCGCAGTAATCGTGGTTCTTTCTCCATATAGGCGAAATAACGTAGATTTCTTTGCCGTTATACATTTCATCAATCTTGTTATAGTATTCCGAAACGTTCTTTTCGAATACTTCAAAATTCATTTCAGGTCTTGCATAATCGTTAGTGCCGTAAGAAATAAAGATTTTATCGGGATCAAACGGAATTTCATCAAGTCCGTCCGCAAGATAGTACGTTCTGCCTATGCCCTGATTTACGAAATCCGCATTCGCAAGCAACGCCAATCGCCACACGTAAGAGGTAGTATTGAAAAATGTGTTCCACCCCTGCGTAATAGAATCGCCCAAAAACAGTATTTTTTCATCAAACTTATGTTTTTCAATAAACGAACAGTTCTTGACCTCAACCGATTTCAAAATTCCTCGGCTATGGCTCGGAAGCACAAGAGTAACTCTTTTTTTGTCGGTTTTATTATCATAGCTGTCGCCGATATTAACCGAAACCGTTTCGCCGTCTTTGGCGATTATGCGTGTTTTGATTACGCCGTCAACAAGGACCTCGTACTTGCCCTCATTGCCCACTGTAAATTCCAAATCGGTTCCGTCAGTTACAAAATCAAGCCGTATTCCTGCGGTGCTTAACGCATCTCTGCCCATAAGCTGATGCAGCGACGAAAAAAGTTCAAGCTGTCTTTCGGTCATTCGGTCAAAGCAAATTCCGTTTTCAGTTTGTTCGGTTTTTATTGTGCCGAAGGTCACATTTTTAATTTGTTCATAAGAAAATATCATAGCTTTGCCTCTATTTTTCTATTTTCACAAAACGAACTGTTTTTATTTTCTGTTCTTCTACGGGTCGTTGATTAGATGTTTTAACTTTTCCGATTTCATCAACCGTTTCCATTCCGCCGATAACCTTGCCGAATGCGGCATACTGTCCGTCAAGTGACGCACTGCAATCGGAAAGACAAATAAAAAACTGTGACGATGCCGAATCGTTATTACCCGAAAGACGTGCCATTGACACAACGCCTTTTTTGTGTGAAAGTGTGTTGTTTACTCCGTTTATTCCGAATTCGCCTTTTATTTTTTTCTCGCTTCCGCCGGTGCCCGTTCCCGTGGGATCTCCCGTCTGAATTACGAAATTTTCAGCTACTCTGTGAAAAATAAGTCCGTCGTAAAACTTTTCCGACACAAGATTTTGGAAATTTTCAACCGTTATCGGAGCAATATCGGGATAAAGTTCTATTATCATTGACCGTCCGTCAGTCATAGTAAGCTGAACCGTGTTTGTGATTTCTTCCGTTTCGGTAACTTCAAACTCAAACGTTGTTTCTTTACATTCACCGCTGTTCGTTTCGGGTTGCTGCATACTTTTTTCAGCTCCGCATCCTGCAAATACAAGAAGCACCGCAGAAAGTGACATTGCCTTAATCAAGTTCTTTTTTGCCCGTGTAAAGTTCATAATATCTTCCTTTCATTTCAAGCAATTCTTCGTGAGTTCCACGTTCAATAATTTCTCCGTGTTCAAGAACCATAATAGCATTTGCATTTCTTACTGTCGAAAGTCTATGTGCGATTATGAACGTAGTTCTGTTTTTCATAAGCCGTTCCATACCGTGTTCGATGTGCCGTTCTGTTCTTGTATCTACCGAGCTTGTAGCTTCGTCCAAAACAAGAATAGGTGCTTTTGAAAGCGATGCTCTTGCAATATTAAGAAGCTGTCGCTGTCCTTGGGAAAGGTTTGCGCCGTCGCCCTCTATCATGGTGTTGTAGCCGTCCGAAAGACGCATAATAAACGAATGGGCGCTTGCGGTTTTCGCCGCTTCGATAACTTCTTCATCGGTGGCATCAAGTCTGCCGTAACGTATATTTTCCATTACCGTTCCCGTGAACAAGTGAGTATCCTGTAAAACCATTGCAATATTACGGCGAAGCTGCTTGCGCTGAATATCTTTGATATCCACGCCGTCGATCGTTATAGTACCTTCATCAATATCGTAAAATCTGTTAAGCAAATTTGTGACTGTTGTTTTTCCTGCACCGGTGGAACCTACGAATGCAATTTTCTGACCGGGCTTTGCGTAAAGTGAAATATTCTTAAGTACGGTTTTTTCGGGTACGTAACCGAACGTGACGTTTTCAAGCACCACATTTCCCTGCATGCCGTCCATAGGAAGCGCATTTTCCTTATCTGCGGCTTCCGAATCGGTATCCATAACCGCAAACACGCGTTCTGCACCTGCAAGCGCCGAGAAAATTGTGCTCATTTGCATGGAAATCATATTTATCGGCATTGAAAATCCTCTTGAAAGTCCGCAGAATACCGAAAGTCCGCCAACGTCAAATCTTCCTGCAAGGCAAAGAAGTCCGCCTATTCCGGCAGTCAATGCATAGCTTATTTGACTCATATTTCCCATAACGGGACCCATAATTCCGCCGTAGAACTGTGCCTTAAACAGTTTATCACGCATATCGTCGTTAAGCAAATCAAATTCTTCATTGCAAATACTTTCGTGATTGAAAACCTTAACTATTTTGGAGCCGTTAACCGTTTCTTCGATATAACCGTTCATTGCACCAAGTGCCGCCTGCTGTGCGCTGAAATATTTGCCCGATTTTTTTGCAATAAGACCGCCGCCCAGCGTGAATACGGGAATGAATACAATAGTAATAAGTGTAAGCCATATATTTGTGGTAACCATTAAAACAAACGTTGCAATAAGCGATATGATACCCGAGAATGTGCTTGTCAGCGTCTGTGTGATCATATTGTCGATGTTATCCACGTCGTTGGTAAAACGGCTCATAACTTCACCCGTGGGGTTTGCGTCAAAGTATCTTGTGGGAAGCGTCTGTAATTTATCGAACAGATCGTTTCTCAGTTTTTCAATAGAATTTTGCGAAATTATAAGCATCATCTTGTTCTGGAGGAACGTTGATACGATGCCCACTGCGTAAACTCCGCCCAAAATCATAAGTGTTTGCGACAAATACTTTATTCTGTCCGCAACAGAGCTTGACTCGTCAATAAGCTTATTGATAATAGGTCTCATCAACGACGTTGCATAGGTTGTGGCAACAGCCGAAATTACAATTAAAACAAAAACCGAAATTAAAATATATTTGTAATTTGAAATATATTTGAAAAGTCTGCTGATAGTTTTGCCGGTGTTTTTGGGTTTTCCGCCCATTCCCCTTTGTTGTCTGCCGGCTCCTCTGCCGCCCATAAATCTTCCGCCTCTCGGTGCGGCAGCGGATTTGTTATACTGTTTGCGGAGGTCTTCAAGTGTTCTTCCCATAATTACGCCTCCTTATCCATTTGAGAATAATAGATTTCCTTATATTCCGTATTATTCTCAAGCAAATCTTTGTGTTTTCCGATGCCCGTTATCTTTCCGTCATCCATAACGATAATCATATCCGCATCCATAACGGAAGTAATTCTTTGGGCAATAATGATCTTTGTGGAATCTTTAAGTTTAGTTGCAAAAGCGGTTCTTATCATCGCTTCGGTTGCCGTATCAACGGCGCTTGTAGAGTCGTCAAGAATAACGATTTTCGGCTTTTTAAGAAGCGCACGGGCAATACAAAGACGCTGCTTCTGTCCGCCCGAAACGTTCGTTCCGCCTTGGTCAATGTTCGTTTTATATTGGTCGGGAAACGCCATTACGAATTTGTCCGCCTGAGCAAATTCCGCCGCTTCCTTGATTTCTTCTTCAGTAGCGTTTTCGTCGCCCCAACGAAGATTATCTTCAATGCTTCCCGAGAAAAGAACGTTCTTTTGAAGTACCATTCCCACGCCCTCACGCAGGTTGAACAAAGAATAATCCTTTACCGATACGCCGTCAACAAGAATATCTCCCTCATCGGGATCGTAAATACGTGAAATCATCGACACAAGCGTAGTTTTTCCGCAGCCCGTTGAACCGATAATGCCCACGGTTGATTTTTCAGGCACGGAGAAATTGATGTTATCAAGCACCTTTTCTTCGCTGTTCTTGTAGTATCTGAACGAAACGTTTTTGAATTCGATGCTGCCGTTTGCAACGGTTTTTTCGGGGTATTTTGCATTTTCGTCGGTAATATCAATTTTTTCGTCAAGAACTTCTGCCACACGTTTTGCCGAAGCAAGAGCACGGGACATCATAATAAGCATCATCGTAACCATCATCAATGACGAAAGAATTTGAGTGATATATGTAATGAATGCGGTCATATCGCCCGGATTCATAGTACCCGAAAGAATCATTTTTCCACCGAACCAGTAAACCGCAATGGTCGTTGCGTTCATAAAGAAATTCATAACCGGTGAAATGAAAATCATTATTCCCATTGCGCCAAGTCCTGCCTGCTTCAAGTTGCCGTTGGCATTGGAAAACTTTCTTATTTCCTCGTCCTCACGCACGAAGCTCTTTACAACACGAACGTTAGTGATGTTTTCCTGTATGCAGGAATTAAGTGCGTCAATTTTTGTCTGCATTCTTGAAAATCTCGGAAAACCGACTTTTATCAAGAATATGATAAACACAAGCATACACGGAATACTTACCGCAAGCACAAGTGTCAACGACGGGTTAAGCAAAATTGCCATAACAAGCGCACCTATCATCATTCCGGGCGCTCTCAGTGCCATACGAAGCAATGTATTTATAAAGTTTTGAATTTGTGTAATATCATTCGTAAGACGTGTTACAAGCGAGCCGGTTTGGAATTTATCAATGTTTGCAAAAGAAAATTTCTGCACCTTTTTATACACGTCACGTCGAACGTCGGTTGCAAAATTTACCGATGCTTTTGCGCCGAACCATGCACCGCCTACACCGCCTGCCATCATACAAATTGCAGTTATTATCATTCCAACCGTTATGGCGATAACAAACGGACTTCCGCCGCTGCTTACGGAATATATCCACTTAACAAGTCCGTTTGCCTCTTTTTCGCCTACACCGTAGTCGATTATACACGCAAGCAATTTAGGCATAACTACTTCGCCGATAACTTCGATTATCATACAAAGCGGTCCTAAAATGAATGCAGGTAAATAGGGCTTAGCATACTTTAACCATCTTTTCATTTACTGTTCTCCTTTTCAAATTCCAAAAGATTATTCTGCATTTTATTAAGACATTTATAAAAAATGTCATATTCTTCATCGGTAAAACCGTCAAACATTTTTCGGTCAACCAAGTCTACAAGCGACTTCGTTTTGCGAAGTATTTCTCTGCCTTTTTCGGTAATTATTATTTCATTGAACCTTGAATCGTTTTGCTGACTTTTTCTTTCGATATATCCGCCGTTTTCAAGTTTTTTAATGGAAACTGCCACCGCCGCCGGACTTACGGAAAAGTGATCCGCAATTTCTTTTTGACTCGGTGCATGCTCCAAATGCGAAATGTACAAAAGAATTGCGTGCTGACTTCGGTGCATACCGCTGTTTCCGACTTGCTTTTCAAGCAATTTATGGTGAAATCTGTCAAGAGCAATGAAATTTTTAATTATCTGTTCGGGCGTTCTTTCTTTCACAGAGTTACTCCTTTCCTCTATTTGATTAACACGTTAACTATTATATAATAAATGCCGATTGTGTCAACTTTTTTACCGTGAACATTTTGTGAAAACAGTTGCCGAAAAAGTAATATATGGTAAAATAGTATAGTGTAGCGTAACAATAGGAGAGTGAGAAAATGAAAAATACAACATTGATTCATATAGAAAAAGACGGCAAATATCTGATGATGCACCGCATCAAAAAGGAAAACGATATAAACAAAGACAAGTGGATAGGTATCGGCGGAAAATTTGTTGAAAACGAGGATCCGTATCAATGTGCCATCCGTGAAGCGAAAGAGGAAACGGGGCTTGATATCGTTCCCTGCTACCGTGGTATAGTAACGTTTGTAAATGATGTCTGCGAAGGCGAATATATGCACATTTTCACCTCATCCGAATTCAGCGGAAGCATAACCGAATGCGATGAAGGTGTACTTGAGTGGATAGATAAAAAAGCGCTCTATAATATGAATGATATTTGGGAGGGCGACAAAATATTTCTTAAATTGCTGGAAGAAAATGCACCGTTTTTCCACCTGCGTTTGGAATACTCAGGCGATAAGCTTGTCAGCGCAGTTTTGAATAATAAAAAAATACAAATTTGTTAAATAGTAAAAACCATGCACCCGAAGCAATAAGCTTTCGGGTGCATTTTTTCAAAGCATATACAATTTTAATTTATATCGCTATACTTACGGTATGTTCACCTTTTTCAAAGTCCATAGTAGTTCTGTCCGGCAGAATGAACGTAACGTTTACGTTTGACGAAAAAGTACATATTACCGTTTCGCCTTCAAAATGCCAATCTACGGTTATATTTCCAGAATAAGATTTATATTTGGCACTAAACGGGCCGATCTCCTTAATAAATGTGGGTTTCAGCACAAGATGTGAAAATCCGGGTGTGGATTCGTTAAACCGTATTCCGGCAAGGTATTCAAACATCCATCCTACAACGGTGCCGTACATAAAGTGATTCATGCTTGCAGAAGGATGAGCCATTGAAGAATAGCCCTCCCAAGACTCGGTTATTGTTGTGCCGCTGCCGATTTCCGAATCAAGCATAAAGTTCCATGAGGGATATTCCTTTCGCTGTAAAAGCATATAAAGCGCATCGCAATACCCGTAATCCGCTAAAATTCCGAGCAAATATCTGTATCCCGCTATACCCGCATTTATGCACTTTTCCTTCATGACACGTTCATAAAGCTTTTTCGCAACAAGCTTTTGTCTGTTCACGGGAACAATATCAAATGCAAGCGGCAGAACAAGTGCCGTTTGATTTTTCGGCAGAAAATCGTTTTCTTCGGGAATAAAATACTTTTCCAAAAATGCTCTGTCCGCTTCTTTAGAAAGCGCTGCATATCGGTCTGCATCTTTATATTCCCCCACCGTTTCCGCAATAGCGGAAACACATTTAAGCATATAACAATAATAGCTTGATGCAAAAAAGTCGGGAGGAACATTTGTTCTGTGCTCATCGGCTTTACCTATGTTGCATATCGGCGCCGAATGGTCGTTAAACGGAGAGTTATATTTATACGGAAGTCCGTTACGGGATTTTGAAATTCTGTCTTCGGCATATTCCTTTATTTCTTCATATCGAATTTTCAACAGTTCTTTGTCCCGATAGAATTTGTAAATCACCCAAGGAACAATATATATTTCATCTCCCCAGCCGTAAACGTTCGAGCACATTTTTCTTCCGCCGTCAGTCCACCTTGCAAGAAGCTTTGACTGATCCGCCAAATAACACGCAGTAGGTGCAAAAAGTTGAGTATCTCCCGTCCAAAAGTTCTTTTCACGTGTAGGACAGTCCATAGGTCCGTTTACAAAATTCGAAAGCATACTGCGTTTTGTTGCATCAAACATTCGGTTTATCAAGTCATAATTGCATTTTATTTTACCGGTCAACATCAAATCGTTGTGCATAACCGTCATGCAAATGCTTTCTATTTGATCTTGTTCCAATCCCTCTAAATAAATGTATCTGAATCCCGTGAACGTAAAGTGAGGTTCAAAGCTTTCAGTTCCGCCCTTGCACCAATAAATATCAAAATTACGAAGATTTCCGCAGCTTATTCCGTTTTGCAAAGTGTCGTTGTCAAAGAACACCGCTCCGTAAGGTACCGTTTGCGGCTTGTCGAATGTGTCAAACCGCTCAAACATATTGATTCTGACTTTTTGATGTTTTTTTGTATTGACCATTTTCAGTAAAAATCTGCCTGCGCAGTTTTCTCCGAAATCATATAAAAATCCGTTAAGATACTTCTTGCTCGAAACGGGTTCAACCGTTCTGATAATTTTAACCGACTCATAATTTTTCTTAACAAATTTGCGAAGCTCCAAATCAGCACTTTTTTCTTCTGTATTTTGCCAAGACGAATCATCAAACTCAATGCCGTTCCAGTTTTCTGTTTCAAGCGAAGCATCATATTTTTCCCCATACTGAATGTCATTTTCGATATACGGCGAAAACTCGCATTTCCACGTTTTGTCGGTTACGGTTCTTTCAATTGTTCCGTCAAGATATTCAATTTCAATTTCAGCAATAAGCCGTGGTTTATTCATATGAATGTTGGTATGCGAATAACTGTTAAGCCACCCGTTTGCCATAATAACACCTATAACATTTTTGCCGTCTTGAATAAATTTTGTTATATCGCACTCACGGTATTCCTTGTACTTTTCGTTTATTCCCTGAGGCAATATGCCGTCATCTATTCTCTTGCCGTTTACGTACACTTCGTCCTGTCCCATCTCCGAAATGTATAATGTGGCTTTTTCTACTTTGTTTTTAACTTCAAAACTTTTTCTTAAATACACAGAACGCTTATAGCTTCTCGGATGTATATTGCATTTGTGAATTCTGACCTTTTGTATCTTATCCGTTGTCAGCCAATCGTCCGGCTCGTCATTTTCCCAAAAAGTTGCGGTAAGATATGCCGTCCATGTATCATCAAGCGGAATTGCATTTTCATTAACTGTTATTTTTCCGCTTATTGCCGAGGTAAAATACTCGTCACTGTCAGTTTGGTTCAATACAAATCCGACTTTATTGTTCCCTTGTGAAAAATACTCGGTTATATCTCCCGAATACGTACGCACATTTTCTGCACACATTTTTCCGTTTACGCAAAACGAAAATAAGTTGTCACAAACAAATTCACACCGAACAGTATCATTGTCGTTTACTTCAATATCTTTGCGCAGGTGTTCTCTGCAATAAAGCTCCGGCCATATCCATTCAGTCCCCTGAACTTTCATAAGTGTATCGTTTTTTATTAAAAAATCATCTTTTGGACTGATCCATTTTGACAGTGAAAAATCCTTTTCAATTACGTTGTATCCCACTTATATTGCCTCCTTGGTTGCCTACTTGTTTGTATTCATTTTAATTATAAAAAATTTCATTCAACCAGTCAATACAGAAAAAAATCTATTTTTGTGTTATTATAGAATTCTTAAAGACAGTATCAATGATACATTTTCTTTATCAGTTAATTAAAATGACTCTAATTTTTGGTAAATTTCAACAAAATAACAAATTTTTTTACATAAGGTTTTACAAATAGAAAAAAAGGTGTATAATAGTAGGAAAGATGATACGCAGGAGGAACTTTTCTATGGCAGATTACTTAGAAAACTTAACTACATTACCATTCGCACCCTTGGGAATTATTGCTATGCCCGGCTGCGAGGAAATCGGTAAAAAAATCGACTTTTACATGACAAAATGGCGCAAAGAAAGAGACAGTGAATTTAAGGCAGACGCTTCATTCGTTGCTTACGAACGTGACACTTATTTAATAGACGTTAAATGTCCCCGTTTCGGAAGCGGTGAAGCAAAAGGAACGATCTCACAGTCGGTAAGAGGTCTTGACATTTACATTATTTGCGACGTTTTCAATCATTTGCTTACATACAAGATGTACGGTCAGCAGGTTCCTATGAGTCCCGACGACCACTATTCTGACCTTAAGAGAATTATTACCGCTATCGGCGGAAAAGCAAGAAGAATTACGGTTGTAATGCCCATGCTTTACGAGGGACGTCAGCACAGACGTACCGGCAGAGAATCTCTTGACTGTGCAACCGCACTTCAGGAACTTTCGGGAATGGGTGTTGACAACATTATCACATTCGACGCACACGACCCCCGTGTTCAAAACGCAATTCCGGTTCACGGATTTGAAAACGTTATGCCCACATATCAGATGATCAAATCCCTTGTTGCGGCAGTTCCGGATATTAAAATCGACAAAAATCATCTTATGATCATCAGCCCCGACGAAGGTGCTATGGGCAGAGGTATTTACTTCTCATCAGTTTTAGGCGTAGATTTGGGTATGTTCTACAAGCGCCGTGACTATTCAGTAGTTGTAAACGGCAGAAACCCCATTGTCGCTCACGAGTACTTAGGTGCTGACGTTAAAGACAAGGACCTTATCATCGTTGACGATATGATTTCATCCGGTGACAGTGTTCTCGACTTGGCAGTTAAGCTTAAAGCTCTCGGTGCAAAAGATATTTTCGTATGCACCACGTTCGGCTTGTTCTGCGAAGGTCTTGAGCATTTCGACGATGCTTATGCAAAAGGTCTTATCCGCAAGGTATTCACAACAAACGGTACTGCCTGCACTCCTGAGCTTGCTTCAAGAGAATGGCACTCAACAGTTGATCTTTCCAAGTACATCGCATACATCATCGACACACTTAACCACGATGCTTCAATCAGCGAATTGCTTAATCCTTCAAGCAAGATCAACGCTCTTCTTGAAAGAACCGGCAAAAGATAATAATACATCTGTGTTTTTACTGAAAAATCTGCAAAAAAGCAGATTTTTCTTTTATAAAGCGATAACGGAGTGATTTAATTGTCAGAAGAAAATAAGCATTCCAAAGGAATATTACTGACCTTACTTTTTCTTGCGGTGCTGTCCGTGGCGGCGCTATGCGTTTTGGGATATTTCGGAATAAACGTTCCGTTTCTCAGCTTTGCAAAAAGCAGTCAGTTCAAGAAAGCTCTTGATGAACACAATTATCAGGCCGCATCCACGGTTCTTAACGAATCCGTTTCCAAAGAAAGTGAGCTTTCGTTTCTTGACGACCATTTAGAAGATTATTTCAACATTTGTTTTTCGGAAGATTACGGTGATAACACTTGGTCGGAATTTCGCGGTATGGAAATTTTTAACAGCTACATAAAAGACAAAGTGCTTCAAAAAATGGACGATACCGTTGCACGTTTTTACGCAGGAGAATTTTCCAAGGACGATGCAAAAAAATATATTTCACGGTTAGGAAAATTCAGTTTCGCTTCGGAAAAAGTCACCGATTGCACCAATGATATCAACGCCAAAGAAATTTCCGCCGAAAACTATAATCAAGGTGTTGCATTGGCTAACGAAGGAAAGTACGAAGAAGCCGTAAAATTGTTAAAAAAGGTTTCCGAAAAAGATTCAATACATTATTCTGCGGCACAGGAAGCAATAAACACCTGCAAGAACATCTACGGATCTCCAAAACTTCTTGAGGCGCAAAATTATATTGACACTCACCAAACGGAAAGTGCAAAGAAAATACTTAATTCGCTTATCTCCCTTTTCGGAGATTATCCCGAAGCACAAGCAATGCTTGACGAATTAGCATAAAAAATATAAATTCATATTATAAGAATATAACGACAAGAAAGGAATATTCAATATTATGGCATTAAAAGACGATTGGAAAAATACCGGAAAAGGACTCGGCGGAGCATTCAAGGAATTGGGACTCAACGTTGTCCGTTCCGTAAAAACAGGGTTCGATAAAGCAGAAGAAACAATGTCCAATGATCCCGAAAAGAAAACGGATAGCACCGTATTTAACGACGGAAGTTGGAGAAAAACCGGCAAGGATCTCGGCGGAGCATTTACAGATTTAGCCCACTCCATCGTAAAATCAGCAAAAACCGGTGTGGATAAATTAGATAACAAAATGGAAGATTCATCCGAGGCGAATTCCGAGGAATCACCCGAAGAAGCAACCGAAGAAGCAGAAGTATCTCTTCCGCAGGCAAGCACAGAAGAATAAAAAAAGAATTATAAATATAAAAAACAGATATGCAGTATTATTAGATCGCATATCTGTTTTTTTATTTTTTTGTTTTAATAATGAAGATTTGAATCCTCAAAAAATTCTATTTTATAGTTGTCGATTGCAGGGACATTGAATGTATGGGATGAAACAATTTTTTCTCCAACCCTACATGGTTTTGAATATACCATTCCACTGTCAACAACAACATCTTTATCATCTAATATTTTAATTCCAAAAACACATTCATTATTCGCATTACTTCCATCTTGATCATTGATCTTTTTAATAGTAACGTTAATAGTAACTCGCCAATTAGAACCTGCTTTTGAACAAGAAAATGTCATATCTTCCACTACACAAGCAGTTCTAATTTTTGATGAAATGTTAGAAGAATAATAATTCAAATTCTTTGGTAATGAAGGTTTTTGAATATTTAATGTCCAATCAAGTCCACAATATTTGCATTTTCCCATATCATCAAAAAAATGACTTTTTGCCTCTCCCTCAGTCAACCTGCATTTCTTACACATTTTAGGCTTTAAGCATGTTGCATCATTCCATTCATGACTAGCCGGTATTGTTTTCGTAGACGATATCCCACAATATTTGCAAATAATTGCTATTTGTCCTTCTTCCGTACAAGTAGCTTCTTGGATGATTTTTTCTTCAAAAAGATGTGCATTGGTGTCTTTTTTTATTATTTCAGTATATGACTTATTACATTTAGTGCAAGAAAAAGTTTTTATTCCTTCAGTGGTACATGTGGGTTTAGTTGTAATCGTTTCGTCATAGCTATGATTACATCTAATAGCAAACCAATATATTGCAAAAATAGCCAGCAACACAATACCTATAAATGCAGTAATTACAACTATTTTTGAGGTTTTCTTTAATTTTGTTTCTAAATTTAATACTTTTTGAGAATTGTTGTCCATAATACACCTCATAAATCATATTAACCGATATTGGTTAATATGATTATATATCAAAATCGGTTATTATGTCAATAGGGAGATGATAAATTTTTATGATTTCTTACGATAAATTATGGGAAACGATGAATAAATGCGGTGTTTCTCAATATGCTTTGATAAAAAAATACAATATTAGTCCCGCACAAATAACACGGTTAAAGCGAAACGAAAGTGTTAGCACGCATACAATCGAAATGTTTTGCAGAATTCTGAAATGTAACGTTGAAGACATAATGACCTATATTGAAGATAAAAAATAAACCGTCAAACAGCCCTTGCTGAATGACGGTTATTTTTTGTTCGTTCGGTGCCTGTCCCTCTCGTTGGTAGCATAATGATAAAAAACACACCGTATTGGTGTGTTACCGTGTTTGGATGTTTTGCGCCACCCGGAAGTTCAAAGCCATACTATGGCTTTGAAAAAGGGCGAACCGGATACCTCACAGATAAATTATGATATAGTTTTTATTTTTTTGTTCGTTCGGTGCCCGTCCTTCTCGTTGGTAGCATAATGATAAAAAACACACCGTATTGGTGTGTTTTTTGTTATGGAGGCGCCACCCGGAATCGGACCGGGGAATAGAGGTTTTGCAGACCTTTGCCTTACCGCTTGGCTATGGCGCCGTATGGAGCGATAGACGAGATTCGAACTCGCGACATCCACCTTGGCAAGGTGGCACTCTACCAGCTGAGTTACTACCGCAAATATAAGATTCCATTTTGGTTGGTGCCTTGGGGCGGAATCGAACCACCGACACGGGGATTTTCAGTCCCCTGCTCTACCGACTGAGCTACCAAGGCATACAACAGACGGCAAGCGTCCAAATAATGGCGATCCGGATGGGGATCGAACCCACGACCTCTAGCGTGACAGGCTAGCGCTCTAACCAGCTGAGCTACCGGACCGAATAATGGTGGGAACAATAGGGCTCGAACCTATGACCCTCTGCTTGTAAGGCAGATGCTCTCC
>JAZRYL010000036.1:0-24273 GCA_045600705.1 Clostridia bacterium | reverse complement strand
CACGAAGAAGAAAAGGAAAATATGACGTTTACCGCCAGAACAAAGTGTGACGAAACAGAGGACGGAATAAAAATAACGTACGAAGAAAACCTCAGCGATGATGACGTTGTGAATACTAAAATGGTTATCGGTGACGACAGTGTTATGGTTGAACGTGAAGGCAACGCCGGCGGCGATATGTTCTTTAAGAAAACGACAACCTATGAAACAACGTACAATGCACTTGGAATGTACACACTTGATATGAAAATTTTTACGCTTAATCTTGACATCAACAAAGATGAAAAAGGTGTTTCGGCGGATATAGATTATCAACTTTTTGTAGGCGGCGCAAGCGTCGGCAAAATGGGAATGAACATTAAGGTAGAATACGTTTAGAAAATTAAATGTCAGCGTAACAAATAAATGCGAATATATTCGGATTTACTGTTACGCTTTTTTGACAGTTTTTTCGCCCTGCTCATAGTATATACAGAGGTGAAAATAATGGAATTTTTTGACTGTCATTGTGATTACTTGTGGGCAAGTGAAACGGGAAAAGAAACAAGATATAATCCGAAGCTGAACGGGAAAACGGTAATGGCTGTTTTTGAAGGCTCACAATCGGATAAAGAACTTGTTTTAAGGCAGATAAATGCGTATAAAAAGAGTTATAAGACACGTATCGCATTTGAGGGCTTGGGATGGGTAAAAGGGCTTAAAGATGCGGAAATAATACTTGATACGGAACCTTTGTATGTGGGACCTATGTGGAACAACAAAAATCAGTTCGGCGGTAGCTGCAAGGATGACGGAGAACTGACAAAATTCGGAGAATGCTTCCTTTCGGAATTCGATGAAAGGAATATTTATATTGACCTTGCACATTCCGGCGAATATATGTTCTTTTCCTGCGCCGAAAGATTTGAAAACGTTATTTTCAGTCATGGAAATGTGTACGAGATTTGTCCAAATAAACGTAATATAAATAAAAAGCAAATTCAGAAACTTATTGAGAAAAATTCTTTTATGGGGTTGAACTTTTTTACGGAATTTATAGGGGAAAACGGGGAAGAGGATATATTAAAGCATATTGATTACGTTCTTTCGTTAGGCGGAGAAAATATTCTCGGCATTGGAAGCGATATCGACGGATGCGACTCAATAATTTTTCAGGAATTTCCCGATCCGTACACTAAATTATTTGATAAATTATTGCAACAAAATTATGAAGAAAAAGTTATCAAAAAAATATTTTTCGGTAATTTGCAGAGAATTGAAAATCAAAACGTTAAATATGCGGAAAAAATCAAAAAATTTAAAAAATAATGCAAAAAACGATTGACAAAATTCCGCTTTGATAATATAATAACCTCGCCTTTAAGGAAGAAGGTCACTTATGCGGGTGTAGTTCAATGGTAGAATCTCAGCCTTCCAAGCTGATTGCGTGGGTTCGATTCCCATCACCCGCTCCAACCTTTTTAGGTTATGGTGTGTTATGCGCCAGTAGCTCAGTTGGATAGAGCAACGGCCTTCTAAGCCGTGTGTCGGGGGTTCGACTCCCTTCTGGCGCACCATTCACACCTATATGGTGGGTATAGCGCAGTTGGTTAGCGTGCCAGATTGTGGCTCTGGAGGTCGTGGGTTCGACTCCCACTACCCACCCCACTTTATATAATGGGGTGTAGCCAAGCGGCAAGGCAACGGATTTTGATTCCGTCATTCGCTGGTTCGAGTCCAGCCACCCCAGCCATTATTTTTTTTGATTCATTAGCTCAGTCGGTAGAGCACCTGACTTTTAATCAGGGTGTCCCGGGTTCAAATCCCGGATGGATCACCATTGGGAGCATAGCTCAGCTGGGAGAGCATCTGCCTTACAAGCAGAGGGTCATAGGTTCGAGCCCTATTGTTCCCACCAAAGGATTTACCGTTTCGGTGAGTCCTTTTTTTTGTTGAATACTTGCTTTTTTCAGCTATATATGTTATTATATTTCAAGGTGATATGGATGAAAAATTTATTCAAAAAAATAGCGGCGTTTGTTAAGTCACCGAGATTTTGGGAAATCTTCCGCTTCGGTGTAAACGGCGGAGTTTGCTTCGTTGTCGATTGGAGCACTATGATGCTTCTTGACACGTTTGTTTTCAGTGAAAAACTGCATTGGCTCAGCATCGCAATCGGATTTACCGTTTCGGTCATTCTTAATTATATTTTGTGCGTACTTTGGGTTTTTAAGGGCGCAGGAAAACAAGACGCAAAAGCGAAAATCGTGTTCGTCGGTTCAAGCGTCCTCGGACTTTTGTGGACGGAAATCCTTATGTGGCTTTTTGAACACATTATTCCCGCATCAATAGCAAAAGTAATTGTTACACTCATTGTAATGGTGTGGAATTACGTTATGAAACGTATTGCCATTTATGGCGTCAAAAAGGGCAAATAATGCGGATATGGTGGAATTGGCAGACACGTTGGATTTAGGTTCCAATGGCTACAACCGTGCAGGTTCAAATCCTGTTATCCGCACCAAAAATTGGCTTGACCTATATCGGTTGAGCCTTTTTTTTTCATTTATCATAGTGATTTGCTGAAAATGTCTCTTTTGATTGCAAAAGGGACATTTTTGTGATATAATATAAAAAAGAAAACAAATTTGGAGATAAAACTGTGGCTGTAATGTTCTGTGCCTTATCAAGCGGAAGCAAAGGCAATTCATACCTGATTAAAGGCGAAAAAAATACTATACTCGTTGATGCGGGATTAAATGCAAAAACCACTGCAATGCACCTGGAGAGTATCGGCGTAGATCCGCATGAAATAGACGGAATAATTGTTACGCACGAACATTCCGACCATATATGCGGAATAAAGGTTTTAACGAAAAAATACAACATTCCGATTTACGCCAATGAAAAAACCATGGCAAAAATTACAAGCAAAGCAGACACGATTTTGCCGCAGAACATAAGAACATTCACAAACGGCGAAGATTTCTTTATCGGTGAAATGAACATTACTCCGTTTAAGACTCCCCATGACAGCGTGGATTCTTGCGGTTTTTCGATTTACTGCAAACAAAATAAGATAACCGTTGCTACGGATTTGGGACACATGACAAAAACAATTCTTAGCAACTGCGAAAACAGTGACCTGCTTGTGCTTGAAGCCAATCACGACCTTGAAATGCTTCAAAACGGTCCGTATTCCGAGAAACTCAAAAGTAGAATTCAGGGACCGCACGGGCATATTTCAAACGATATGTGCGGAAAAACTGCCGCATATTTGTTAAAACACGGGTTAAGACAACTTATTCTTGCTCATTTAAGCGATGAAAATAACACTCCGGATTTGGCATACAGTACAGTGTTTGAATATTTACAGAACGAGGGTGCGCAGGTAGGCAAAGACGTTTTTCTTGATGTTGCACTTCAATCGCAACGTGGAAAGTGTTATTTGTTATCATAAAAAGTAAAATATTTTCCAAAAATTAAAAAAAATGTAAAAAAATGGCACAAAAGTATTGACTTGGGACATTTGTCATTTTATAATGAAAGTATAAGATCTGCTTTTTATTTTTAAGGCAGATTTTTTTATTCATTGTAAAAAGGAGTTCTAAGACATGAAAGAAAATTGGCAAATTGCAGAGGAAATACTTAATTATGCGGTAGAAACACAGGATTATATCAGAAAACTTGATAAACAGTTTGAAAAAATAGTATTCGAAAGCGGACCGTCGGGGTATGTTGGATGTTCACACGAATGCAGGGGACAGGGACAGCGAAGAAGATCGGGAAGTATGGAAGATATTTCGAAAGTTCTTATGCGAATAGGAATTAACAAGGATAAAGCGATTATTTCAATAAAGCCGCTCATAGATGCGTTCGAAAAGATGAAAAGAACACGAAGCGGTCACGTTATTTATTACCGAGTAGGCAAGAAAATAGGCGTGCAGGATTATGCGGACAGATTCGGATATTCACGCAGACATTCAAGGCGACTTTATATACGAGCGATGGAAGATTTATATAGTATTCTTGAAGAAAACGGCGGAATGAGTTTAATAGAAAAATTTAACGGTTGATATACGTATTTATATCGAAAGATATGATGCGTTTTTTTTATACACTTTTTTATTGATATAAAGCCGAAAATGTGCTAAAATAATAACATCTTGATATTAAAGAGGGCTTTTATGATTTGCGGTAATATTAAAGGCATAAAAGAAAATATAAGAAAAAGAATAGAACAGTTGGATAAATTTGAATTCGATACTTCACTGTTTGTAGATGAAATTTTGGCAAATGAACTTGCCGAGCTTACTCAGGCGATAGGCAGGGAAATCTGCGTATATATCGGCAGAAACGGTGAGGTTCCGTACATAAACGTTGGCGAGGACGACAGAGCCGATTTGGCAAATATCAGTTTGCGCCGTTCGGACAGCCGACTTTCCGGAATAAGGTGCATTCATACACACCCCGGCGGAAACGGACATCTTTCAAGTGTCGACATTGAAAGTTTGAAAAAAATGCGGTTCGATGCAATGTGTGCCATCGGTGTAAACGAGCAGGGAACCACAAATGTTTCCATGGCGGTGCTTTCCGACAGTGAGCAGGGATATAACTATTTTTCGGCTCCGAGTGTTCATAAAATTCCGCAGGATTCGTGGATGAATGAAATTTATGATGCCGATAAAATAATCAAGCATGACACGTTTGCGCAGATTGAAACCGAACGTCAACGTGTAATGCTTATCGGCAACGATGAAGATTCGGTGGAAGAACTTGAACGGCTTGCCGATACCGCCGGAGGCGACACGGTGTACAAAGCGTTGCAAAAAAGCGCCAAGGGTATTATCGGCAAAGGCAAAATAAGTGAACTTTCGCTTATCGTTCAGTCCAAGAACGTTCAGCTTGCCATATATGACGATGAACTTACCGCCGTTCAGCAAAGAAATCTTGAAGAAGAATTAGGCGTTCCCGTTATCGACCGAACGGCGCTTATTCTTGATATTTTCGCTATGCGTGCAGCCACAAAAGAAGGAAAAATGCAGGTTGAACTTGCTCAGCTTCAATATAAACTTTCAAGGCTTAAGGGCGAGGGATTGATGCTTTCAAGGCAAGGCGGCGGAATAGGTACAAGAGGTCCGGGCGAAGAAAAACTTGAAACGGACAGACGTCACATTAACAGACGAATTTATGAGTTAAAAAGTCAACTTTCGCAACTGTCTGTGCGCCGTGGTTTGATGCGCAAACAACGTAAAAAGCAGGAATTGCCCCAAATTGCGCTTGTTGGATACACAAACGCAGGCAAAAGCACGCTGCTTAAAGCCGTTTCGGGAAGCGAAGTTTTTTGCGAAGACAAACTTTTTGCAACACTTGATCCGCTTACTCGCAGAGTAGAACTTGATAAGAATATTTCCGTGTGCATAACGGACACGGTAGGCTTTATTAAAAAACTTCCGCATCAGCTTGTTGAGGCATTCAGATCCACACTTGAAGAAGCGGTTTTTGCCGATATTCTTATTCATGTATGTGACGGTTCAAGTGAAGAAATGTTCAGCCAGGTCGAGGCGGTCAACGAAGTTCTTACGCAAATAGGCGCAACGGATATTCCGACGGTTATTGCCGTAAATAAGGTTGATGCCATTCAAGGTGAAATTCCGCCGGTCAAGGATGCTATTTATATTTCCGCAAAGGACGGAAAGGGAATAGACCTGCTGAAAGAAAGAATTCTTGCGATTATAAAATCAATGAATTCCGAAGTAACCGTTTTTATTCCGTACTCAAGAGGCGACATACTTTCCTATGTTTACGGAAAATGCAAAATCATTTCCCAAAATCATACCGATGAGGGAACGGAACTAACTTTTTCCGCACCTACCGAGGAAATAAACAGAATTGTTGCAAAACTCAAATAATTATTACTGTTATTTGTGCTAAAAAAGCGCAGATAACAGTTTTTTTATTCAATACCGTTCATCTTTTCTTTAAGAATACGGTACTTTTCTTTTGTGGCAATTCCGCCTCGAATATGACGTTCATCTTTATGTTCTTCAAGAATTTTCTTTACGGTTTGAAATAACGGACCGTTTATGTGTTCAAGCCTTACCGTTACATCTTTATGTACCGTGCTTTTGCTTATCCCGAATTTCTTTGCGGTTGCCCGTACGGTGTCCTTTGTTTGAGCAATGTATGTACCGAGTTCTACTGCACGCTCGTCAAGTTTATATGAAAGCATAGAAATACTCCTTTGTTTCTTTTTTATAAGAGTATTCGTGCTTTTGATGTAATAGACCGAAAAAACTTTTTTTATTGCACTTGATTTTTTTCTATGATATAATATAACGGATATGAATTAAGGAGTGCTTATTATGCTTAAAACAATAGTTCATGAAGCGGATTTTTGCGTTGTCGGCGGCGGTATGGCGGGAATTTGTGCGGCAATATCTGCGGCAAGGCTCGGAAAAAAGGTCGTTCTTGTGCAGGAAAGACCGATGCTCGGCGGAAACGCTTCAAGTGAAATAAGAATGTGGGTTTGCGGTGCACAGGGCAGAGATAACCGTGAAACGGGCATAATTGAAGAAATAAATCTTGAAAATCTTTACAGAAATCCGTACAAACTGTATCCTATTTGGGACAGCGTGCTTTACGGAAAAGTTAAAGATGAGCTGAATATTGAACTGTTATTGAATACGTCTGCTTGTGACATTGACCTTGAAGGCGGAAAAATCAAAACGGTTATTGCATGGCAAATGACAACTCAAACGTGGCATCAGATAAATGCTCCGTTTTTTGCTGACTGTTCGGGAGACAGTATTCTTGCCGAACTTTCACACGCAACGTATAGGGTAGGAAGAGAAGGCTCGGATGAGTTTAACGAAAAGATATCTGTCAGTGAACCCGATAAAAAAACTATGGGAAATTCTTGTCTTATTCAGGCGAGAAAAACCGATGAGGATGTGGAATTTATTGCTCCGGAGTGGGCAACTGAAATTTCCGATGAGGACTTTGCACGCAGAATGCCGAATATGAACAGTTCCTACGAGAATTTTTGGTATCTTGAACTCGGCGGTGAAGCGGATACGGTTGCCGATGCTGAAATTATCAGAGATCAGTTAATTGCGCTTGCTTACGGCTATTGGAATTATTTCAAGAACAGCGGTAAATTCTCAGATGCTTCTAAATGGCAACTTGATTTTGTCGGCTTCCTGCCGGGGAAAAGAGAATCAAGAAGAATTATCGGACCGCATATTCTTACGCAGGGTGACGTGCTTTCGGGCGGAAAGTTCAAGGACGTGGTTGCATACGGCGGATGGGCGCTTGATGATCATGATCCACGAGGTTTTTATCACGAGGGCGCACCTAATGTTTGGGGCGAAGTGAAAAACGTTTACGGCATTCCTTTCAGATGCTTGTATTCGGAAACGGTTGAAAATCTTCTTTTTGCAGGCAGAAACATAAGCACTACTCATGCGGCACTCAGTTCAACGAGAGTTATGATGACTTGTGCTGTGCTGGGACAGGCAGTAGGAACGGCGGCTTCTGTCGCAATAGATTATAATACTACTCCGCAGGGAGTTGACGATTTTTATATTGATGAACTTCAACAGTCGCTTATGCGTCAAGACTGTTTCTTACCGTACTGTGTGCGTCAAATGGGCAAACCTACCAACGAGGCACATATTTTGGGATGCTATAAGGCCGAAAATCTTCGCAACGGAATTGACAGAAATCATCCCTATTACGGGCAGGATGACAATGGCGTATTTGTCGAAAAGAACAGCAAAATCACGTATCAGTTTGACGAACCGCATTATGTTGAACTTGCGCATATTGTGTTCGACAGTGATTTGAACAGAGAAACGCTGCCGGGTAATGAGTGCGAAAAATATCACAGTATGAGATGCAATTTCTTGCCGAATATGCCGAAAATGTGTGTTCCGAAAACGTTGGTCAAGGATTATAATATCGAAATGACACTTTTTGACGGAAGCCAAAAGACGGTTACGGTTTCGGGAAACATAAAGCGAATGAATGAAATTGTTATTGATGCGTGTGTAAAAGAAATATCGCTTATTCCCTTGGAAACGTGGGGAGGCGATACGGTTCATATTTTCTCTTTTGACTTAATTTAGTGAGTGCGGTGTAAACGGCAATTTTACCGTGCTTCCGCTCAATCAAAACAGACTGTACAACGAATACGGCGAAGAACCCACAAGAAAAGGATTTTAGTATTACAAATTTTGACAACGCAGAAAATCGGTATAAGGTATTGTTTTGATTTACTGTTACAAAAAAATACCTATCGAGCATATAAAATTGCTTCGATAGGTGTTTTTTTATGCTTTTTTCATTTGTTTTGAGAACTTGCTTACAACGATAAGGAATGCCGTTAATTCTGCGGCGAATGTTAAGAACCAGGATATGGGGTAGGAAACAAACAACCAATCTATGTTATGGAATTGCGGTTGAGCAAATACTGTAAATATCCATACGATACGCAACAGACACGCACCGACGACCGTTATTACCATTGGGATAAAGGAAACACCGAGTCCACGCAGAGAGCCGGTCATTACGTCCATTATTCCGCAAAGGAAGTGAGGGCAAAGAATGTATTTTAATCTTGCAAGCCCAAGTTGTATTGCAAGTTCGGAATCGGTTATATAAATACCGAGCAGTTGTTTTCCGAAAATGAAGAAAAGATTTCCGCCTATAAGACCGATTGTTGTAACCAAAAGCAGACAGGCACCGGTAATCTTTTTTGTTCTTCTTATGTTGCCTGCGCCGTAATTCTGTCCGTTAAAATTTACTGCGGTCTGAGAGAAAGCGTTCATAATAACGTAGTTAAATCCCTCAATATTTGCGGCGGCGGCAGAACCTGACATCATTTCCGGCCCGAGTGAGTTGACCGACGACTGAATGATTACATTTGAAATTGCAAAGAGCGAACTCTGTATTCCGGACGGAACACCAACCTTTAATATTGAAATCAAAGATTCTTTTTCAATGCAAATTTCTTTTATGTAGAACTTGCACACGTCTTGTCTTGCGATAAGTGCATACATTACAAGAGCCGCACTGATAAACTGCGAAACCGAAGTTGCAATGGCAACACCCATAACGTTTAACTTGAACACGATAACAAAAATCAAATTCAAAATTGCATTTGCTATACCTGCGATAGTAAGGTATTTCAAAGGGTTTTTGGTATCACCGGTTGCACGGAGAATGGCGGCACCGAAATTGTATATCAAACTGAACGGTACGCCTAAGAAGTAAATTCTCAAATAAACGGAAGAAAGGTCAAGCAAAGAGCCGGCGGGAGTACCCATCCATTCAAGCGCTTTTTTGGAAATCAAAACGCCGACGATTGCTATAATTATGCCGCTGATTGCCGCTATCGGAATAGATGTATGCACCGCATCGTGAACTTTTTTGTAGTTTCTTGCACCGAGGCCCTGGGCAACTACAACGCCTACGCCGATAGAAAGGCCGATAAAGAAGTTGACCGCAAGGGCGGTTAGTGAACCTGTGGAGCCTACCGCAGCAACAGATTCGCTTCCGCAAAATCTTCCGACTACGATAAGATCTACCGCATTGAACATCAACTGTAATAAACTTGAAAGTATAATGGGAACGGTAAATGCGATTATATTCGAAAAAATCGGGCCGTTGCACATATCAATATTCTTTTTGCTCATTGTAAAATCCTCTTGCCATGATTGCTATTTGACTTTTTTGCCTCGTATAAATACGTCCGAAACGTTTATATCCTTATCGAACATAACAATGTCGGCATCGTATCCGATTTTCAGTTTTCCTTTTGTCTTGCATCCGATTATTCTTGCAGGAGTTTCGGATGCCATTTGAACCGATTCTGCCACCGATACACCTGCTTTTATCATATTTCTGACTAATCGGTCACATGTGGCAACACTGCCCGCAAATGCTTCTCTATCGGGCATTTTTGCTACACCGTCTTCAATGTAAACTGTTTGACCGTTTTCAAGACTTCCCAAAATGCTTGTTGAACCGTCGGGACTTCCCGCACCGCGCATTGCATCGGTAATAAGCGCAATTTTATCCGCACCCTTTAATTTGTGTATCATTTTCAAAAGCGGATGGGGAAGATGCATTCCGTCGGCGATTATTTCCACGTCAATTCCGTCGTATACGTATGCGGCTTCAATAGCACCTGCATGTCGAACGCCCTTTATCCTTGTAATAGAGGGCATACAGGAATAAAAATGTGTCATCAAAGTGTATCCGCCGTTCAAATAAGCATCTTCTATTTGGTAATAATCTGCATCAGTATGTCCTGCGGAAACAAGAATATTTCTCTTACTAAGTTCTTTTGCAAAGAGGAAGTCCTTGTCAAGTTCGGGCGCGACGCTCCAACGGACGATTTTGTCACTTTGACTTAACAATACATCGTATTCTTCCTTCTTTGGGGGATGAATGTATTTCGGGTCTTGCGCACCTTTTTGTGAAAATGCAAAATAAGGTCCTTCAATATGTATTCCGATAAAGTCGGAGCCGTTTCGGTCTTTTCTATTGGCTTCATCGTACGCACGGAACATCTTTACCGTTTCTTCAACGCTTCCCGAAAGTCCCGTGGGGCACATTGCCGTAGTGCCGTGCATTGCGTGAAATTCTGCTATTTTTTCAAATGCTTCGCTTGTGGCGTCCATAAAGTCATAGCCTGCGCCACCGTGAATATGTAAGTCAATAAATCCGCTGCTGACGTATTTTCCCGTACCGTCTATTACTTTGTCTGCAATTGCAGGCGCAATTATTTTGCCGTCTTGAAAAAATACCGAACGTTTTTCTTCCTTGCCGCCTGCAAGAACTGTTGCATTTCGTATTTCTGTAATCATTTTGTTCCTTTCTGTTTAATGATGATTGAATCCCTTGCGTCAACGTAACCGTCAAGGTTTACGTCTGCACATTTAATTTCCGGAATATCGGTTTTGCCCAATAAATAGTCCCTTATCATTTGCGCATCGTTTTTAGTAAGCATACCGTCTTTGTCAATGTCACCTAACACGTACAAGTCGTAATTTACGGTTTTATCAACGTAATTGACTGTCAGTGTGCAACCGGTTTTTATTATATCACTGCTGCCAAGTACTGTTTCACCGTCTTTGACCTTGTAATCGGCAGGAAGATAATTTAACCAAGATGTTAAAACGTTCACCGTTGTTCCTACGGGGATTTTTGAAATATCCGAATCGCTCAAATCGTATGCGTCTGATTCAATGCGGTATATTTCTGCAAGCATACTGCTGCTTTCGGAATATCCCTTGAATAAACCGCAGTTATACATTCTGACAGAAATTTTCTTGCCCAAATCGTTTTCGGTTAAAGTGTAAGTGTATTCTGTTGCACCGGGTATTTCCACACCGTCTGCATACCAACGGTAAAGGTAGCCTGTTTTGTCCGCAAAGAGCGTATCACCGATATTGGGAGTGCCGCAAAGATAAACTTCTTCGCTGAATTTTTCGAGAATATTTTCGTCGATAGGGGCGGACTTTAACTGAGGATGTACGTATTCGCCGGTAATCGTCCAAACGTTTGCAAAATCAAAACCCGTATATGATGAACTTAAAACGGATTGCGACTTTGTAAGAACTTTATCGTTTCCGAAGGTTTTGTTGCCTCCGGGAAGAACATAGCAATTATTTACTTTGCCTGCAAAGTTTGTTTGTGTTGTAATTGCGTAGGGCTGAGAGGAAGATGAAGTCGTGTATGCACCTAAAACATAACAGTTTTCTACTTTTGCATTGGCATAACTTAACTGAGATATGATGCCGCCGACATAGATACTTTTTGCAGAATTTATACTGCTGTTGCGTATGATATTCATACAGTTATTGACCGAGAATTTGCTTGATGCACTGTATTGAACGTAATCGCCTGCAATTCCGCCGATATAAAGTTTACTGTCGTAATTTCTTCCGATGACTGTTCCGTAACTTACACAAGAGGTGATTTCCGTTTCGGAAACGCCGGAACGTGCATATACGCAACCGATAATACCACCGATGCAAACATTGCCGTGATTGGAAAATGTAATTTTTCCGGAGAATGTATTATTTTCAAATGCTGAAGAAGTATTATCCAAAAGAGTTGCTTCGCCGATAATACCGCCAACATAATTGTAGTTTGCGGTAGCGGATGCAATCAGATTACCGCTGAAAGAACAGTTAGAAACAGTGGTTTGCTGAGTGGTGGACAGTTCCGAATATCCTACCAAGCCACCCAAGAAAGACACGTCGCCCGAAGAACTGCACGACACGGAAGCATTTGAGTGGCAATCGTTGATTTGCGTGTTTTTCGCTTCTCCGATAAGTGAAGCGGCAAAGTCTTTTCCGTTTACCGTGCCGGAAATGTTTACACCGCTTACTTTTGCGTTGTCTGTACAAATAAACAGGCTGCTTGCAGAACTGTCCAACGTAACTGTTTTGCCGTTTCCGATAAACGAACCGCTGAAGGGAACATCATAACTGCATATTCCCTTAAAATCTTTAGCGGAACAGTCAATATCGTTCATTAAAAGGAAATTTTCGTTTGGCAATTTGGAAATGCAAGTTAAATCCTCACATGAATACACGGGATAAAAATCGCCCATACCGGTAAGAATATTCTTTTCGGTAAAATCGTTTACAACGATGAACGGAACGTTTATTTCACAGCCCTTATACGAAAGGGGAATAATGTTTATTCCTAAATGAAGCGAATACTTTGGAATGACAAGTCCGTCCGTTGTGTTTGAAACGTATGACACAGTTCCGTCGGACATATACACCTTTGCCGAAAAGCCAAGGAGATTAACGGTGGAATCTGCGCCCAAATATATGTACTTAATATATGGCATAGAAATAATTTTTGAATACACAGCCACTGAGGTGAATTCGATTTTATTATCCTTTAAGTCGGGATAAGTATAATTTGCTTCGGGGGTAATTTCCCAAACTTTATCAAAATCAAAACCGTTAAAAGCGCTTTGAGTGCTGAATTTAGATGTTGCAGTTAAGGTAACGGTGCTTGACGGACTGAGTTTTTTATACGAACCGTTATTCAGTGCGTAACAGTTTTCGAGAGTTGCCAAGTCGGAGGTACAAATGCCGTAAGCATTTTGTAATTGAACGATGAAACCGGCATTATAGCATCTTGAAACAGTAACCGTGCCGTATTTTTTTGAAACGGCGCCGATTATTCCGGCGGAAGAAATGTTTTCGTTTTCGGAATTTATTATTCCCGTATTATAGCAATCGGAAATGCTGAACGAGCATCCCGAAATCGAGTTATTGACATATCCTACAATACCGCCCTCACGAATACTTGAACAGTTTATTTGTTCGGAATTGTAACTTCTTGTTACTGAAACTGCGGCGGCTAACGCACCGTTTATGGTTTTGGGAGTGGCTAAGCCGATAATTCCGCCCACATTTGTTTCGCCGTATATTTTGCCCGTATTTGCACACTTGTCAATCACGGTTCCCGAACAAAGACCGACTATACCGCCTACGGATTCAACACCGAGCACTTTTGCGTGATTTTTTACAGATGTAAAAGTTGAATTATAACTTGTACCGCATATACCTCCAACCTGCTTGCTTCCGCGTATAGTTCCGTAAGAAGCGCAGTCGGTAAAAGTACAGGATTTACATTCTCCCACGAAAATTCCCGTACTTGCGTATGAACTGCCCGAGGAGGACAGAGCGTTAATTTTATATTCTCCGTACGAATTGTCTATGGAAGCATAAATCGTAAGGTTCATAATTGAAGCATTAGAGGCGTAACTGATAAAGCCCTTGTTAGCACCGTAGACCGCAATAGAAAAGTTCTTTATTGAATGGCCGTTACCGTCAATCGTTCCGGAAAACGGATTTGAAACGTTGCCAAGCGGTTCCCATGGGGAAGTGAGGGAAATATCGTTCATAAGCTTATATGAGCCTGATAAACCGATATTTGCCAAATCCTCTTCAGTGTAAATCAACTGAACGTTTTCCGCTTTGATTTTCGGAACCGTATAAATCATAAGAACGAAAACTAATACGGTACTTAAAATGCTTAATAGTTTTTTCACGGGAAATTCCTCCGTTACGGTTTATTTGTGGAATTTGCTAAAACATATAATTATACACAGTAATTATATCATACTAATCTTCACTATGCAATAGATAAAGAGAAAAAAAGAAGCGGTAATATATTCTATTACCGCTAAACTGTCAGTACTGATATCTTGTTCTGTTTAGGTATTCAAATCTGAATAAAACATAGTCGTTGCCGTAAATTTTGAAGTCGGCACAGTAGGTGTAAATGTTTTTTCCGTAATAGATTTTTACGGGAATGGTCAAATCACAGTCGCTTGTTTGAAGACGCTGCACGGAATCGTAGCCTACGGTGATACCCAGTTCAATTTCGCTAAGCGAGGAACGGAGTCCGTCGGAAATTTCCGTTCCGTAAGCGGAAAATGTTTCTTTTAATGCTGCTTTTTCTTCGGCGGAAAGCATTACGTCGCTTGAAAATTCAAATGAAATGAATTCGGGTTTCTTTTTCAATACGTCGTTTACCGCAGTGTTGATTGCCGCATCCGTTGCTTCGATTACGGCCTTTGAAAATCCCGAAAGTCCATCGGGAACGGTAATTTGTTCGCCGCCCATTATATCGTGAGAAATACTGTCAATATGTTTTTCTTTTTTGCCGCAGCCGGTCAGCATAACGGTCAGAATAAGTGCTATAACCAAAAATCGTTTCATAAATACCTCAAATCAGTTTTTATGGATTTATTATACATTATGAACCGTTTTTTTGCAATAAAATTTAGAAATGTTTGTGAAAATATGTGAAATAGAGGTCGGATTGCTTTACAGATTTAATATTTTTTAGTATTATATTATAACAGTTAAATTGGAATACTATATTTCGGAGGCAATAACTTGGAAAATAAAATAACGCTCGGCGGTTCTTTGAAAAAAATGACTGAGAATATTAAAAAAAGCAAGGGACTGTTTTGGTCAATAATCATTTTGATTTTGATTCCCGTACTGATAATAAATTGCTATTCGTTTTATTCTGCATATAACGGCACGGTGATTGACTATTCCAAAATGGAACAAATCAATTTTCAAAATGAAATTCTTTCGGGTAATTTTGACGGATTATTCAAAGCATTTGACAGTGTCATTACATTTCCGGATTACGATGAAACCTTTACGGATATTGCTTTTGAGGTTATCAATTTTATCGTTTCGGCATTCTTTGATGCGGTGATGATCGTTCTTGCGGTTCAGCTTTTGTTTGACAGAAAATTCAAAACGGGTGACCTTGTTAAAGCATCGGTAAAACGAATTTTCCCCGCAATTATCTTCGGACTGTTTACAACATGGATACTAACGGAAGTTCAGTCACTGATTTTTTCAAGCGTTGAATATATTGCGATTTTTGCTCACTTGGCGGCAAGCGGCTCCATAGAATCGCTTATTATGCTTAGTTCCGCAATAATATCTTCGGTAGTGCAGTTCTTCATAGCCATTTTGATTTCATCTATGGGAATTATGCTTATTTCGTATATGACCGTTCCCGTTATAAGCGGAAGATGCAGAGGAATTCTTATTGCTCCACAGTATGCATTCGAGGTTTTACGCAAGAATATTTGGCGTCAAACATTCCATGTTATGCCGCTTGTTACGGCAGGATTTATTGTTCCGTTGGTATTGCAGATTATCGGAGTATTTATTTCAAGCAATATGCCTGCGGCACTGATAATCGTGGGAATAAGCATTGTTATTCAGTGTGTATTCAACGGACTTTTATGGATGCTTATTGTTCCCGATTTCTTCGCTCTTGAAGAAAAATCCGGAATTCAGGCTAAAATAAAGGAAATGATGGAAAAAGCAATGCGTGATTTCGAAAACGCAAGAAAAAGCAGGCAACAGGAAAATTCCGAGAACTCGGAAGTTGCAGATGATACGGAAAAAAAGGACGAAACAGAGGAAAAACAGGATAAATGACAAACGAGGTTAATATGATTGCAAAAAGAACAATGATACTTCCGCTTCGGGGCGTAGTCGTATTCCCGAAAATGACGATAAACATAGAAGCACAGCGTGCCAAGGCAATAAAGTCCATTGACGAAGCAATGATGGATGATACGCTTGTAATGCTTGTTTCCCAGAAAAATCCCGAAACAAAAGAGCCTAAAAAGGACGATATTTTTGAAATAGGTACCCTGGGCAGAATTAAGCAGACAATGAAACTTCCGGGCGAAGGTGTAAGAATAGTTGTTGAAGGACTTCAAAGGGCAAGAGTGGTTAGTTTTGACGAGGAAGCCGATTGTTATTGCGGCGATGTTTCACTTGTGGAAGAAATGGCCGAATATGACAACGAAGAAGCCGAAGCACATATCCGAATTGTTTTGAATGAGTTTGAAACTTATAACAAAAACGGCAAGAAAATTCCGCAGGATGTGGTTCTTGCAGTAAGAAATATGCGTGTTCCGGGACTTGTGGCTGATTCTATTGCGGCGGCAATTATTGACGACACGGACAAAAGACAGCAACTTCTTGAAGCACTTGACCCGATGGAGCGTCTTGAAATTCTTTATAAGTTCCTTTTAAGCGAAAATCAGATTTTCGGAATCGAACAGCGTGTTCGCGGCAGAGTAAAAGCCCAAATGGACAAGCAGCAGAAAGATTATTATTTGCACGAGCAGATAAAAGCGATTCACGAAGAACTCGGCGACAGTGACGAATCACTTAACGATGAACTTCTCAGAAAAATCAAAGCGAGCAAAATGCCGCAGGATATAAAAAAGAAAGCCGAAAAGGAACTTTCCCGTATGGAAAAGATGCCTGCCGGTATGCCGGAAACATCCATACTTCGTTCGTATATAGAAACACTTGTGGAACTTCCGTGGAAAAAGCAGACAGAGGACAATCTTGACCTTGATAATGCCCGTCAGATACTTGACGAGGACCATTACGGAATGGATAAGGTCAAGGACAGAATTATAGAATATCTTGCTGTCAGAGCGCTTTCCAATTCTATGCGGGGACCTGTTCTTTGCTTTGTGGGCCCTCCGGGGGTAGGTAAGACCTCCATTGCAAAATCCATTGCACGTGCCGTAGGCAGAAAGTTTGTCAGAATGAGTCTTGGCGGACTTCGTGACGAAGCCGAAATAAGAGGCCACAGAAGAACCTACGTAGGCGCAATGCCGGGCAGAATTATCAGCGCAATGAAGCAGGCGGAAACGGTGAACCCCGTGTTCCTTTTTGACGAAATCGACAAAATGGCATCGGATTACAAGGGCGACCCGTCAAGTGCTATGCTTGAAGTGCTTGATCCCGAACAGAACAATGCGTTCAGAGATAATTTCCTTGACGTTCCTTATGATTTGAGCAACGTAATGTTTATTACAACGGCAAACTCACTTGACACCATTCCGGGACCGTTGAGGGACAGAATGGAAATCATAGAACTTTCAAGTTATACTGACGTTGAAAAGTTGCATATTGCACAGGACCACTTGCTTCCTAAACAAATTAAGGAAAACGGTATGAGCATTGGCGACGTAACACTTACGGATAAAGCAATGCTTCGCCTTATAAACGATTATACCCGTGAAGCGGGCGTTCGTTCTCTTGAAAGACAGATAGGTGCACTTTTAAGAAAATGTGCTTGTACGTTCGTTAAAAACGGCAGACAGCCCATTCATATTGATGAAAATTCGCTTGAAAAGTATATCGGCAAGCAGAAATACTTCCGTGACGGAATTTTGCTTGAAGATAAGGTAGGTTCTGCAACGGGACTTGCTTGGACGAGTATCGGCGGAGAAACACTTGAAATTGACGTAACCACGTATCAGGGTAACGGCGAATTGCTTCTTACGGGGCAACTTGGCGACGTAATGAAGGAGTCGGCAAAAACCGCTTTTTCACTTATTCGCACAAGGGCAGCGCGTTTTGATATAAAACCCGAATTCTTTAAGGAAAGAGATATTCATATTCATATTCCGGAAGGAGCCACACCCAAGGACGGACCGTCTGCAGGTGTAACACTCTTTACGGCAATGATTTCCGCAATCACCGGAATTCCTGTGAGAGGAGATACGGCGATGACGGGCGAAATTACTTTGCGTGGCAGAGTTTTGCCTATCGGAGGACTTAAAGAAAAATCTCTTGCCGCTTTCCGTGGCGGAATAAGAAGAATTATTATTCCTAAGGATAACGAAAAGGATATTGAAGACATTCCCAAAGAGGTCGCTGAAAACATTGAATACATTCCCGTATCTACCGTGGACAGTGTTCTTGAAAATATACTGAAAATCGGAGAAAACAAATGATAATCAAAAAAGCAGTTTACGATTACGGCTTTGCACTTTCAAATCAGTATATTGATAAAGGTTTGCCGGAAATTGCCGTTGCAGGCAAGTCCAACGTGGGTAAATCAAGTTTTATCAATATGATAACAAATAACGGAAAACTGTCCAGGGTCGGACAGAAACCGGGAAAAACTATTTTAATAAATGCTTTTAAGATAAACGACGGATTTTATCTTATGGATTTTCCGGGCTACGGATTTGCCAAGGTCAGTGATAAGGAAAAACAACGTTGGGGCGAACTGATGGAGGGGTATTTAGGCACCTCGGAACAACTTACGGGAGTGATTTTGCTTCTTGATATACGCCATTCGATTTCCGAGGGCGATAAGTCAATGCTTCAATGGCTGAATTATTATCACGTTCCGTTTATTATCGGCGCAACAAAAGCAGATAAATTAAGTAAATCCCAAATTCAAAAGGCAGTAATGACGCTTTCGGTTGAAACGGGAGTTATTGCCAATCAAATTATACCGATTTCATCGGAAACACGGCTTGGCAAAGAAAAAATTCTTGAAGCAATGGAAGAAATGCTTAAACGTGAAATGTAAAATAACACCTCAGAAGTAAACTTCTGAGGTGTTTTGCTATCAATTATGCTTATTTTAACTCGGGAATAAAATCTTTTTTCAAAATTCCTATACCTTCGTGAAAAATAACGCCCGAATCCAATGCTTTTTTTATGCTTATTTGCAAAGAAGTTTTTTGTTCAAGTTCTGCATTCATATCGGTGGTATGGTATAAATTCCAAATAATATCTCTTTTGGCATCAGGACCTTCGGTCACGTCAAACATATCGGCGAAAAGGCGGATATTACTTTCCGACTTTAAGAAATTTTGTAATTCGGGCGAAAGAAGCCACGAATCACACTTGAATACGGCATTTGTTATGCCGTAATATTTTTTCAGCAAAATACCGCTTTCCTTTATTGCGTCAAGAACGGCGGAGTGGGAGAGAGGCTCACCACCGGGAATGTGAATGTGGACGGTTGTGTTATCGCCTCTTCCGCACAAATACTGAAACTGTAATCTGCCTATCTGCAAAAGCCGACCTCTTGCAAAGTTTGCCGACCAAGCAAGTGCGGTGGTGTTGCCAGAATTAAGCACAATATCGCCGCATTCTTTTATTCTTGACATTTGCTCGTCAATTTGTTCTTTGTCAAAGTTGTATTTTATTACTGACTTTTTATGTTCCTTGGCACCTGCAAGCAATACGGCAAAAGCGGTTAAATTTGGAACTTCTTCGCCGAACATAAGACTTGAACAGTAATTTCCGTAAAGGTTTTCAAGTTCCCCGTAAGGACCGTAATACATTTGTTCGATAACCTTTTTGACGCTTGAAGTGTGTTTTTCGTTTATTTCGTCAATGCAATCGAATAATTCTTGCACATTTATGTTGCCGTAACCGTAATACTCTAATGCACTTTGCAATTCTGCTTTATCCATTACATTACAAGTCCTATTAAATCCTCGATTTCGTCGCCCATAACGGCTAATGCACAGGGCTTTCCTGCGGAAAGGCGAGGCTCAATAAATATGTTTTCGCTGTTGAATACGTCGATTTCGCCGTTGGTGTGAAGAGCCAATACGTCAATTGGTTCTTTAACGTAAACAGCACCGACTATTTTTGAACCGTTAGAACCGTTTTTACGCCATTCAAAGCACTTGTTGCCTTTTCTTGCACGCATACCGAGTTCATAATCAACTGCAAGAGTTCTCTTTGCATAACCTTTTTCCGTGAAAGTGATAACTTCGCCTTCATCGTTTACCTGACGGGCAAATATTACTTCGTCGTCACTGTCAAGGGTAATTCCCTTAACACCTGCCGTGGTTCTGCCCGTTACGGAAATTTCGCTTGTTTCCATATTAAGTGACATTGCGTTTTTAGTTATGAACAGAACACTTGTTTCCGGCTGCTGTATTTCAACCGAAATAACCGTGTCGTCGCCCTTTAACGTTATGGCATTGAATTTGTTTTTCTTCACTGCGTATTCGGAAAGTTCGGAAATCTTTATCATGCCTTGCTTCGTCATAAACATTATTTTACTGTCGGGCAATGCAGTTTTGTAGCAAATTCCGGTTAAAATGTGTTCGTTATCCTCAAAGCCGATGCAAATACGTGCAGGAGCGCAACCTTTGTCACGCCATTTGTAATCGGGAATATCGTCGATTTTAACGTTGTAACAGTTGCCCATATCAGTGAACAACAGTAAATTCATATCAGTTTGCGCACTTATAGTAAATTTCAGTGCATTTTCGGCAGAATCGGGCACATCCTTGTTGGAAAGATTATAGTTCTTTAATGTGCTTCTACGAATGAAATTCTGTCTGTCAACGGAAACAACAACGTCTTCAACGACCTTAAAGGACTCTTTTGTAATTTCTTCTTCCTTGTGGTCGTAAACGATTTGTGTTTTTCTGGGTGATTTGTATTTTTTCTTGATATCAAGCAAGCTTTTCTTAATAACCGCATTAAGCTTTGCCTTGCTTGCAAGAATACCTTCAAGTTCCTCAATAAGAAGTCGAAG
The DNA here is from genome assembly GCA_045600705.1 of Clostridia bacterium. Lineage (GTDB taxonomy): Bacteria > Bacillota > Clostridia > Christensenellales > QALW01 > UMGS1322. The sequence continues at coordinate 3,384 of JAZRYL010000036.1, read as the reverse complement.
CTCGGCAAGTTCTTTTTCAAGAGTTTCGGTTTCAAGATGAGTAAGTCTTTGCAGACGCATTTCAAGAATAGCGGTCGCCTGACGTTCCGTTAAATCAAATCTTGCACGAAGGTTTTCTTTTGCGGTGCGAATATTAGGCGATTTTTTGATAATCTTAACTACTTCGTCAATATTCTGTATCGCAATCATTAAGCCGGAAAGAATTTCTTCACGCTGTTTTGCGGCATCAAGGTCGTGACGAACACGTTTTCTTTCAACTTCTTTTTGATATTCGATGTAATATTTTGTGATTTCAAGAAGTCCCATTTGCTTGGGCTTTCCGTCTGCAATAGCGACCATATTTACACCGAAGGTCTTTTGCATATTGCTGTATTTGTAAAGGTAGGGGAGAATTTTGTCAATATCTCCGTCTTTTTTTACTTCGATTACCGCACGCAAACCTTCACGGTCTGATTCGTCACGAATGTCGCTTATCTGTGCAAGCGGACCTTTTTTCTCGTTGACCATTTTCATGATTTCAACGAGCATCGCCGCTTTGTTTACCTGATAAGGCACTTCTGTTATAACGATAAGTTTTTTGCCGTTAGGCGCATTTTCAATATCTACCTTTGCACGCATTATCAACTTTCCGCTGCCGTTGACGTATGCGTCCTTTATTGCTTCACCGTTAATAATCATTCCGCCGGTGGGGAAATCGGGACCCTTGATATACTTCAGCATTTCATCGAGTGTAATTCTCGGATTGTCGATTTGTGCAACTATACCGTCAATTACTTCGGCAAGATTGTGGGTGGGAATGTTCGTTGCAAGACCTACGGCGATACCGGTAGAACCGTTTACAAGCAGGTTGGGGAATCTTCCGGGAAGAATGTCAGGCTCTTTTCTTGTATCGTCAAAGTTAAGTGACCACTTGACGGTGTCTTTTTCGATGTCTCTCAAAAGTTCGAGGGCAAGGGGAGCCATTCTTGCTTCGGTGTAACGGAATGCGGCGGCAGAGTCACCGTCGATAGAACCGAAGTTGCCGTGACCGTCAACAAGCGGCGCACGCATTACGAAATCCTGCGCAAGACGAACCATTGTATCATAAATAGAAGAATCTCCGTGGGGGTGATACTTTGCCATCGTTTCACCGACGATATTTGCCGATTTTTTGAACGGCTTATCGGGGGTAAGACCTTGCTCGTACATAACGTACAAAATACGGCGCTGAACGGGTTTTAAGCCGTCTTCAACACGGGGAAGTGCACGTTCCAAGATAACATGCTCGGAATAAGGAATCATGGAAGAATGCATAACATCTTCCATTGTTTGATGAAGTATAGTGCTGTTGTCGATTATTTCGTCGTTTTTTCTTGCCATTTACTTCAAAGCCCCCGTTTCTTTTGCAAATTTATCTTCTTTATTGAAATTGGCGTGCTCGATAATATACTCACGTCTTACGTCAACCTTGTCACCCATAAGCACCGTAACAAGACGTTCTGCTTCGGTTGCGTCGTCAATCGTTACCTGAACAAGCGTTCGGTGAGCAGGGTTCATAGTTGTTTCCCAAAGCTGTTCGGGATCCATTTCACCAAGTCCTTTATAACGCTGAATCGTATAACCTCTGCCCATTTTTTCTGCGGCGGCAATACGTTCCTCGTCGGAATAGCAATAAACAAGTTCTTTTGTTGAATTCTTTTCCAAACGGTAAAGGGGAGGAGTGCCGATATAAACGTGACCTTCGGTAATAAGCGGCTTCATATAACGGTAGAAGAACGTTAAAAGAAGCGACCTTATATGTCCGCCGTCCTGGTCCGCATCGGCAAGAATAATTATCTTGTGATACTTTAACTGAGTTATATCAAAATCGTCATCAATGCCCGTTCCGAGAGCGGTTATCAGCGAACAGTATTCTTCATTGCTGAGAATTTGCTCAATTCTGCGCTTTTCACTGTTGGCAGGTTTTCCGCGGAGGGGAAGTATTGCCTGAAAACGTCTGTCACGGCCCTGCTTTGCACTTCCGCCTGCGGAATCACCCTCAACGATGATAAGTTCGTTTTGTTCGGGCTTTCTGCCGGTACTGGGTGAAAGCTTGCCTACAAGTGCCGTAATATCAAGACTGTTTTTCTTTCTTGCGATATCTTTTGCCTTTTTTGCGGCTTCTCTTACTCTTGCGGCGGCAACGGCTTTTTCAAGAATCATTTTGCCTACATCGTCGTTCTTCGGATCGCTGAGATATTTTTCAAGTTGTTCGGAAACGACACTTTCAACTGCGGGGCGTGCTTCTACTGAGCCGAGTTTTGCCTTGGTCTGACCTTCAAACTGAATGTTCTGCATTTTTATGGCAATAACGGCGGTCATACCTTCACGGAAGTCTTCGCCGTTGAAGTTCGGGTCTTTTTCTTTCAAAACTTCGGTTTTTCTTGCGTAATCGTTAAGAACCTTTGTTACGGCACTTCTGAAACCCGTTTCGTGAGTTCCGCCCTCTTTTGTGGGAATGTTGTTTACGAATGAAACGATGTTTTCCGAATAAGAATCCGTGTACTGAATGGCAACTTCGGTCTTTATTCCGTTGCAGTCGCCCTTAATGATGATAGGTTTTTCAAAAGCGGGAGTTTTTCCTTCAATGGAATACTGAACGAAATCTGCAATTCCGCCGGAAAAACAGTAGTGCTTTTCCTGTTCCTTGCCGGGACGCTCGTCAATGAAATTTATTTTAAGACCTGCATTCAAGAAAGCGAGTTCTTTTAATCTGTGTGCGATGGTTTCAAAGTTAAAAAGGGCAGTTCCGAAAACAAGCTTGTCCGGCTTGAACGTTACCTTTGAACCCTTTTTTGCACAAGTGCCGATTTTTTCAAGATGCGATTTTGTAGCACCGGAAATAATATGTTTTTTGTCGTCGGAATAACGTCTTTCAAATTCTGCCTTGTAGGACTTGTAGTCCTTGAAAACCTCAACCGTGGTCCATTCGGAAAGTGCGTTCACGACAGAAGCGCCTACGCCGTGCAGACCGCCGCTGAATTCGTAATTTGAATTGTCAAATTTTCCGCCTGCGTGAAGTTGAGTAAAAATTACTTCTACACCGGAAATACCTTTTTGCGGGTGAATATCAATGGGCATTCCTCGACCGTTATCTTCTACCGATGCAACATTTCCGTCGGAAAGCGTTATTGTGATTTCATCGGCATAACCGTTTGCGGCTTCGTCAATGGCATTATCGACAATTTCCCATAAAAGATGATGCATTCCCTCAGGACCGGTAGTTCCTATATACATACCTGGACGCATTCTGACTGCATCTAATCCTTCAAGTATTTTTATGTCTTTTGCGCCGTATTGCTCCATGTTTATCCTCCGAATTTACTTAAAAATTTGAATTTTCTTTTCTTCGCCCTTAATAAGACG
>JAZRYL010000035.1:0-119884 GCA_045600705.1 Clostridia bacterium | reverse complement strand
TACATATCAAAGCTGCCATTGCGGTATTCACGGACGGTAAAGCCCCGGAGAACGCTTGTTTCGCTGGCCTCGCCGTATTTTGAAAGCACCGCGCCGATTTCAACAGCCACAACAACGCCGATTTTCATTTGAGTGACCTCCGTTTTGTCCGATTTAATATCATATTATCCGATTTATCGTCAAAATGCAATTGCACATTTAAAAAACAACAGTCCGATTTTTGATCAGACTGTTGCTTTATATATTACACCTTCGGTGTTAATAATGTACCCGCCTTGCGGTGCCCGAAATTTTATGCTCGCTGTTCGCTTCGCAAAATTCCGACCGCTGCGTAATAAACCCCTCGCTTCATCTGCCACCGGCAGCGCTCGGTGTTTATTCCCACTCGCTCTTTGATTTCTTAATCTAAACAATTTTGTTTATGTGATTTAGCTCGTGGAATTTGTATTATCTGTATTATCCCAAAAACTTGGGCTATCCAAATTTTTGTTGCCAATATGTTGCCAGCGATTGTATCAATTTTTTCTTATGTTCTTAAGATGAAAAACAAAGGTATCCTTTATTTTTTTATTAAGATCTCTCATATTTTTGTAGTGAGAAACATCAATCTCACTAACAATAATATCGTGCAGTTTTGCAGGCAAATCATCAGAAACCAACTCGGTATATTTGGAAATAATCTGATTCACCCTAAAATGTACAAATTTTATCTTATCTTCATCAGTAAGGAGATTAAAAATACCTTTATAGTCAAAACGTGATCTGAGTTCTGGCGATATTTTACTCGTGAAGTTTTCCTTGGTGATATTTGAGGTAAAAACTATAATATAGCCACTGACATCATACTCATCTGCTTGAGAATTGACTATTTTACCATTTTCAAGGACATCAAGGAAATAGTTAAATACAGCATTATCTGCTTTTTCAAACTCATCTATCAGAATCAAACCGACATCCGACTCATTAACTCTTTTTAATAATTCGCCACCATCGCTGCCAATATACCCTAATGGGCTTCCAATTAAGCTGTTAAGGGCATCATGACTACTATAGTTTCCAAAATTGATTTTTGCTAATTTCGCTTTGCTTCCAAGGGCTTTGTGTATTGATCTCGCTACCTCAGTTTTTCCAACACCAGAATCTCCCATCAAAAAGAGAGACAGAATCTTATGCTCGCCCAATCTGTTGAATACTCTAAACGAATTTACAAGTTCTTTAAATTCTTCCTTAAAGCGTTCATGACCATATAGTCTTGCATCGAAATTTTCAAAGAAACTCTCTAATTCCGAATTGTCCAAATCGGTGATTTTTTTCACTGACTTAGATTGTGTGATTTGCTTTTCTTCATTTTCAACAGGCGTATCATCGCTTTCTGATTCAATAACAGAAAAATCATCAAATACATATCGAAATAAATATTTGATGTCGGCCTCATACACCTTATCGCAGATAAAAGTAATATTTTCTCTGAAACTACCAAAGAGTTGCTCGAAATTCAGTAACTGCGAATCATTGGTCTTCACAAAACCAACCATAGACGAAATATCTACATAATACCGTTGATACTCATCTAATTCATCAATCCTCTGAGAAGAAAGCAACTTTGACATACTTAGGAATTCAAATCCGGCTGTCGTTTGAGTAGATTTGAAATTAAAAAACTGTTGTTTGGTATAGAAGAATAGCGTACTCACTCGGAATCCTTCTTTCTTTTGGCTTTCTTAGGGCTTGCCTCTACCTCAGAACGCTCAGAGTTTATTACTTGTACGATTGCAAGTAGGTCAATATAATTGTAATCTATATCATCATCTTCGCTTTTAAATTTAACTACTGTAGGAACAGAATATTGACTATTGTGAACTTCACTATCTGAATCGGAATCGGAGGCCTGCCCTAACTCTTGGAAAAACTCAAAAGAGTTCTTGAGCCCGTTAATCTTCGTTTTTCCCTTGTATATACCAATTAAAGATACATTTCCGATAAACAAATCATCTACGTTGTAGAGATTTTCAAATTCACTTTCAAAGGTAAGTGGAATTTTTATCAAAAGCTTTTCATCACTATCTGTTAATTCACCTTTGAGTTTATACGAATAATCTTTGAACATGGAATTGAAAAGATTGTTGATGTCAAGCCCACCTGCTTCCGGCAGACGCATTCCTTTAAATGAGCCATTAGAGAACATTTTTACAGTTCGCAATTCCATCTCATTTTCAAGAGAAAGCGATACATTATCAATTCTAACAAGTTGTCCCTCAGCAACGTCAGAAAAATCCGAGGAAATTACTTTGCATTTCTCTATTACTTCACTCAAAATAAGCGACTTGGTCATAGTAACCTTAAAGTTTTCGAGGACTTTTTGGGAATCAGACGATCCAGATTTAATGTCAGACCCGACCTCGGCGTTAAAAAGTTTCAAAAATTTGGTGCCCATTTTGGCTTGTAATTCAGCATCTATGGTATCGCCTTGGTCAGTCTCTACCGTTTCGTCCGTTTTGATGACATTACTTAACATCATCTTGATCTCGTAAACTTTTGAAAAATTTAAGTAATAAACATTGAACAACATTGTTTTTTGTTAGCACCTCTTTATTTTCTTGGGCCTAAAAACTTATCCCCATTAAGATGAATCATATGATCTGGCATATCTGCAATCCACACCTCTGTTTCCCAGGCAAGTGATTCAGAAAACTTCTTAAATGTTTTGAAATCAAGGAATGCGGTGACATAAATTTTCCCGGAAGTTACGCCAATAGTCATTTCCTCAATTTCTTTTATACGCTTCGGTTCCATAGGCCCAACAGATGTAACCGATTCAACGAAAAATATCCAGTCATTTTCTTCGGAATATAGAACAACATCTGGCATTTTATCGTGCAAAGTAATTTCAAATCCCAATGATTGAAGTTTATCTACATTTTTTACCAAATCTTTTTCTGTCGTGTCACCAACATATAAGCACTCGGAATTTGGCGCAAATCTGGGAGCAAATTCCTCAATAATTGCCTTTTGCAATTGATTGTGCTTACCGGTGGAAAAAGTAAAATCAACCCCATTAATTTTCACTGGCATTTTCCGCATATCTCTCTTGGCAGAATAAAGTTCTATAAGAGAAGTATGACTTTCATTAAAATGTCCGAGTTTTTCTGTCCAAGCCTCACTGCCAAAACTTTTAATTAAACCAAGCATTTCGTCAGTTAAGCGATACCGATAGTTTGGGCTATTAGTTGCTTTCCCATTATCCTCAATAAAAGCAGCGTTTCTGAAGTGGTGCATCGCCTGCTTACGAAACGTTTCTCGACTGTTTTCCGCATATGTAGTACCGTAGTTTTGATTGGAGAAGGCTATTACGTCGTGAATTCTAATCCAATCATTAGTTACCATATTCCAAGTATTCTCTTCTGTTAAATTAGCCATAGCGAGTAAAACGCAGCAACACATACTATTTTGCTGCTTCGCTGGTACTTGCAAGGCATTCAAAATCTCTTTTGCATCATCTAATTTGCTCATACATAACTCCTTAATATGTTATCGCACGCTGCTTCTGACATATCTCTAATCCGGATTAAATCTTTCCCCATAGATTCAATAATCTTTAAGGGCGGAACTGGCATTGAATTTATCTCTGTAGAATTAACCTGTGTTGATCCATTTAGAATCCGATAATAGTGGTCATATGTTGTTGAGTTAAACAAGACATATAATCCAAACACCACACACTCTGAAAGATCTTGTAAGCCGCTAATGAAGTTTATTTTATTCTGTGTGCTAATTAAATTATAATTTGGGTATTTCCTTGCCAGATAAACTCCACATTGAAGTCTGCGATGTTCCTCTTTTGCTGTAAAGCGTTTGACAAATAAATAGTTTGTGTTTTTCTGGAGAAGGCCTCTTTGATCGGTTACTATGTATTCATTCTCTCTGCCTACTGGGAAAACCACTTTGCCATTTTGAATATGCTGTGAATAAAACAGAGGAACAGCATCTTCTTCAGCCGAATTTCGCAGTACATCATAATTACGGAAATCAACCGTTAATCCTGTTTTCATTTTAAGTCCAAGACTCGGAAGCGTATCTTGCCACTTATTAAGATTATCAAGTATTTGAACTTCTTCTTTGTTTGTCACCAAATACACATATTCATCTTGTCCGCTGACAACCGTAGAATATGAAGCTTCGAATTCTGTTTTATAAGAAAAATCCGCATTGCTCTTTGTCGTGGTAATGACTATGTTTTTGGGCTTAACAAGCGATTTTCTTGCTTTTATTATAATGGTCTCTTGAAGAACGCTTTCTTTTTCAAACACTTTATCTCGGCTTACGAAAAGGTGAATATGTTCTAATGCAGCTTCGCTTAAAAATTTTTGCCGAAATTGTTTGAAATAAGCACCCGACGTCCATGACCTTGGAATGATGTATACCATTTCGCCATTATCTTTTAGGTTGAAAAGGCTCATTGATGCAAACAAAAAATATAAATTGGGAGCCCCATAGCAGACATCTGGCATAGCGCAAGCTTCTGGTGCATCTTTCGCAATCTTTATATAAGGCGGATTTCCAATCACCAAATCATATTTTGGCGGGTTAGGATCTGCATCCAACATATTATTGTAATTTGACGTTTGGCTCAAAATATAGTTTTCCGAGATAATACGATAAGAGACATATATGGCAGAATTGTCAGCAGCCCATTCTAAATTTGAGCGTAATAATCCCATGACATTTTGGTCATTCTCATAACACACAAGCTCAATTCTTTTTAATGTCTTAATGGATTGAAGCCTCTCGATCAAGGCAACAGATAGTATGCCAGAGCCAGCCCCCGGATCAAGAATAGTAATTGTTGACTGTTGAGGAATCGTAAACAAGTCCGCCATAAAAGTTGCAGTCGCTTTACTTGTAAAGAACTGCCCGTATTTCTTCCGTAGGCTTTTTGGCATTTGATTTATATATTCTGTTGTTGCTTGAACAACATAATCAATCATGCTCATCGTTTGTAAACTCCATTACATTGTCGATACCACAATTTAAAGCAGAACAAATCTTTGAAATGCTTTCCATTGATACAAATTCGTTCTTTCCCATTCGGGCTAAAACATTGAAACTAATTCCCGCTAATTCCTTGAGTTCTGTTCGATTTATTTTTTTATCAATAAGCAGCTTCCAAAGCTTATCGTAACTTACAGTCATATTCGCACCTCTACAATATGATACTGTAATTATATCACGGTCCAACCGAAAAAACAAGTATTTCTCACGATATATAAAGAAAAACTAAAATAGGCGTGGAGGTATTACTCTCCACGCCTGTTTTGCTTCAATTAAATATCAACTCATTATTGACGATCTCCATTGCCGTTTCTCGGACTGCGTTCATCTGCTGCACCCAAAGCATCTGATTTTCGGCTTTGAGTGCTTCCGTGATACCTTCCTTTTCGGCAAGTTCTTTTACCAACTGTGAAAACATATCCTCCGCCTGCTCGTTCAGGCCGGCAAGGTAATCGTTCAACTTTCCGCTTGTCAGCAGATTCATATACACGACTTTATGATGTTCTTTCAAATATCGTGCGTGCCGCTGTCCCCAAATGCTGATTTTGATCTCTTTTTCGGAAGATAACAGATTGGGCAAATAGTAATCTCCAACCTTTGTATAAGTTCCACCCATTCGTTCAAATAATGATTTCATTGCAGTTTCCTCCAAATTTATTTTTAGATTTTCTGCAACATACCGTACCGATTGTCTTTACCACTTGTTTTCAAAACCTTCGTTACGGCGCATCATCAATTCTGTGCAGCGCTTTTTCTATCTATTCATCTATACCGAATAATAACTGTTCCTTTTTGTGACAATCGGATGTGTAAATAATTTCTTTTTCGGCATCTTTTATCTTTGCAAGTATTCTTTCTTCCGGATAAGGAATACTTCTGTATCCACGGGCAACGGCGCCGTAATTTACTTCAAATTTTACATTTTTATCTAAAAGTTTTTTCAGCGCTTCGTCGGCTGCTTTAACGTAACGGGGATTGCTTGTATCAAACAAACAGCTGTTATCGTTAAATTTTGTGATAAGGTCAAAATGCCCGATAATATCGCATTTCGTTTTTTCAAAAATCTTTCCCACAAGCGCATAATAGTCTTCGGCAAAAGCGTAAAAGTCGCCGTTATAGTAGGTGTTAACCGCATTTATTTGCGCTTCCTTAGAATCGTCCACGGAAATATACACTCCGTTTTTCAAAACGTAATGCACCGAACCGATAACATACTCGTAATCTTCGGTGCTTTCGTCGGAAAAATAATCCTGCTCCACACCTAAAAGAATTTCAATTTGTGACTTGTATTTTTCTTTAAGGCGAAGTATCTCATTTTTGTACAGTACCGTGTTTTCTTTTGTCATGCAAAAAGGATTTTCGTCGGGGATATCAGTGTAACTGTGCCCCGAAAATCCCACAGACGAACAGCCTTTTGAAATGGCATACAGAACTATTTCTTCGGGCGTGTCCGCTCCGTCACAGTAAACGGTATGTGTATGCAGATTACCTCTTATCATTTTGTCATTTTTTCCTGCTTAACTTTGTGGTCGATAATATGACGTGAAGCAAGTTCTTTTTGAACGTCTTCTACGGAAATACCCATTTCAACCATAAGAACCATTGCGTGGTATGCTAAATCGGCAAGTTCGTAAATAGTTTCCTTTTTGTCGTCTGCCTTTGCCGCAATGATAACTTCCGTACTTTCTTCGCCGACTTTTTTAAGAATTTTGTCAATTCCCTTTTGGAAAAGATATGTCGTGTAGGAATTTTCCGGCATTTCTTTTTTTCTGCTTTCAAGCAAGCCGTAGAGGTCGTTTATTTTGAATTCGTGCAAGTTTTCGCTTTGGAATACTTCGTTGGTGAAGCAACTGTCAGTGTTTTTGTGGCAGGCAGGACCGTCCTTTTCAACCACAACCGTAAGTGCATCGTAGTCACAGTCTGCGGTAATGCTTACAATATGCTGATAGTTTCCGCTTGTTTCGCCTTTAAGCCATAGCTCGTTTCTCGAACGGCTGTAAAAGCAGGTAAGTTCCTTTTCCATTGAAATCTTTAATGATTCCTTGTTCATATATGCAACTGTCAGCACTTTCTTGGAAAATGCGTCAACTACCACTGCGGGAATAAGTCCTTTTTCGTCAAATTTTAATTTTTCAATATCTATCATTTTTATAACCTCACATTTATACCGTTCAATTTTAATTCTTTTTTCAAAGTCGGAATTTCCACTTCACCGAAATGGAAAATTGATGCCGCAAGTCCTGCGTCGATGGTTGGAAGCGTTTTGAAAAGTGTTATGAAATCTTCGATTGAGCCTGCACCGCCGGAAGCGATAACGGGAACATTTACCGCATTTAACACTTTTTCGAGAATTTCAAGATCAAATCCCTTTTTTACCCCGTCGGTATCAATGGAATTCAGCACTACTTCGCCTGCACCCAAATCAACGCATTTTTTTATCCACGAAACGGCTTCCATGCCGGTGTTTTCCCGTCCGCCTTTTGAAAAGACTCTAAAAACACCGTCAACACGTTTAACGTCTGCCGAAATAACTACGCACTGATTGCCGTATTTTTTTGCCGCATCGCTGATAAGTAAGGGATTTTTTATTGCTCCCGAATTAACGCTTACCTTGTCGGCACCGCATTTAAGAACTCGGTCGAAATCGTCAACGGTGTTTATTCCTCCGCCTACCGTCAGCGGAATGAATATTTTTGAAGCAACCCTGGTTAAAATATCCGTGAAAAGTTTTCTGCCCTCAAATGAAGCGGTGATATCGTAAAAAACAAGTTCGTCAGCACCGTTTTTTGAATAATATTCGGCAAGCTCGATAGGGGAATTAACGTCGTTTATGCCTTCAAAATTAACACCCTTTACAACTCTGCCGTCACGGACGTCAAGGCAGGGAATAATTCTTTTTGTAATCATTTTGCCACCTCGATTGCCTCTTTAAGGTTTATTGCGCCCGTATAATATGCCTTTCCGATGATTGCACCGTACATATTCATTTCCGTAAGTTTTTTTACGTCGGAAATATCGGAAACTCCTCCCGATGCGGTAATTTCAAGGCTGAATTTTTTCATCAGTTCACGGTACAAATCGGAATTTGTTCCGTTCATTGCACCGTCCTTTGAAATATCGGTACATATAACGTTCTTTACACCTATTTTTTCCATATCGGCAAGAAATGCGTCAAGAGTCAGCGACGAATTTTCAGTCCAGCCCTTTACGGCAATGTAACCGTCTTTTACGTCTGCGCCTACCGCAATTTTATCACCGTATTTTTTTACGGCACATAATAAAAAATCACGGTCATTTACTGCGGCGGTTCCGAGAATAACTCTTGATACGCCGATGGAAACATACTTTTCAACTGTTTCCATATTGCGAATTCCACCGCCGATTTCGGCAAAAAGATTTGTGCTTTTTACGATTTCGGCTACTACGTCGATATTAGGCGTTGTGCCGAGCTTTGCACCTTCAAGGTCAACAAGGTGAATATACTTTGCACCCTGCGCTTCAAAATCCTTTGCAACGGCTACGGGATTTTCACTGTAAACCGTCATCTGATTATAGTCACCCTTGTACAGACGAACGGCTTTTTTGTCATATAAATCTATTGCAGGAAAAATTTTCATTATCAGTCCTCACAAAATGCTTTAAGAATATTAAGTCCTACATCACCGCTTTTTTCGGGATGAAACTGACATCCCATTACGTTGCCGTTTTGAACAATGGCGGTGATATCAATGCCGTATTCAGCAGTTGCAACTAATGACGGCTCACAGTTTTTTGCATAGTAGGAATGAACAAAATAAACGCAATCGTTTTCTTTTATGTATTTCAACAGTTTGCTTTCTTTCTTAAAATGCAGAGCATTCCAACCGATGTGCGGAATTTTAAGTTCTGCCGGAATACTGTTTTCCATCGGGACAACGGTTCCCTTAATAAGATCTAAACCGTTATGCTCGCCGTATTCGTAACTTTTTTCAAAAAGAAGCTGCATACCGAGACAAATTCCCATGATTTCCTTGCCGGAAGCGGCTTCTGCCTTAATAACCCGGTCAAGTCCGCAGGAAGTAAGCTTGTCTATTGCATCGCCGAATGCCCCCACACCCGGCAAAATTATCTTTTCGGCAGAATGAATTACTTCGGGATTGCCCGTAACAATGGCTTCTGCGCCGATTGCTTTAAGTGACGAGCAAAGCGAAAATAAATTGCCTACGCCGTAATCAACTACTGCTATCATCAGATTACACCCTTTGTTGACGGAATTTCATTTGCAAATTCAGCATCAATAGATACTGCCGTACGCATAGTTCTTGCAACGGACTTGAAAATTCCCTCTATGATGTGGTGAGAATTCGTGCCTGCAAACTGTTTTATGTGCAGTGAAATTTTTGCTTCACGGACAAACGCCTGCCAGAATTCCTCGCACAATTCGGTGTCAAAATCTCCAACCTTATTTGACGGAATATCCACGTTATAGCAAAGCACGTCACGGCCGCTGATATCAACGGCTGAAAGAATAAGTGCTTCGTCCATAGGAAGAAATGTATGACCGTAACGCTGAATGCCTGCCTTATTGCCAAGTGCCTCAAGAAATGCTTTGCCCAAAACTATTCCCACGTCCTCCACGGTGTGGTGATAATCAACGTAAGTGTCGCCGTTACAGTTTACCGTCAAATCAAAGCGTGAATGCTTTGAAAAAAGATTGAGCATGTGGTCAAGAAATCCGCAGCCGGTGGAAATTACGCTTTTTCCCGTTCCGTCTAAATCAAGGGAAAGGGAAATATCCGTTTCATTTGTTTTTCTTTTTATTTCGGCAGTTCTCATAATGCTTGTTCTCCCGTAATTTCTTTTATTTTTTCGATAAGGGTTTTCATTTGGTCAAGAGTGCCCACGGTAATTCGGTTATAATCCTTTATTTTTTCTTTTCCGAAGTGCCGCACAAGAACTCCTTTTTCTTTAAGCGCAAGGTAAAGTTTTTCGCCGTCGATACTGTTTGACTTGGCAAATATAAAATTAGCCATTGACGGAATTACGTCAAAACCGAGTTTTATCAGCTCGCTTTCGGTCCATTCACGGTTTTTGATTATCGTTTTGCAATTATCGTCATAATACTTTTGACTTTTGAGTGCGGCTATTCCGGCGGCTGAGGTGAGTCGGTTTACATTGTACGGGTTTGTTGAATACCTTAATGTGTTAATATCCTTGATAAGTTCGGGACAACCGAAGCCGAAGCCCAGTCTTGCACCCGCCATGGAACGGGATTTTGAAAACGTTCCCACAACAAGCAGGTTGTTGTACTTAGGTACTAATGATACGGCACTTTCACCGCCAAAGTCGATATAAGCTTCGTCAATAATTACCACGTTATTGGGATTTGAAGCAATTACTTTTTCTATATCTTTAAGCGAAAGATATTTTCCCGTAGGTGCATTTGGATTGGCTATAACGACTGTTTTATTTATTCCGATATAATCTTTTACGTCAATGGAAAAATCATTTTTAAGCGGTATTTCCGTATAAGGAATATGGTTTAATTCAGCAAAAACGGGATAAAAACCGTAAGTAATATCCGCAAAGGCAAGGGGGGATTTTTCGTCGGCAAATGCGGTGAACGCAAAATTGAGAATTTCGTCCGAGCCGTTTGTCATTACAATCATATCCGCAGGAATACCGTAGATTTCGGACATTTGCCTGCGAAGTTCAACGCACTCCGGATCTGAATATAATTGAAGCTTATTCACCTCGTTGGTTACTGCATCTGTCACCTCCGGTGACGGAGAAAAAGGAGATTCGTTTGTGTTCAGTTTTATATATTTTTTGTCCTGCGGCTGTTCTCCCGGAACGTAGGGAGATAAGCTTGCAAGACGGCTTGTAAAATATTTACTCATTTTTTTCAAATCTTACCGTAGCACTCAAACCGTGTGCGGCAAGTCCTTCCTTGTTGGCAAAATATGAAATCTTGTCTGCAACCTTTTCAAGAGCATTTCCCGAATAATAGGTATACTGCATTTTCTTAACGAAGTCGTCAACGGAAAGAGGCGAAGAAAATCTTGCCGTTCCGCTTGTGGGGAGCGTGTGATTGGGACCTGCAAAATAGTCGCCTAACGCTTCGGGACAGTTCTTGCCCATAAATACCGAGCCGGCGTGCTTAACCTTGTCAAGATAATCAAAGGGATTGTCAACGCAAAGCTCAAGGTGTTCGGGAGCAATTTCGTTTGCAATATCTATTGCTTTCAGAATATCGTTTTCCGCAACGATGATTTTTCCGTTGTTGTCAATAGATGCACGGGCGATTTCGGCTCTCGGAAGTTTGGGTATTTGAATTTCAAGTTCTTCTGAAACTTTTTCGGCAAAAATTCTGTTGTCGGTTACAAGTACGGCACTTGCGTTTTTGTCGTGTTCTGCCTGCGAAAGAAGGTCGGCGGCAACAAATTTCGGATTTGCGGTTTTGTCTGCAACCACAAGAATTTCGCTTGGACCTGCAATCATATCAATGGATACTTTGCCGAAAACCTGCTTTTTGGCTTCTGCAACGAATGCATTTCCGGGACCGACGATTTTATCAACGTTGGGAATTGTTTCTGTTCCGTAGGCAAGGGCGGCTATTGCCTGCGCACCGCCTACTTTGAATATTTTATCTACTCCTGCAATTTTTGCGGCAGTAAGAATTACCGGATTGATTTTGCCGTTTGCCATAGGCGGCGAAACCATAACTATTTGTGCGCATCCTGCAATTTTTGCGGGAATTGAGTCCATTAAAACAGTTGACGGATATGCTGCCGTTCCGCCGGGTACGTACAAACCGACTTTTTCGATGGGAAGAACCTTTTGACCTACTACCACACCGTCTTTTTCGTTAATGATAAAACTTGTGCGTTTCTGCTTTTCGTGGAAAAGACGGATGTTTTCTGCGGCTTCCTTGAGAATTTCAACAAATTCGGGTTCAACCGATGCGTATGCTTCTGCTATTTCTTCTTCTGAAACTTCAAAGTCCGTTATTTCCGCCTTGTCGAATTTTAACGAATACTCTTTCAGCGCCGCATCACCGTTATTTTTAACGTTTTCGATTATTTCCGTTACAACGCCTTCAACGTTGGTGGGAATATTCTCTCTTGCAAAAATTTTACTGTTCGGAACTTCTCCGTAGTTATATATCTTAATCATTTGCTGTGATTTGCTCCTTTATAGACTCGATAATATTCTTGATTTTTTCTTCCTTGAACTTGAACGATGCTTTGTTTGAAATCAAACGTGCGCTTATGGGCAGTATCGTTTCTTTAACTTCAAGGTTGTTTTCGTAAAGCGTTTTTCCCGTTTCCACAATATCTACGATTACATCGGAAAGTCCTAAAATCGGCGCTAATTCAATGGAACCGTTAAGTTTGATAATATCAATGTCACGGCCGATTTTTCCGTAATAGTCCGAGGCGATTTTCGTGAATTTCGTTGCAACCTTAAGAACTTTTTTTCCGTCATCGTAAAATTCTTTCTTTCCTGCAACCGCCATTCGGCATTTGCCTAAATTCAAATCAAGAAGTTCATATACGTTAGGGGTGTATTCAAGCAAAATATCTTTGCCTGCCACACCGATATCTGCGGCGCCTCGCTCAACGTAAATTGAAACGTCGGAGGGTTTTACCCAAAAATATCTTATTTGCTTTTCTTCGTTCTCAAATATAAGTTTTCGGTTCGTTTCTTTTATAGAAGGACATTCATAGCCGGCTTTTTCAAAAATGTCATAAACTTTTTCGCCAAGACGTCCTTTCGGTAAAGCAACATTCAGCATTATTTTATCCTCCCTGATTATCTTATGTCAATAATTTCTTTGAATCTGAGTTTCTTCGGAGTGCTTTTCTGCGCACTGACCGAAAATCCCTTGTTGATTAAATCGTTTACCTTGTTCGCAACCACCGTCGGATCTGTTTCATTTCCGTAAAGAAGCAGAAAATCAACGTCGTACTGCTCGGACTCAAAATCAAGGTCGTCTAAGCGGTCAAGATAAAGTGCAAAGCCAACCGCTTCGGAAGAACGGTTCATTTTCTTCATCATATTACTGTACTGTCCGCCTGCAAGCACGCCGCAGCAAATTCCGTCGATAAAACCTCTGAAAACAAATCCGTTATAGTAGTTCATATCGTTTATTACGGAAAAATCAAACTTGATTTTATCGGAATACGGAGAATTGTCAAGCAACGATGAAAGAACGGTCATTTTTTCGGTAAGTGAACTGTCACAAACATTGGCAATTTCGGAAAGAACGCCGTTTCTGTTTCCGTAAAGGGAAATAAGTTTTGAGATTTTTGAATAATCCGCTTCGGACACTGAATATGAGTCACAGACCTTTTTCAAGTCGTGAGTGTTCTTTTGTGAAAGACATTCGGTTACTTGACCGATAAATTTAGGGTCGTCACAAATTCCGGCAACCAGCGAATATACCACATCAAGATTGCTTATTTCAATGTAGAAATTTTCGGAAATATTTGCAAGACTTTCCGCCGCAAGGGAGATGACCTCGTAAATATCGAAAATATCAATGTCACCGATACATTCAAGTCCCGTTTGAAGAATTTCCTTGAAGCGGTGAGTGCTTTCGGAAACTCTGTAAACGTTTTCGTCATAAAAAACCTTTTGCTTAATTCCCTCTGCGTCTTCTCCGTTTTTGATAATGGAAAGTGTTACGTCGGGCTTTAATGCCATAAGTTTTCCGTTTGTGTCGTTAAAGGTAATCAAACGGTCACTGACCAAAAAGTCTTTATTGCGGGAATACAATTCGTATTCCTCAAATTTGCTCATTTTGTACGGCAGATAACCGTGCTTTTTATACAAATATCTTAATTTGAATATGGTTTTTTCTTCAAATTTAATTACGTTTTCATTCATTTGCGAAATCACTTATCCTTTCAAACATATTTGTGCATTTGCGTTATGAGGTAATAATGCCTCAATCACTTTAGCACGCTAATGCGATAACACGTTAGTATAATAACACAAGGGCGAAAAACTGTCAAACGGTTTCTACCGAATTTTTCAGTAAAATACCGCATTTTTCCAATGTTTTGCAATTAGAAACAAAAGAATTGCACGCTAATAAAAAATAGGTGCGGAATATACAATCAATTCTTTCTTATTTTAAAAAAATGTGGTATAATATCATAAAAACTTTCAATTATAAGAGGTGATTTTCGTGCCGGACAAATTTATACTTCATTCAAAATTTAAGCCGACGGGCGATCAGCCGCAGGCAATAGAACAACTTGTTCAGGGCATAGAAGACGGACTTGATGCACAGGTGCTTTTGGGAGTTACCGGTTCGGGAAAAACCTTTACTATGGCAAATATTATCGAACGTGTGAACCGCCCCACGCTTGTGCTTGCGCATAATAAAACTCTTGCGGCGCAGCTTTATTCCGAATTTAAGGAGTTCTTTCCCGAAAATGCGGTGGAATACTTTGTTTCGTTCTACGACTATTAGCCCGAGAACGTCTCGATTTAGCGGCTTTTGAGCACGTTATAAAACTAAAAGGGCAGCACAAAACATCATAACCTTTAAAAATGTGACTTAAATTCATGTAATGTCTATTTTAGATGTTTATGTAAATTCCTTATTTCTTTTATTTATATTGATATAAATAAATGTTATTGCCGGCGATATTTTTTTTGGTATTTACTAATTGTGAATATGTAAATATAATATTAATAGTTAATTTTTTACAAACATCAACGCTTGCTTTTTTTGATGGTTAAATAACTATTGATAGGTGAAAATAGTGAAAGGGATTATAGCTGATTTTTTAGGCATTTTTTTTGGTTGTATTTGCGGAAATATATTTTTTTCAAATAAAAAACTTTCCTCCACATTTTCTGCATTATGCGGAATCATAATTTCTATGATGAGTGTTGTTGGCTTTTTTACCAGTGTAATATATGTAGATGGAAAAAACCTTAAAACTTCACATCTTGTATTGGCGATAATTTGTCTTGTAGTTGGTACAGCAATAGGAGAAATGTTTTCTTTAGAAACAAGGATTTATAATTCTAAAATTCTTAAAATATCGTCTAATGGCTCAAAATGGTTTTCTGCAGTAATAAATGGGACGTTTATGTTTGCCATTGGGGGAATGGCTATTGTTGGACCTCTTGAAGCTTTTTTGAAAGACGATTGTGCAACACTATACCTTAAAGCATTTATCGACTTTACGATTTCATTATCTCTTGGTGGTGCTTTGGGAAAGATAGTTGCATTTTCTGCTTTTCCGGTTGCTTTTATAGAAATGATATTTGGTTTAATTAGTTTGAAATTTTCAGGACTGTTTACAACAGATGTGGTTAATTCTCTTTGCTGCGTAGGATACATAATTTTATTTTTTTCTGGATTTAATTTTATATTTGAAAATGTTGTAAAAATAAAAACTATCAATATGATGCCCTCGATTGGATTGGTATTTTTATATAGAATTGCAATATATATTCTTAAGTTGTTTGGGTGATTTTATGACTATAAAACAATGTGAATATGTGAAAGAAATAGTTAAGTGCGGTTCTTTTAGTAAAGCGGCAAATAATTTATTTATTTCACAGTCAAATCTTTCTATGGTTATTAAAGATTTGGAAGATGAATTTTGTATAAAAATATTTGTTCGTTCTAATAAAGGCGTATCACTTACTGAAGACGGAAGTGCATTTTTATCACATGCAGTTAAGATATTAGAACAAGTTCAACTATTAAATAGTCAATTTAAGAATAATGACGAAAACAAAAAACTTTGCATATATACTCAACATTATGATTTTGCAGCTGATGTATTTGCTGATTTTGTAAATAAACACTCATCTGAAAAATATAAATTTGTATTTAAGGAAACCAAAACGGCAGCGATTATTAAAAATGTAAATAATAATAATTGCGATATAGGCGTTATTGTAATTAAACATGGCGATAGAACTATGGAAAGGTATTTAAAAAACAACCATATTTCTATAATAAATATCGGTGAGGCGTCTCCTCATATTTTTGTTAGAAAAGATCATCCTATTTCTTCTGATAAAGTATCGGTATTGTCTGAATTGTCAAAATATCCATATGTTGTTTACGGTCAGGGAGATTATGGAGAAAGTCTGTTTCAAGAGGAACTTATAGATCAAATTTCAACTAAAAATACGATTGAAATATATGACAGAGCAACACTTATGAACTTGTTAATTTCGACTGATGCATTTACGGTTGGCACCGGCATTATGGCTTCAGGTCTTAATAACGGTAGTATAGTTGCAATTCCACTCGATACTAATGAACGCTATTACATTTCCGTAATTATTCCTGAAAATGTTGTCTTATCAAGCGAGGCAACTGAATTTATTGAAATGTTAAAAAACTTTTTAAATTAAATTCAAATTAAAAACGGCATTAGCGATATGCAAAAACCTCAAATGGCTTCATAAGATGGTGGTAATGTTCATGTTTGTGCAATTAAAGGAGCGCAAAATGCTGTAAAGAAGATACGGTTAATGCTATTAAGACTTCATTAAACATTAAGTGATTGACATAAATATTGGTTAAGACCTCATAAAGATAAAAAGAGTAGTTCATAATTATATGTTCTGCTCTTTATTTTTTTTATAATTTATGTTATAATAAATATGTATTATTAGTTTTATTTTTTGCTTTTAATCATAATGAGAGGTGAGTGCAGTGCCGGATAAGTTTATTTTACATTCAAAATTTAAGCCGACGGGTGATCAGCCGCAGGCAATAGAACAACTTGTTCAGGGAATAGAGGACGGTCTTGATGCACAGGTGCTTTTGGGAGTTACCGGTTCGGGAAAAACCTTTACTATGGCAAACATTATTGAACGTGTGAACCGCCCCACACTTGTGCTTGCGCATAATAAAACTCTTGCGGCGCAGCTTTATTCCGAATTTAAGGAGTTCTTTCCCGAAAATGCGGTGGAATACTTTGTTTCGTTCTACGACTATTACCAACCGGAAGCGTATATTCCGCAGACGGATACTTATATAGAAAAAGACTCATCAATCAACGAAGAAATCGAAAAACTTCGTCACAGCGCAACTTGTTCATTGCAGGAACGCCGTGACGTTATCGTGGTGGCATCGGTGTCTTGCATATACGGACTGGGTGACCCGGAGGCGTACAGAAAAATGGCTGTTTCCATTCGTCCCGGTATGAATATGGAACGTGATGAGCTGCTGAAAAAACTTGTTAATATTCAGTACGAACGAAACGACGTGGACTTTTTACGAGGAACTTTCAGAGTCCGTGGCGACAACGTGGAAATCATTACCGCCGAACGTGACGACAAGGCGATACGTGTTGAGTTTTTCGGCGACGAGATAGACCGAATTTGTGAAACGGAAGTAGTTACGGGAAAGGTACTGAATACACTTTCGCACTGTGCAATTTTTCCGAATACCCACTATGCGGCAGATTCGGAGCAGATTTGCAATGCAATTCAAAACATTGGCAAGGATCTTGAAATTCGACTTGAAGAATTTGAAAAAGAGGGCAAGCCCTTGGAAAAAGAACGGCTTGACGGAAGAACACGCTATGATATGGAAATGATCGGCGAAATAGGATACTGTTCGGGAATAGAAAATTATTCACGCTATCTTGACGGCAGAGCGCCGGGCGAACCGCCGTACACGTTGCTTGACTATTTTCCCGATGATTTTATCACTATAATTGACGAATCACACGTTACCGTTCCGCAGATGCGTGCAATGTACGCAGGGGATCGTTCAAGAAAGCAGATGCTTGTGGATTACGGATTTCGTTTGCCTGCGGCATTCGACAACAGGCCGCTTACCTTTGATGAAGCACAAAGCAAATTGCTTCAAACGGTATTTGTTTCGGCAACTCCTGCCGAATACGAGCTTGACCGTGCAGGCGGTGAATATGCCGAACAAATCATAAGACCCACCGGACTTCTTGACCCCGAAATCGAGGTAAGAAAAATCGACGGACAGATAGACGACCTTATAACGGAAATTCGCAAAACCACCGAAAAGGGATACAGAACTCTCGTAACTACGCTGACAAAGAAAATGGCGGAAATGCTCACAAGTTATTTGCAGGAAATGGGACTTCGGGTGGAATATATGCATTCGGAAATTCACACACTTGAACGTGTGGAGATTTTAAGAAATCTGCGTCTTGGCAAATTTGATGTGCTTGTGGGAATAAATCTTCTTCGTGAGGGACTTGACTTGCCTGAAGTGGCACTGATAGCAATTCTCGATGCGGATAAAGAGGGATTTTTGCGTTCACAGCGTTCACTTATACAGACTATCGGGCGTGGCGCACGTAATGCAGAGGGCAGAGTCATTATGTATGCGGACAATATGACTGATTCTATGCGTGGGGCAATAACCGAAACTCGCAGACGCCGTGCAATTCAAATGAAATATAATGAAGAACACGGTATTACTCCGAAAACAATTGTTAAACCCATAGGCGATTTAATTGAAATTTCGGGCAAGATAAAGGATAAGGAAATAACCGCCGTTGACATCAAAACAAGAATTAAGGAGCTTGAAGAAGAAATGCTTCGTTTGGCTAAAAATCTTGAATTTGAAAAAGCGGCAAAGATAAGAGATACACTTAAAACTCTGTACGGAGAATAAAAATGAGAGACAGTATTATAATTAAAAATGCAAAAACACATAATCTTAAAGGCGTGAGTGTTGAAATTCCGAGAAACAAACTTGTTGTTTTCACGGGACTTTCGGGTTCGGGAAAAAGTTCACTTGCGTTTGACACGCTTTACGCTGAGGGACAAAGAAGATACGTTGAAAGTCTTTCGTCGTACGCACGTCAGTTCTTGGGACAAATGGAGAAACCCGACGTGGAAATGATAGAGGGACTTTCACCGGCGATAAGTATCGACCAGAAAACGACCAATAATAACCCACGTTCTACGGTGGGAACAGTTACGGAAATTCACGATTATCTGCGACTGTTGTATGCAAGAATAGGCGTTGCACACTGCCCCAAATGCGGAAAAGAAATCAATAAGCAATCGGTAGACCAAATCGTGCAGGCAGTTCTTGCGCTTCCGGAACAGACGAAAATTCTCGTACTTGCCCCTATTGTCAGAGCAAAAAAAGGCGAGCACGTTAAAATAATCGAAGAAATGCAAAAGGACGGCTATATTCGTGCCAAAATCGACGGTGAAATCGTTGAACTTTCCGAAGAAATTCATTTGGAAAAGAACAATAAACACTACATTTCGGCGGTGGTTGACCGACTTATCATAAGGGAAGATGTTCGTTCACGACTTACCGACTCTGTTGAAGCATCGCTTAAAAAAGCGAACGGACTGGTTGTTATCGAACGGCTTGACACTAATCAGGAAATGCTTTTTTCCGAAAACTATGCCTGCCCGGACTGCAACGTAAGCATTGAGGCACTTGAACCGAGACTTTTTTCATTCAACTCGCCGTTTGGCGCCTGCCCCGAATGTTCGGGCTTGGGGAGCATTATGTCCATAGAGCCGTCTATGGTGGTTAAGGATGAGTCCCTTTCGCTTCGAGAGGGTGCAATTCACGTTTCCGGCTGGTACGTTACCGGCACGGACACAATGAATTTTATGTATTTTTCGGGACTTGCAAGGCATTACGGATTTTCACTTGATACGCCGTTTCGAGATTTGCCCGAACAAATCAAGCATTACGTTCTTTACGGTACGGGCGATGAGGAAATAGAATTTTCCGTTACCACAAGCCGTCATTCAAGATCGTTCAAACAACCGTTTGAAGGAGTTATTCCTCAATTACAAAGAAGATATAACGAAACGCAAAGCGAAGGCGTAAAACGTGATCTTGAGCAAGTTATGTCGGAAACACCGTGTCACGTTTGCCACGGAACAAGATACAGAAGCGAGGCACTTGCAGTTACGGTCAACGGAAAGAATATTTTTGAACTGTCCAATATGCCTATCAGTGAAATACGCAAGTTTATTAACGGACTTAAGCTTTCGGATAAAGATGCGTTTATTGCCGAAAAAATCATAAAAGAAATAAATTCCCGACTTTCGTTTCTTGAAAACGTGGGACTTGATTACTTAACGCTTACCCGTTCGGCATGTACTCTTTCGGGCGGTGAATCACAGCGTATCCGTCTTGCAACGCAAATCGGCGCAGGACTTATGGGCGTAATGTACGTTCTTGACGAGCCGAGCATAGGACTTCACCAACGGGATAACGAAAAGCTCCTTGCATCACTTAAGGGACTTCGTGATTTGGGTAATACGCTTGTTGTTGTTGAACACGATGAAGAAACCATTCGTGAAGCGGATTATATTGTGGATATAGGTCCTAAAGCAGGGGCGAACGGCGGTCAAATCGTTTGCGCAGGAACTCCCGACGAAATCGCCAAGTGTGAAAATTCGATCACGGGCGCATATCTTTCGGGAAGAATGACAATTCCGATTCCCGAAAAACGACGTGAGCCGAAAGGATATATTACCGTTGAAAAAGCGTATGCGAACAACCTTAAAAATGTTACCGTAAAATTCCCGCTTGGCGTTATATGTGCCGTTACGGGTGTTTCGGGATCGGGCAAAAGTTCACTTGTAAATCAAGTGCTTTATACCACCCTTGCACGGGAACTGAACAGAGCACATTTTCCCGAAGCAAAATGCAAATGCGTTTCGGGACTTGAACAGCTTGATAAGGTGGTGGTTATCGACCAAAGTCCTATCGGAAGAACGCCCCGAAGCAATCCGGCAACTTATACGGGCGTGTTTGACCATATTCGTAATTTGTTTGCACAAACGCAGGATGCTAAAATCAGGGGCTATAATAGCGGAAGATTTAGTTTTAACGTTAAGGGTGGAAGATGTGAAGCTTGCACCGGTGACGGAATTATAAAAATAAATATGAACTTTATGCCCGATATTTACGTTCCCTGCGAGGTTTGCGGAGGAAAAAGATATTCAAAAGAAACTCTTGAGGTAAAATACAAGGGTAAAAATATTTACGAAATACTTGAAATGACCGTCGAGGATGCGGTGAAATTCTTTGAAAATGTTCCGCAAATACAAAGAAAGATACAACTACTTTATGATGTAGGACTCGGCTATATCAAATTGGGACAACCGTCAACGATGCTTTCCGGCGGTGAGGCACAAAGGGTAAAGCTTGCCACGGAACTTTCTAAAAAAGCCACGGGAAAAACGGTTTATATTCTTGACGAACCGACAACGGGACTTCATACGCACGACGTAAAACAACTTATTGCAATTCTTGACAGACTTGCAAAGGGCGGAAATTCGGTCATCGTTATTGAACATAATCTTGATATCATAAAAGTTGCGGATTATATCATAGATATGGGACCCGAAGGCGGAAATGCAGGCGGAACGGTAATTGCTCACGGCACGCCCGAAGAGGTCGCAAAGTGCAAAAACAGTTATACGGGTCAGTTTATTGCAAAGATGTTAAAAGATAGATAAAAAGAAAAATCTGCTTATATGTGCCAATATGCATATAAGCAGATTTTTTGTTTTTTTATGTAATTTTCAGTTTGTAAAACTATATATTTTTGTTTTTCTTGCCGAACTGTAATTGGGAAAGCAAAACCGCAATAAACATTATGGCGCAACCGATATATTCTTTTAAGGACATACTTTCTTTTAAGAAAATTACACCGGAAAGCACCGAAAATACCGATTCAAGACTGAGGAGCAATGTTACAACGGTGGGGTTTGAATCCTTCTGCGCAAGAATTTGCAGAGTATAGGCAACACCCGAAGAAAAGATACCTATGTACAATATATAGCCGATGCAGGGGACGAGCACTTCAAAAGAGGGACTTTCAAAGATGAACGTGGGAATTGCTGAAAAAATCGAAACGAACAGAAACTGAATGCAGGATAAATGTACTCCGTCCACATTTGAAGCAAAATGATCTACACACAGAATATGTACTGCATACATAACGGCACAAAGAAATGCAAGTAAATCGGAATAACTTATTGAAAACGAGGACACGTCTTTGACGCAAAGCAGAAACATTCCCACAGATGCGATGCAAATGCTTATCCAAACGTTAAGAGGAGCCTTTTTCTTGACAACGATTCCCAAAATGGGGACAAGCACAACATAAAGGGAAGTGATAAAACCGACCTTTCCGCTGTTTGCACCTTCGATTGCCGCTTGCTGAAGATTTGTTGCAACCGTCAGTGCACCTCCGCAGCAAAGACCGCCGAGAACA
The DNA here is from genome assembly GCA_045600705.1 of Clostridia bacterium. Classification (GTDB taxonomy): domain Bacteria; phylum Bacillota; class Clostridia; order Christensenellales; family QALW01; genus UMGS1322. Next base: position 97,613 of record JAZRYL010000035.1, on the reverse strand, counting down.
AGATTTTTTATATATTTTTTATCCGAAAGTTTGGCAATAAGTTTTTTTATTCCCTTGGAAAAGATTACGGAAACAAAAATAAGCACGATAAAAGCAACAATGCTTCGGTACATATTTACGGTGAAAAATCCCATTCCGTAGGAAGCGCACACTGACTGTGCTGAAAAAGCCATGCCCCAAATCAGTGCGGCAAGTATCGGGAAAAGCGTCTGACGTAACCTGTTCATATTTACCTCCTGAAAATATAACATAATTATACACTAAAATACATTTTTTATCAATCAAAAATCAAGAAATATTCGGCGCAGACTTTACAAATAAATTGAATAATAGTACAATATTAAAAAAATATTAGGAGAATTTTATGGATACGAAAAATTTGTTCAACGGAAAATTCGGCTTAGGTGTAAACTATTGGGCATCACACGCAAGCATAAGAATGTGGTCTGATTGGGATGAAAAAGCAGTTGAAAATGATTTTAAGGTGCTTTCCGAATCGGGTATAAACGTGGTAAGAGTATTTCCGCTTTGGTCGGATTTCCAGCCGGTGGGACGGTTGCTTGCAGGACTCGGAGATTACAAAGAGCCGTGCTATGTTCTTAAAACGGCAGAGGGCGAGGTCCAACTTACAAAAGAGGGCATAAACGAAAAGTGCATTGAAGAATTTTCCGTTTTGTGCGACCTTGCCGAAAAGTATGATTTAATGATGGTCGTTCCGCTTATTACGGGATTTATGAGCGGAAGCACGTTTGTGCCCGAAATTCTTGCCGAAAAAAACATACTTAACGATCCGTTTGCAATCAAAATGCAAATAGAATTCGTAAGATATTTTGTTAAAAAGTTCAAGGACAGAAAAAACATCGTTGCGTGGGAGCTCGGAAATGAATGTAATAACCTTGCCCACGTCAGCAAGCCGGAAGATTCGTGGCTTTGGACGTATTCCATCGTGTCGGCGGTCAAGCTTGAAGACAGTACCCGACCGGTAATATCCGGAATGCACGGACTTTGCAGTGAATACGGAGTTAAAAACGGCTGGTCGGTAGAAAACCAAGCGGATATTTGCGATATTCTTACGGTACATCCTTACTTTTTGTTTACGGAAAACTGTGCAAACGACGGTATTCTTTCTACCCGTGCAATAGTACATTCCGTTGCAGAACAGACTATGTATAAGGACTTAGGCAATAAGGAATGCTTAGTGGAAGAAATAGGCACGTTAGGCGGAATTTACGGCGATCAGGAAACGGTTGCAAAATTCGCACGGGCAAATTTGCTTAATGCGTGGGCATACAAAACGCTCGGAATGCTTTGGTGGACGTCATTTGACCAGGACAATCAAGCGTATGCACCATACGAATGGGTGGACTGTGAAAGGGAGCTTGGTATGTTCCTTTCCGACAGAACGCCGAAGAAAATGGTGGGAGAATACAAGCGTTTTTCGGAATTCTTCAATAAATTCGGAGAAATTCCCGACAGAGAACGTAACATCGTCTGTATTGCTCCGGAAAATGATTACAGCGGAATGTTCGGAATGTTTATGCTTGCAAAAAGAGCGGGACTTGAACCGATATTCGCAAATATTGATAAGCCGCTTCCTGAAGCAAAGCTTTATGCGGTCGCGGGAAACGGAAGTGTTCGTTTTATGCGCAGAAGCATTTATCTTGACCTGCAAAAAAAGATTTCCGACGGCGCAACGGTGCTTGTTACCTATGACGGCGGCTGCATCAGTAATTTTGAAAAATTTACGGGATGTAATTCCAAGGGCAGAGTTCAAGGCGATAAAGCCGAATTTACTGTCGACGGCAAAACGATTGCGGTTAACAGAAAGTTCAGGATGCTTCTTAAACCGAATACGGCAGAGGTTTTGCTCAATGACGACAATGGAGAAGTACTGTTCACACGAAACAAATTCGGCAAAGGAAACGTGCTTTTCTTTAATGCACCTGTGGAAAGATATTTTGTTGCAAAGGATAAGGCTGCTGATTCGAATGAGCCGTATCATTATATATATTCCGTTGCGGCGAAAACGGCGGAGATCAACCACGTTATTTCGAGAAATAACCCGAATTTGTATTTTACGGCACATAAACTTGATGAAGACAAATATCTTATTGTTGCGGTAAATAATACTAAGGACGAAATAACTGATACGTTCTGGCTTAACGGGTACAAAATTGCAAAAGTACATTACGGAAATATTGATTCTAACGGAAAAACGACAGTTGCAGGCACCGACGGCATTATTTTTGAGATTGAAAAATAAGCATAAATTCATTATCATTTGACAAAAAGCGAAATGATAACTATAATAACAAGGATATATTGCGTAATCGCAAAACTAAAGGAGAGATTATTATGGCAGAAAAGCAATTTGTACAGCAAATAGCGGATATTAACGAAGATTTCCCGCAATGGTACACCGACGTAGTACTTAAAACCGAAATGGTTGACTACGGACCGGTTAAGGGAACCATGGTAATCCGCCCATACGGATATGCCGTTTGGGAACTTATTCAACAGCAGATGGATAAAAGATTTAAGGAAACGGGACATCAAAATGCTTATTTCCCGATGCTTATTCCCGAAAGCTTTCTTTCAAAGGAAGCAGAACACGTCGAGGGATTTGCTCCCGAAGTTGCATGGGTAACTCACGGCGGAAACGAAAAGCTTGCAGAACGTCTTGTAGTTCGTCCCACAAGTGAAACGATCATTTGCGATATGTATTCCAAGTGGGTGCAGTCGTGGCGTGATCTTCCGCTTAAGTGTAATCAGTGGTGTAACGTTGTTCGTTGGGAAAAATCGACAAGACCGTTCCTGCGCACAAGTGAATTCTTATGGCAGGAAGGTCATACAATTCACGCAACAGAAGAAGAAGCAAGAGAAGAAACACTCACTATGCTTGAGGTTTACCGTGATTTTGCCGAAAACGTTCTTGCAATTCCCGTATTCTGCGGAAAAAAGAGCGAAAAGGAAAAGTTTGCAGGCGCTGCCGAAACTTATTCAATCGAAGCGATGATGCTTGACGGTAAAGCATTGCAGGCAGGTACGTCACACTTCTTGGGCGACCACTTCTCAAAAGTATTTGACATAAAATTCCTTGACAAGGACGGAACACTTAAATACGTTTACCAGACAAGCTGGGGTACGTCAACAAGAATGATCGGCGGTGTCGTTATGGTTCACGGCGACGAAAGAGGACTTAAACTTCCTCCGAGAATTGCTCCCGTTCAGGTAGTTATCGTTCCCGTTGCGGCGCACAAGGAAGGCGTCAACGAAAAGGCGGCTGAACTCTATTCACTTCTTAAGGGCAACGACATCAGAGTAAATCTTGATGACCGTGACGCTTCACCCGGCTGGAAGTTCAATGAATGGGAAATGAAGGGTGTTCCGCTTCGTCTTGAAATCGGTCCTAAGGACATTGAAAAAAATCAGTGCGTACTTGTTCGCAGAGATACTCACGAAAAGATTTTCACATCACTTGACAATATCGAAAACACCGTTAAGGATTTGCTTGACGAAATTCAGAAAAATATGCTTGAAATCGCAAGAAAGCACCGTGATGAGCATACTACTCACGCAGAAAATTGGGAAGATTTCAAGACCGCTATCGAAAACAAGAATTTCGTTTATGCTCCCTGGTGCGGAGATACCGAGTGCGAACTTGAAATCAAGCAGGAAACAGGCGCTTCCACAAGAAATATTCCCTTTGAAAATCACGGCGCAGAGGGCTGCACGTGCGTTCATTGCGGAAAGAAAGCAACGACTAAGATTTATTTTGCTAAATCATATTGATAGGTACTGTTATGACTAATTGGAAATCACTTAAAAACGGATCCGATATCCGAGGTATTGCGGTTGCAAGCGAAAACGGTGATGTAAACCTTACAGATGAAGTCGTTTTCAAGATTGCATACGGATTTGTTAAATGGCTTCAAAACAAATGTAATAAAGAAAATGTAAAGATTGCGGTAGGTCACGATTCGAGAATATCTGCCGATAGAATTAAAAATCAGGTTTTGTCTGCATTTTCAAAAGCAGGTGTTGAGGCGGTGGATTGCGGACTTATCAGCACTCCCGCAATGTTTATGACCTGTATTGTTCCCGAACTTGACTGTGACGGCTCGGTGCAGATAACCGCAAGTCACCTTCCTTATGACAGAAACGGACTTAAATTCTTTACAAAAGAGGGCGGCTGCGAAGGAACCGATATTGACGCAATTCTTTCAAATGCGGAAAGCATAACAGAGTTCGACAACAAAAACGGAACAGTTACAAAATACGATTTTCTTTCCGTATATTCCGAAATTCTTGTTAATAAGGTTCGTAACGGCGTAAAGGCGGAGGACTTTGAACATCCGCTTAAAGGCTTTAAGATCGTTGTGGATGCAGGCAACGGCGCAGGCGGTTTTTATGCCAAAAAGGTTCTTAAACCCTTGGGCGCAGATATCAGCGGCAGTCAGTTCTTAGAGCCGGACGGAACATTCCCCAATCACATTCCCAACCCCGAAAACGCAGATGCAATGGCTTCTGTTACCAAGGCGGTAATTGACGCCAATGCTGATTTCGGTATTATTTTCGATACCGACGTGGATAGGGCAGGTGCAGTTGATTCCAAGGGCAAGGAAATAAACAGAAATTGCCTTATTGCTTTGATTTCGGCAATTCTTCTTGAAGAAAGAAAACCTGCGGTCATTGTAACGGATTCCATTACTTCTGACGGATTGAAAAAATTTATCGACAATCACGGCGGAATGCACCACAGATTTAAGCGCGGATATAAAAACGTTATCAACGAAGCAATCCGCCTTAATAAAGAAGGTCAATTCTGTCCTCTTGCCATTGAAACAAGCGGTCATGCGGCACTTAAGGAAAATTATTTCCTTGATGACGGCGCATATCTTGTAACAAAGCTGCTTATAAAGGGCGCACAACTTAAAACTCAAGGTAAAAAACTTGACGATTTGCTTATCGGTCTTGAAGAACCGGTTGAAAGCAAGGAATTCAGAATGAATATTTCCTGCGAAAACTTCAAGGAATACGGTATGCAGATAATTGAAGATATTAAGAATTTTGCAGAAAATCAAGACGAATGGAATGTTGCTCCCGATAATTATGAGGGCATACGTGTTGCATTCAACAAGGAAAACGGAGACGGTTGGTTCTTGCTCAGAATGTCGTTGCACGAACCGCTTATGCCTCTTAATATAGAGTCAAATTCCGTTGGCGGAGTTACTCTTATTGCCCGTCAGTTGTACGCAGTTCTTTATAAGTACGAACAGCTTGATGTTTCCTCAATGAAAGATTTCCTTAATTAAAAAAATTAAACCCGAAAGACTCGCATTTTCGATTCTTTCGGGTTTTTGCTTATAACTTTTTATTCTTCGTGGCAGGCTTTGCAATCGCAATCTGCGAATTTACAGTGGTCGTATTCTATGCCGTTTTTGTCGTAATAATCTTTTATTGCCTTTTTTATTGATTCTTCTGCAAGCACCGAACAGTGCAACTTGTGTGACGGAAGTCCGCCAAGCGCTTCAACTACTTGATCGTTAGTTACTGAAAGCGCTTCCTCCAATGTTTTGCCTTTTATCATTTCGGTTGCCATGGAAGATGACGCTATTGCGCTTCCGCAACCGAACGTTTCAAATTTAACATCGGAGATAATATTGTCTTCTATTTTTAAGTACATTTTCATTATATCGCCGCATTTGGCATTTCCGACTTCGCCTATTCCGTCGGCATTTTCAATTTCACCAACGTTGCGTGGATTCATAAAATGATCCATTACTTTTTCAGTATATAAAGCCATAAAAATTCTCCTTATAGAATAAATTTTCTTTTTCCCGATATTAAATCTTTCCACATGGGACTCATATTGCGCAGATATTCCACTATTTTCGGAACTTCTTCAAGAATTACTTCTATTTCCTCTGGTGTATTGTCCTCGCAAAGCGAAAGGCGCAGGGAACCGTGGGCGACTTCGTGAGGTCTGCCGATTGCAAGTAATACGTGTGACGGGTCAAGCGAACCCGAAGTGCAGGCACTGCCCGATGATGCACAAATTCCCTTTTGGTCTAAAAGTAACAGCAAACTTTCACCCTCAATTCCTTCAAAGCAGAAATTTACGTTGCCCGGTAGTCTGTTTACGGAGTCACCGTTTAACGCACAGTGTGGGATTTTTGAAAGACCGTTAATAAGTTTGTCACGCAAAACGGTCATTTTTTCAGCATTTTCGTTCAGCGATGAGGTAGCAATTTTCAGCGCTTCTGCCATACCGACTATGGCGGGAATGTTTTCCGTTCCGGCACGTTTGCCTCGCTCCTGCGCACCGCCCTCGATAATATTCTTTAAAACAATTCCGCACTTTGCATACAAAACGCCTACGCCTTTCGGTCCGTGAAATTTGTGCGCCGAAACAGACAGCATATCAATGTTCTGCTCATTAACGTTGACTTTAACGTGGCCCACCGCCTGCACCGCATCGGTGTGAAATATAACTCCGTGCTTACGGCAAACGGCGCCGATTTCCGAAACGGGCAATATTGAGCCGATTTCATTGTTTGCAAACATTGCCGTAACAAGACAGGTGTCGGGGCGGATTGCTTTTTCAACCTGCTCGGCGGTAATGTTACCCACAGAGCCAACGGGAAGAAGTTCCACCTCAAATCCTTGAAGCTGAAGTTTTTTCAACGTGTGCAGAACGGCGTGATGTTCAAATGCCGTGGAAATAATATGCTTTTTGCCTTTTCGTTCACCCATAGCGGCGGCTGAAATAATCGCTTGATTGTCAGCTTCACTTCCGCCGGAAGTAAAGTATATTTCTTTAGGCGAACATCCTATACATTCGGCAACGGTTTTGCGTGAGTTTTCCAATGCTTCTGCGGCGGATTGCCCGACAGAATGAAGGCTTGACGGGTTTCCGTACTGTGTTGTCAAATACGGCATCATAGAATTCAGTGCTTGCTCGCTTAGTTTTGTTGTTGCGGCATTATCAACGTATATCATAAAGTGTATCCTCAATCATTAAAAAGGGGAGTGGAAAGATATCTGTCACCTGTGTCCGGCAAAAGAACTACAATCGTCTTACCCTTGTTTTCTTCACGTTTTGCAAGTTCTGTGGCGGCAAATACGGCAGCACCCGAAGAAATACCTACAAGCACGCCTTCTTTTCTGCCTACAAGCCTTGCGGTGGAAAAAGCATCTTCGTTGGAAACGGGAATTATTTCGTCATAGACAGCCGTATTCAAAACATCGGGAACGAAGCCGGCGCCGATACCTTGAATTTTATGTGCCCCTGCTATTCCCGTGGAAAGCACCGCAGAAGTTGCAGGTTCTACCGCAACGATTTTAACGTTTGGATTTTTTGATTTTAAGTATTCGCCAACACCGGTGATAGTTCCACCCGTGCCTACGCCTGCAACGAAAATATCAACCTCGCCGTCGGTATCTTCATAAATTTCAGGTCCCGTTGTGCAAAAATGCGCTTTCGGGTTTGCTGAATTGATAAACTGTCCCGGAATAAAACTGTCGGGGATTTCCTTTGCCAATTCTTCCGCCTTTGCTATTGCGCCTTTCATGCCTTTTGCACCCTCTGTAAGTACGATTTCAGCGCCGTATGCTTTTATAAGTTGACGGCGTTCCACTGACATTGTTTCGGGCATTACGATAATAATTCGATAACCTCTTGCCGCCGCAACAGAGGCAAGGCCTATGCCCGTGTTGCCGCTTGTGGGTTCGATGATAACGGAGTCGGGTTTTAATTTCCCGTTTGCTTCCGCATCGTCAATCATTGCTTTTGCAATTCTGTCCTTCACCGAACCGGCAGGATTGAAGTATTCAAGTTTGGCAAGTATATTTGCGGATAAATTTAATTCCTTTTCAATGTGTGTAAGTTCAAGGAGGGGAGTTTTTCCGATAATCTGATCTGCTGACCTGTAAATCTTTTCCATAATATTGCACCTCGTTTTTTTATTTATGGGAACATTATAAACCTATTTACCTACTATGTCAATAGGTTTTGTATATTTTAAGAGAAAAAATTAAGAGAACCTGAAAAAAGTTCTCTTAAAATCATTAAATTATATAGTCGCCGTTGTTGTTTTTGCCGGAAATAACGTCTTCAAGGGTGATACTGTCAAGGTAGTTATCCACCACTTTTTGAAGTCCCTGCCAAATGGGAAGAGTTGCACATTCCGCACAGCGGGGGCAAGGATTTTCTTTCCCCTCCAAGCAGGAAACGGGAGCCATAGTTCCCTCAGTGGCACGGAGTATTTCGCCCACGGTATAATCTTTTGGCTGTTTGACAAGTTTATATCCGCCGCCGAACCCACGGGACGTTTGCAATAGTCCCGAACGGTTCAAAATAGGGATAATCTGTTCCAAGTATTTTTTTGAAACATCCTGTCTTTCGGATATATCTTTAAGCGGAACAAATCCGTCACGCTGATTTTGTGCAAGGTCAATCATCATACGGAGCGCATATCTTCCGCGGGTTGAAATCATCATAAAAAGCACCGCCTTTCAATAACCCTATTATAACATAGGTTTACTATGAATACAAACATTTTTTGTGCCGATTTTGATGAATTTGGGAAATGAATATTATTTTCCGCTTGCGCCGTAGTTTGAAAGAACACGTGCTGACGGGTCGGAAACGTTGCATCCGTCCCATGATTTGTTGGGCATCCAAAAATCAACGACCATTTCCGCTTGACCGGGGTAATACTTTTCGAATATTTCACGGTAAAGCAAGGATTCTTTTGTAAAAGGAACGGCAAAAGAATACTGTTTACATTTTTCACGGAATTCTTCGTCGGTGTATTTTGTTTCGGCATATTCTTTAAGGTCGTCAACCATCGAATGACCTACTGCATCGGAAAATGCCGCTTTTTCACGCATCAAAATATCATAGGGCAAATAATCACCTTCAAAAGCATGACGAAGAAGATATTTTCCCTTGCCGTAGGTGTTGAGCTTTAATTTCGGATCAACGCTCATTACGTATTTGACAAAATCAAGATCTCCGAAAGGAACACGTGCTTCAAGGGAGTTTGAGGAAATACAACGGTCTGCACGAAGCACATCGTACATGTGAAGTTCACGTATTCTCTTTTCGGATTCTTTTTGAAATTCCTCGGCATCGGGAGCAAAATCGGTATATTTGTATCCGAACAGTTCATCGGATATTTCACCTGTAAGCAATACTCTTATATCCGTGTTTTCGTGTATCCACTTGCAAAGCAGATACATGCCCATACTTGCTCTTATTGTAGTAATATCGTATGTTCCGAGAATTTTAATAACTTCTTCAAGCGATTCAAGAACCTGCGTTCTTGTCATATAAACTTCCGTGTGGTCGCTTCCGATATGATCAGCCACCTGCTTTGCATATTTTAAGTCAATAGCATCCTTTTCCATACCGATAGCAAATGTTTTTATAGGTGTCTTGCTTTTCTTTTGCGCAATAGCGCATACAAGTGATGAATCAAGTCCGCCCGAAAGCAAAAAACCGACCTTTGCGTCTGCCACAAGACGTTTTTCAATACCGCTTATAAGCTTATCGTGTATGTTTTTGCAAACAGTTTCAAGCGTGTCATGGCACACGGAACTGACCTGTTCGATTTTTCGGTAGCAAACGAATTTTCCGTCTTTATAGTAGTGACCGGGCGGAAAAGGCATTATTTTGTCGCACAGTCCCACAAGGTTCTTTGCTTCACTTGCAAATACGGCTGCGCCGGTTTTTGAATAACCGAAATAAAGCGGACGAATACCGATAGGATCTCTTGCGGCAATATACTCTTTTGTTTCGGCATCGTAGATTATAAGGGCGAATTCCGCATCAAGCATATCAAACATTTTTGTGCCGTATTCTATATACAACGGCAAAAGAATTTCACAGTCGGAACCGCTTCTAAATGCATATTTTTCGGAAAGTTCTTTTTTGAATTTTTCATAGCCGTATATTTCACCGTTGCACACGCAGTAGCTTCCGTTTAATTCAAATGGCTGCATTCCCTCGGGATGAAGTCCCATTATCGCAAGTCGGTGAAATCCGAGAAGTCCTTTTCCCGTATCTATGATGCGACTGTCGTCGGGACCGCGCGAGATTGTTTCATCAAAACCTTTCTTAAAAACGTCAAAAGTGACATCGCTGTCGCAATAACCCATAATTGAACACATAATAATTACCTCTTTTCGGATATTTCAGCATTCAATAGGGCAAGAGCTGTTTCTCGCGGTGCCACCTATCTTTTTTCTTATGACTTCAAATGAACAAAGTCTGTTGCTGTAACGGTCAACCTCCGGCGCACCTACTGAAAAAATCGTTCGGATTGCAACTTGCCGAGTGTTATTCAAAAAAGGATATCCGTATGGCTTTCACCGTCCCACACTCGCTTTTGAAATTGCCTTTTTTTACTTCTCACGGCTCAAACGTTTTTAATTTTACAATTATTGCTTATTTGAAGCAAGGCGGATTATTCCGCTTATGCTCCGATGACTTATGACGGGATTCTATTTTCTCAATAATCCGGGAATCAGCCGTTCCGTTTATCAAATAGTTGTCAACTTCGGCGTAGGTTATGCCCATTTCACTTTCGTCGGTCTGCCCGTCGAACAATCCTGCAGAAGGCGCCTTTTCTATGACACAACGGGGACAGTTAAGATATTCGAGGAATTCATATATTTCCGTAACGGTCAAATCCGCAATAGGATTGAAGTCGTATGCTCCGTCACCCCATTTGGTGAAATAACCTAAATATGCTTCACTACGGTTGCCTGTTCCCGCCACTAAACGGTTTTCGCTTGCGGCAACGGCATAAAGCACGGTCATACGAAGTCGGGGATTTATATTCACACTTCCAAGCTGAGATAATTCCGTTTTGCCGGAAAGTGAATTTTTAACCGCTTCCTTTACCGGCGTAATATCAACCTGCCGTGTTTCAATACCGTAAAAACCCGCTACCGATAATCCGTCGTTTTTGTCAAGTTCAAAATTCCGTTTTGATTCGCAGGGCATAATTATTCCAACGGTATTTTCGCAGGCGGCTTTGCATAAAGCACCGACTAAGGCACTGTCTTTTCCGCCGCTGTTACCGTAAACAATTCCCTTTGCACCGGATTTTTGCAGAATATCTTTTATAAATTGAACTCTTTTTTCTTTTTCAATACCGTAATCTCTCATTGTCTGTTACTCCGTTATTCAACGTCCTGCAAGGCATCGTAACCCTCTTCGCCGGTGCGGACCTTAACAACGTTTTCCACGTCGTAAACAAATATCTTTCCGTCACCGATATGACCTGTGTACAGAACTTTCTTAGCGGCATCAATAACCGTTCTTACCGGAATCTTGCTGACTACAACGTCAACCTGAACCTTGGGCAGAAGATTCGTTTCAACTGCAACGCCACGGTAGTATTCGGGTTTTCCGCCTTGAACACCGCATCCGAGAACGTGGGAAACGGTCATTCCCGTGATACCGAGTTTCATAAGTTCTGTTTTAAGCATATCAAAACGTGCTTCTTTGCAGATGATTTCTATTTTCGTCATTTTGGGAACAATCTGGTCTTCGTCAAATGTGGGAACACGCTTTACGGGGATTGCTTCCGCAACGGGAGTATCTCCCGAAATAGCAGTAATTCCGTCGATGGGTGAGAACGAGGAATATTTATCTACTGCGGGAATGAAATCGGGGTAAGCGCTCGGAAGGCCGTGTTCGGTAATATCAAGACCGAGCGTTTCTTCTTCGGCGGTAGCACGGAGACCGTGCAGTTTTTTGATAATTAAGAATGTTGCAATCATCATGACCGCTGCATAAATCGCAACGGAAATAAATCCGATAAACTGTAATCCGAGCTGCTTGAATGAGCCGGAATAAAACAGACCTGAAAGACCTGCACTTGCATCGGGATTTGCAAAAAGTCCTACTGCCAACGTGCCCCAAATTCCGTTTGCCATGTGAACACCTACTGCACCCACAGGGTCGTCAATATGAAGTTTAAGGTCAAGCACTTCAACTACGACAACAACAAGAATACCGGAAACAAGTCCTACAATGGCGGAGCCCACCGCATCAAAAGCATCGCATCCTGCGGTAACGGCAACAAGACCTGCAAGAGAAGCGTTAAGGCACATTGAAACATCAGGCTTTCCGTTTTTTACCCAAGTATAAATCATTGTTGTGACGGTTGCAATACTTGGTGCTACGGTAGTTGTAAGGAAAATCGAAGCAAGTTCTGACGGCGTTGTGGCGGCGGCACCGTTAAAGCCGTACCAACCGAGCCAAAGGATAAATACGCCGAGAGCACCGAGAGTGATTGAATGTCCGGGGAAGGCATTTACCTTAATGACCTTGCCTTCACGGTCTTTAACATATTTTCCGATACGGGGACCGAGAATTATTGCGCCTATTAAAGCGGCGATTCCACCCACCATGTGAATGGCGCATGAACCTGCATAGTCGTGGAAGCCGATTTGTGAAAGCCAACCGCCGCCCCAAATCCAATGAGCTTCAATGGGGTAAACGAGCAGTGAAATAACTCCCGAATAAATACAGTATGCGGAAAACTTTGTGCGTTCCGCCATAGCGCCCGAAACAATTGTTGCGGTGGTAGCACAGAACACTAAGTTGAAAACAAAGGTAGATGCACCCGTAAAACTTCCGTCGGCGGGACTTGCAATAAAGTTCTTGAAGTTGGTGAATAAGTCAAGATTCGGGATACCGATAAGTCCGAACAGAGCATCTTCGCCCATCATCAGCGTGTAGCCGAGCAGGGAGAAGACTACCGTACCGATGCAAAAGTCCATTAGGTTTTTCATAATGATGTTTCCGGCGTTTTTTGCACGGGTGAAGCCCGTTTCAACCATGGCAAAGCCTGCTTGCATCCAGAATACCAATGCGGCTCCTATTAAAAACCAAAATTCAACAGTCATAATTCAAGTCAACTCCTTTAACGTTTTATTTAACGCTGAAAAGTAAATCCTCGTATGTGGGCATGGGCCAGTAAGCCTTTGCCACAACTGTTTCCGCTTCGTCGCAGGGAATACGTAATTCAGCCATTTGCGCAATTACTTTATCACGGATAACGTGAGAAGCAACGGTAATGTTTTCTTCTGCTTTAAGTTGTGAAACAGTTGCTTCAAGCATTGAAAGTGCGCCGTCAATACGTTCTTCAAGTTCTGAAAGCTTTACGATTTTTTTCTTTTCATAACTGCCGCTTAATTCGGGAACGGCAGTCTTTTTTGCAATAAGCAAATTTGCTACTGAAGCGGAATAACTTTCGATTGCGGGCAGAATAAGTTTTTTCGTCATATCAATCATCGTCATTGCTTCAATGCTGACGGTTTTTACATAGTTTTCAAGTGTTATTTCGTAACGTGAACGAATTTCCGTTTCACTCATTACCTTGTGGGATGTCAAAAGATCAATGCTCTTTTGCTCGATAACGGCTTCCTGAGTGTCGGGAGTAGTACGCAGGTTAAGAAGTCCTCTCTTTTCGGTTGCTTCCTTAATCCAAGCATCGTCGTAGCCGTTTCCGTTGAAAATGATACGTTTATGCGCTTTTACAGTATCACGGATAAGATCGTGCAAAGCGGTTTCAAAATCGTCTTTTTCTTCAAGAATATCCGCATATTGCTTTAATGCCTCTGCAACGGCAGTGTTAAGCATAATGTTTGCGCAGGCAATGCTGTTTGAAGAACCTACCATACGGAATTCAAATTTGTTTCCGGTGAAAGCAAAGGGGGAAGTACGGTTACGGTCGGTGGTATCACGAATAAATTTAGGCAATACGTGAACACCCAACTTCATAACTGTTTTTTCCGTGCCTTCGTAGGGAATATCCTGTTCAATAGCATCAAGAACGTTTGTGAGTTCGTCGCCCAAGAACATTGAAATAACTGCCGGAGGTGCTTCATTTGCACCTAAACGGTGGTCGTTTCCCGCAGTTGCAACAGATGCACGGAGAAGTCCCTGATAATCGTCCACCGCCTTTATAACGGCACAAAGGAACAGCAAGAACTGTGCGTTCTCATACGGAGTATCACCGGGAGTTAAAAGGTTTACACCGGTGTTCGTAGCCATTGACCAGTTGTTATGCTTGCCGCTTCCGTTTACACCTGCAAAGGGCTTTTCGTGCAATAAGCATACAAGCCCGTGCTTCTTGGCAACTTTCTGCATAATTTCCATGGTGATTTGGTTGTGGTCGGTAGCCACATTTGTGGTAGAATAAATCGGTGCAAGTTCGTGCTGAGCGGGAGCAACCTCGTTGTGTTCCGTTTTTGCAAGAATGCCCAACTTCCAAAGTTCCTCGTTAAGTTCATTCATATATGCCTGAACACGGGGCTTGATAACACCGAAGTAATGGTCGTCAAGTTCCTGTCCTTTCGGAGGTTTTGCACCGAATAACGTTCTGCCGCAGAACAGTAAGTCGGGACGTTTATCAGCCATTTCCGCATCAATCAAAAAGTATTCCTGCTCCGGACCGACGGAGGTGCGAACGCACGATACATCCGTGTTTCCGAACAGTTTCAAAATACGCATTGCCTGCTTGTTAAGTGCCTGCATGGAACGCAAAAGAGGAGTCTTTTTATCAAGAGCCTCGCCACTGTAAGAACAGAATGCAGTGGGTATGCAAAGTGTTTTATCCTTTATAAATGCGTAGGAAGTAGGGTCCCATGCGGTGTATCCGCGTGCTTCAAACGTTGCACGAAGACCGCCGGAGGGAAAACTTGAAGCATCCGGCTCGCCCTTTATAAGTTCTTTGCCTGAAAACTCCATAATAACGCTTCCGTCGGGGGAGGGAGTTATAAAACTGTCGTGCTTTTCGGCAGTTATACCGGTCATCGGCTGAAACCAATGCGTGAAATGGGTAGCACCTTTTTCCACTGCCCAATCCTTCATTGCTATTGCAACCGCATCTGCAATATCAGGGTCTAAACGCTGACCGCCGTCAATGGTATTTTTCATAGCGTTATATACCTTTGAAGACAGTCTTGCCTTCATTACACGGTCATCAAACACAAGAGTTCCAAAAGTTTCGGGTACGGTTTTCATAAATTTTTCCTCCTTAAATAAAAAACGGGGCAATAACATCCGTAATGTCGGGACGCCATTGCCTCGTAAAATACAAAATAAAAAAAGGCGTCAAGAAGCCTGAACTTCAAGACGCCTTTGCCTTTTATGTGTGCATTATAACTCGGCGGTTTATTTTTGTCAACAACTTTTTTTGAAAAAATCGCAAAAAATGCAGGAAAATATTTCAATCCTGCAAAAATAACGGAAATTTGCCATAAATATATAATGAAAAATATCAAATATGATGTTTTTTATCAAAAATTATTCAATATTGATTGACAGTAAGAAAAAAAGATGCTATACTGTCAGCGTAATGAGCAAAGGCGTTCATTCAAGCATAGGTTCTTGTCACCTATGTTTGAATGGACGCCTCTTTGTTTTTTGAAAGGTGGTAAAAATGAAAAAAGAAGGACAAATCAGAATTCCGTCGGGATGTGCGATTTCAGCAATGATTTCCAAAGACGGAAACAAAATGAACGGCGAAAAAATAATTCAAAGTATGATTCCGATGCATGACCGTTCCAACGGATTGGGCGGAGGATTTGCGGCATACGGCATTTATCCGAAATACAAAGATTTTTATGCCTTTCATGTTTTCTATGACGGCAGAGCGGTAAAAGACGAGTGCGAAAATCTTCTTAAGGAATGGTTTGAAATAGTAAATGCAGAACCTATTCCGATAAAGAAAATTCCGGAAATTACAGATGTGCCGCTGATTTACCGTTACTTTGTAAAACCTCTCGACAGCGCTTTGGAACGACTTCAAATAGACGAAAAGGAATACGTTGCGAGAAATGTAATGCATATAAATACTTATGTGGACGGGGCATACGTTTTTTCAAGCGGAAAGAATATGGGCGCATTTAAGGCGGTGGGATTTCCCGAGGACGTAGGCAGATTCTTTAAGCTTGACGAATATGAGGGCTATGCGTGGACGGCACACGGAAGATATCCCACGAACACTCCCGGATGGTGGGGCGGAGCGCATCCGTTTGCACTTCTTGACTATTCGGTGGTTCATAATGGCGAAATATCGTCATACGATACAAACCGTCGTGTTGCGGAGATGTACGGATACAAGTGCGTGCTTCAAACGGATACCGAGGTAATAACCTATATAGCCGATTATCTGCTTCGCAAGCAAAAACTCAGTCTTGAAGAAACCGCATCGGTTATTGCGGCGCCGTTTTGGAGCACAATAGCCAAAAAGCCCGAAAAAGAAGCGGAAATTCTCGAATATTTAAGAAAAGTATATTCAGGTATGCTGATAACGGGACCGTTTTCCATTGTACTCGGATTTACGGGCGGAATAATGGCTCTTAACGACCGATTAAAGCTTCGTTCAATGGTTGTGGGCGAGAAAGACGATATGGTTTACATTGCAAGCGAAGAAGCGGCTATCCGTGTTATGGATAAAGATGTAAAGAATATATGGGCGCCTCAAGGCGGCGAACCCGTTATCGTTAAAGTGAAAGAAGGTGTAGTATTATGACGGATTTATATATTTCTCCCGAATTTGAAGTGATAAGAAATCCGAACCGTTGTATTAACTGCCGTGTGTGCGAAAGACAATGCGCAAATGAAGTGCATAGATTCGATTCCGACGGCAACGTAATGATTTCGGACGAAAGCAAGTGTGTGAACTGCAAAAGATGCGTTTCTCTTTGTCCCACACACGCACTTAAAATCGTTAAAAGCGATGACCGTTTCCGTGAAAATTCCAACTGGCAGGACGACACTATAAAGGAAATTTACAAGCAGGCAAACACCGGCGGCGTGTTACTTTCTTCAATGGGAAATCCGAAACCGCTTCCCGTTTATTGGGACAAAATACTTATAAATGCTTCACAGGTAACAAACCCTCCCATTGACCCGCTTCGTGAACCTATGGAAACAAAAGTTTTTCTCGGCAAAAAGCCCGATCACATTGAGCGTGACGAAAACGGCAAAATAAAAACAGAACTGACACCGCAGCTTGAACTGTCCGTTCCCGTTATGTTTTCCGCAATGAGTTACGGATCAATCAGTTACAATGCGCATAAGTCGTTGGCAACCGCCGCACAAAAATTGGGCATATATTACAACACGGGCGAGGGCGGACTCCACGAGGATTTTTATTGCTACGGTGAAAACACTATCGTTCAGGTAGCATCGGGAAGATTCGGTGTTCACGAGGAATACCTTAATTCCGGCGCCGCCATTGAAATTAAAATGGGGCAGGGTGCAAAGCCGGGCATAGGCGGTCATCTTCCGGGAACAAAAATAGTGGGAGACGTTTCCAAAACACGAATGATTCCCGAGGGCAGCGATGCGATTTCTCCTGCGCCGCACCACGATATTTATTCTATTGAGGATTTAAGACAGCTTGTTTATTCCTTAAAAGAAGCCACGAATTATAAAAAACCGATTATCGTTAAGGTTGCGGCGGTACATAATATTGCCGCCATTGCTTCGGGTATCGCTCGAAGCGGTGCGGATATTATAGCCATTGACGGGTTTAGAGGCGGTACGGGCGCGGCACCCACAAGAATTCGTGATAACGTGGGCATTCCCATAGAGCTTGCGCTTGCGGCAGTAGATCAAAGACTTCGTGAAGAGGGTATTCGCAATAACGTTTCGTTGGTGGTTGGCGGCTCTATCCGTTCTGCGGCGGACGTGGTCAAAGCAATTGCACTCGGGGCGGATGCTTGCTATATTGCTACGGCGGCGGTGCTTGCACTCGGATGTCATCTTTGCCGTACCTGTCAGACGGGCAGATGTAACTGGGGTATTGCAACTCAAAGGCCCGAACTTGTTAAGCGCTTAAATCCCGAAATCGGCTCGGAAAGACTTTATAATCTTGTTACCGCTTGGCAGCACGAAATAAAGGAACTTATGGGCGGAATGGGTATAAATTCGATAGAAGCACTTAAAGGAAACAGATTGATGCTGAGAGGCATCGGACTTACCGAAAAGGAGTTGGAGATTTTGGGAATCTCCCATGCAGGCGAATGAAAAGAGTATTTGTAAATGAAAAATGGTGTCTTGGTTGCCGTTTGTGTGAATACAACTGTGCGTATTCAAATTCCGGAATTTCGGATATGGTAAAGGCACTTAAAGGAAAAAAGATTTATCCCCGTATCAGGGTTTACGGTGATGAAAAAATAACTTATGCGGTATCGTGCCGCCATTGTACTGACCCGATTTGCATGAAAAGTTGTATATCGGGTGCGTTTCATTTTGAAAACGGCACCGTGTGCATTGACAAGGGGAAATGTGTAGGGTGTTTGACGTGTATGCTGGTATGTCCTTACGGTGCAATAGTTGCTGACGAAAACGGCGCAGTCAATAAATGCGAACTTTGCACGAAAAACAGTTGCGGAACGCCTGCTTGCGTTAAGGGTTGTCCCAATAAAGCAATCGTGTTTGAAGAGAGGTGAGAAAATGACAAAATATGTAATAATCGGGAATGGAACAGCGGCGGTCAGTTGCATTGAGGGTATTCGTTCCGTTGACAAAACGGGAACGGTAACGGTTATATCAAAGGAACGGCATAATGCGTATTGCCGACCGCTTATATCGTACTTTCTTGAAAATAAAACAACCGAAAAGAAGATGACATGCCGTGACGAAAACTTTTATTCCGAAAACGGGTGTAATGTGATTTACGGAGAGGCAGTGCGGATAGATGCAGAGAAAAAATGCATTTACACCGATAAAGAAGATACTGTTTTCTATGACAAATTATGTATTGCCGCCGGCTCGTCACCGTTTGTTCCGCCTATGGAAAATTTGGATAAGGTGGAAAAAAAGTTTTCGTTTATGACGCTTGACGATGCCGTTGCCCTTAAAAAAGAAGTAACCGCAGAAAGCCGTGTGCTTATCGTCGGAGCAGGACTTATCGGCTTAAAATGTGCAGAGGGCTTGCGCTTTACTACGGAAAAAATAACAGTATGTGATTTGTCCGACCACGTTTTATCAAGTATTCTTGATTTTGAAGATGCTTCGATTGTGCAAAAGCATCTTGAAGCAAACGGAATTAAATTCAGTTTGAATAATTCCGTGACACGGTTTGAAAATAACACTGCGGTTATGAAAAACGGTGAAAAAATTCCCTTTGACATACTTGTTACGGCAGTGGGAGTCCGAGCAAATACGGCAATATTCAAGGAAGCAGGCGGAATTTGCGGTCGTGGAATTACTGTAAATGAAAAATGCGAAACATCACTTAAAGATGTTTATGCGGCAGGCGACTGTACCGAAACGACGGATGTTACCGACGGAACAACGAAAATAATGGCGCTTATGCCAAATGCAAATTTGCAGGGCACTGTGGCAGGCGTGAATATGGCAGGTGGAGAACGTTCTTTTGATAATGCTATTTTGATGAACTCTATCGGATTTTTCGGATTGCACCTTATGACGGCGGGAATTCGCAAGGGCAACGTAGCGGAAACAAATGAAAACGGTGCTGTAAAGAAAATTTTCTTTGAAGATAACAGAATTGTGGGATTTGTTCTTATCGGAGATACACGAAATGCCGGAATTTATACCAATTTTATTCGCAACCGAATACCTGCCGATGACATATTGGAAGAAAAACTAAAAGATATGCCAAATATTTCACTATATAATGATGAAATGCGTAGAAATTTTTTAGAAAGTGTGGTATAATAAAATGAAAATTGATGCAAACCAAATGGATTATCGCACACTTAATGATGTAATTCGTGAAAATGCCGTATGTGAAATCGAAAACTGTGCAGGTCAGCGCTTTATCGGTTCGGGAATGAAAGACCGAAAAATTACGGTAAACGGTATTCCTGGCAATGCGTTAGGAGCATATCTTTCCGGCGGCGAAATAACAGTAAACGGAAACGCACAGGATGCGGTGGGCGATACGATGAACGACGGCAGAATAGTTGTTTACGGCAATATCGGCGACGCACCGGGATATGCAATGCGTGGCGGAAAAATTTTCATTAAGGGCAATGCCGGCTACCGAGTAGGTATTCACATGAAAGAATACCGAGAAAAGAAGCCTGCAATCGTTATCGGCGGAAAATGCGGAAGTTTCATGGGTGAATATCAGGCAGGCGGAATTCTGACCGTTCTGGGTATGTGCGACGACGGAAAGCCTATTGTAGGAAATTTCCCCTGCACGGGCATGCACGGCGGAAAAGTTTTTTTGCGAGGCGATATTTCCGAAATCACTTTTCCCGATAATGTAAATGTGAGCAAGGCAACAGATGAAGATTTGAAAGAAATTATGCCGTTGCTCAGCGAATTCAGTAAAATTTTCAGTGTTCCCATAGGGGACATATTAGATAAAGATTTTTGGTTGTTGCTTCCCGATACCAAAAATCCGTACAAGCAAATGTACGTGGAAAATTAGAAAGGATGTAAACAGTATGAAGTATTCTAAGGACGAAGTATTGCAGTATGTTAACGAGGAGGACGTTAAGTTTATAAGACTTGCGTTTTGCGATATTTTCGGAAAACAAAAGAATATTTCCATAATGCCGGGAGAATTGGAAAGGGCATTCCGCTTTGGTATTCCCATTGACGGTTCAGCCATAGCCGGATTTAACAGCCGTGTTCATTCCGACCTTATTTTACATCCCGACCCGTCTACAATGTCGGTGCTTCCGTGGAGGCCGGAGCACGGCAGAGTAGTAAGAATGTTCTGCGATATTACTCAGCCCGACGGTACACCTTTCGGCGGCGATACAAGAACTTTTTTGCAGAATGCCGTTAAATGTGCCGAAGAAATGGGTATTACTTTCTCATTCGGTTCCGAAATGGAGTTCTACCTTTTTAAGTGCGACGAAAACGGTGAACCTACCAAAACTCCTTACGATTACGCAGGATATATGGATATTGCGCCAATCGACAAGGGCGAAAACGTTCGCCGTGAAATCTGCCTGTATCTTGAACAGATGAGCATTTATCCGGAAAGTTCACATCACGAGGAAGGCCCCGGACAAAACGAAATTGACTTCCGTTATTCCGACCCGCTTCGTGCGGCTGACGATGCGGTAACGTTCAAGGCGGTTGTAAATACCGTTTCCGCACGCAACGGACTTTGTGCAGATTTCTCACCGAAGCCGTTAAAAGATATGGCAGGTAACGGAATGCATATTAACATTTCCGCACGCTCCAAAGACGGCAAAGATGTTATGCCTTACGTTATTGAGGGCATTCTTGAACATATTGCGGAAATTACGGTGTTCCTTAATACTAAGGAAGAGTCATACAGACGGTTCGGCGAGTACAAAGCGCCGAAATACGTTTCGTGGTCGGCGGAAAACCGTTCGCAACTTATACGTATTCCTGCCGCAGAAAAGGAAAACAAGCGTGCAGAACTTCGTTCACCCGACTCGATGCTTAATCCTTATCTTGCTTATGCAATGATAATTTACGCAGGGCTTGACGGAATAAAGAGAGAATTAAATCTCAGAGATGCTATGGACTTCAATCTTTTTGAAGCAAATGAAAAGACTTGGTCACTTAAAAAACTTCCGCAAAGTCTTGACGAGGCAAAAAAATCGGCGCTTAAAAGCAAATGGATCGTCGGCAAAATTACCGAAGAAATCAAAAACGCTTATTTGTAATCAACAAACTTTTAATATATGAAAGGAGAAACGGAAATGGATTTTTCAGAACGTTCGTATAAAACGCTTCTTGTTTCGTCGTCCGAAAAATTCAATAATTCCGTTCTTCCTATACTTAACGATGCCGGATGCAGAAATGTGATTACGGTGTCAAGCGGTGTCGCCGCAAGACAGGCTATGGTTGAGGAAGCGTATGATATTGTTATCATAAACGCTCCTTTGCCTGACGAGTTCGGTACTAAAATGGCGTTGGATATTTCCGCAAATAACGGTGTGGGCATTATGCTTTTTGTTAAGGCAGAGCATTTCCCCGAAACTAATTCACGGGTGTCGGGCTATGGCGTGCTTACTATTTCAAAGCCGTCGTCTACCGCCATCGTATCACAGTCACTTTCAATTTTATGCGCCACAAGAGAACGACTTCGCCGTATGGAAAAAAAGACGGCTACCATTGAAGAAAAAATGGAAGAAATTCGTCTTGTGAACCGTGCAAAATGGATTTTGATAGAAAATCTTAAAATGACTGAACCGGAAGTTCACCGTTATATTGAAAAAACTGCAATGGACAGTTGTAAAACAAAGCGAGAGGTCGCTGAATCCATTATTAAAACTTATAAATAAAGAGGAAAAAGTCAATGACTAAATATATATTTGTGACCGGAGGTGTTGTTTCCGGTCTCGGAAAGGGTATAACTGCCGCATCGCTCGGCAGACTTTTGAAGCAGCGGGGCTTAAAAGTTGCTGCACAAAAATTGGATCCGTATATAAATGTTGATCCGGGAACAATGAGCCCATATCAGCACGGCGAGGTTTACGTTACTGAAGACGGCGCTGAAACAGACCTTGATTTGGGACATTACGAAAGATTTATTGACGAAGATTTGAACAAATACTCAAACCTTACCACGGGAAAGGTTTATTGGAACGTACTCAATAAGGAACGCCGCGGTGAATATTTGGGTTCTACCGTACAGGTTATTCCGCACATTACAAACGAAATAAAAGATTTTGTGTATGCGGTTGCAAAAAAGACCGATGCGGATGTGGTAATTACCGAGATAGGCGGAACAATAGGCGATATAGAATCTCAGCCGTTCTTGGAAGCGGTGCGCCAAATTTCCCTTGAAGTGGGCAGAGAAAACAGCTTGTTCATTCACGTTACGCTTGTTCCGTTCTTAAGCGGGTCGGACGAGCATAAATCAAAACCCACACAGCATTCCGTAAAGGAATTGCAGGGAATGGGTATCAATCCGAATATTATCGTTCTTCGGTGCGATGAACCGCTTGAAGAATCTATTTTTAAGAAAATCGCAATGTTCTGCAACGTTAAGCAGGATTGCGTTATTGAAAATATTACACTTCCGTGTTTGTACGAAGCTCCGCTTATGCTTGAAAAATCGAATTTTTCTGCAATCGTATGCCGTGAACTCGGCTTGGAACAAGTGGTAAAACGTGCAGAGCTTTCCGATTGGGAAAATATGGTCAGCAAAATCAAGTCGGCGGAAAAGAAAGTAACTATCGGTTTGGTGGGTAAATACGTTCAACTCCACGACGCATATCTTTCCGTTGCGGAAGCGCTTCGCCATTCGGGATATGCGCTTGGCACGCAAATAAAAATCGAATGGATAGACTCCGAGACGCTTTCTGCCAACAATGCAGATGAAATTCTCGGAAAGGTTGACGGAATAATCGTTCCCGGCGGCTTCGGCGGCAGAGGAATTGAGGGTATGATTACTGCGGCACAGTACGCAAGAGAACACGGCAAGCCGTATTTCGGCATCTGCCTCGGTATGCAGATAGCGGTTATTGAGTATGCTCGCAACGTTGCGGGAATTAAAGATGCGCATTCCGGCGAATTTGATGAAAATAGTGCAAATAAAGTTATTGACTTTATGCCCGGTCAGAGCGAAAATATAGATAAGGGCGGAACTTTGCGCTTGGGTGCGTATCCGTGTGTGATTAAAGAAAACACCACGATGGAAAAGTGCTATAAGGCAAACGAAATTTCGGAACGTCACCGCCACCGTTATGAATTTAACAATGATTACCGTGATATTCTCACGGAAAAAGGCTTGACACTTTCGGGACTTTCACCCGACGGCAGATTGGTTGAAACGGTTGAGATAACCGAAAGACCGTTCTACGTGGGCGTACAGTATCATCCCGAATTCAAGTCCCGTCCCAACCGTCCGCATCCTTTATTTACGGGATTTGTGGAAGCGTCACTTGCGGCAGGTGAAGAAAAATGAAATTCACCAAAATGCACGGTTTGGGAAACGATTACATATATGTTTACTCCGAAGAAGACAAAGATTGGGGAAAACTTTCGCAAAAACTGTCTGACCGACATTTCGGAATAGGCGCTGACGGAATAATCGTAATTTCGCCGTCTGACAGTGCAGATTTTAATATGAGAATCTTTAATGCAGACGGCAGTGAAGCGAAAATGTGCGGCAACGGAATACGTTGTGTAGGAAAATTTGTTTACGAAAAACGTCTTACACAAAAAAAATGCTTGACCGTTGACACACTTTCGGGTATAAAATATCTTGTACTTGATATAAATGAAAACCGAGTGCAATATGCTTCGGTAAATATGGGAGAACCGAAAGTAAGTGAAAAAAAGAAATTTTTCGCTTGCGACAGAGAATATTCATACCTCCCCGTAGATATGGGCAATCCTCATGCAGTGGTATTTTGTGAAAACGTTTCGGATGTTGACGTCGAAAATATCGGACGCGCATTTCAAAAATGCGATGAATTTTCCGACGGTGTGAATGTGGAATTCGTTTCCGTTAAGAGCAGAAACGAACTTGATATGCGTGTTTTTGAAAGAGGAAGCGGAATTACACTTGCCTGCGGTACGGGAGCCTGTGCCGCGGTATCTGCCGCAACATATTGCGAAAAGTGCGATAAAAACAGTGAAATAAAAGTCAATCTTGACGGCGGAACACTGTATATTTCTTTTCATGATGACGGAAACATCATTATGAAAGGTCCTGCCGAAACCGTTTTTGAAGGCGAGGTGGAAATATGATACGCATTAACCGTAATTATGAGAAACTCAAGGATTCGTATCTGTTTTCCGAAATAGCAAGCCGCTCAAAGGAATATAAAAGCAAGCATCCCGATGAACATCTTTTGCTTTTAGGCGTAGGCGATGTAACACAACCGCTTGTTAAGCCGGTAATAGATGCACTGAAAACTGCAGTGGACGATCAGTCAAATAAAGAAACGTTTCACGGCTATGTTCCGGAATGCGGAATGGAAGAATTTCGGCAGGCAGTTGCCGATTACTATAAAAATTTCGGTGTCAGCCTTTCACTTGATGAAATATTTTCGTCAAGCGGCGCAGGGGACGACTTAGGCGATGTGCTTGATTTGTTTTCTGCCGACAACAAGGCGCTTATTCCCGAACCAACGTACCCTGCATACGTTGATACGAATATTATGGCAGGGCATAACGTTATTCATTTGCCTACCTATGCGGAAAACGGTTTCGTACCGCTTCCGGACGGGAAAGCAGATGCAGATATAATTTATTTGTGTTCACCTAACAATCCCACGGGTGCCGCATACAGCCGTTCGGTACTGAAAAAGTGGGTGGATTATGCACTTGAAAAACAGTCAATAATTATTTTTGATGCGGCGTACGAATCTTTTATTCAAGATGACGACGTTCCGCACAGTATATACGAAATAGACGGAAGCCGTAAATGCACAATAGAAATTTGTTCACTTTCGAAAACCGCCGGATTTACCGGTATGCGCTGCGGCTATACGGTCGTGCCGAAGGACTTGACCGTTGACGGAATTTCCCTTAATAAAATGTGGGTTCGGAACCGTACCACCAAAACAAACGGAATATCGTATGTTTTACAGAAAGCTGCCATTGCGGCTCTTTCAAAGGACGGGAAAGAACAATGCACGAAAACACTGAATATTTACCGTAAGAACGCCGAAGTTATTATGAATGCTCTTGATAAATGCGGCATCCGTTATTTCGGCGGAAAAAATGCTCCTTACATTTGGATGGAATGTCCGCTTGGTATGGACAGTTGGAGCTTTTTTGATTATATGCTTGAAAATGCAAAAATTGTCGGAACTCCCGGAGAAGGTTTCGGAACGTGCGGCAGAAGTTATTTTCGACTGTCTGCGTTCGGAAATCCGGAGGATACGGCACTTGCTGCTGAAAGAATATGTAAATTATTTGCGGAGGAATAATTAGAAATGCACGACACTTACGAAAATCCCTTATGCCGAAGATATGCTTCGAAAAAAATGCAGGAGATTTTTTCAGACAACGTTAAGTTCTCAACTTGGCGCAAACTCTGGGTTGCTCTTGCTGAAGCAGAAAAGGAATTGGGACTGTCCATTACCGACGAGCAAATCGACGAAATGAAAGCACACGTTAATACCGTGGACTATGAAATCGCCGATGCCCGTGAAAAAGAAGTCAGACATGATGTAATGGCACACATTTACGCATTCGGCGTAGATTGCCCCAAGGCAAAGCCGATAATTCATTTAGGCGCAACAAGCTGTTACGTTGGCGACAATGCGGACGTTATCATTCAGCGTGAAGCACTTAAAAGAATAAAATCAATGCTTCTCAATACCATTGACTCACTTGCAAATTTTGCGGAAAAGTATAAGGATTTGGGAACACTTGCTTATACACATTTCCAGGCGGCACAGCCCACCACGCTCGGTAAACGTGCCTGCATTTGGATGCAGGATTTGTTAATGGACCTTGAACACCTTGATTTTGTTCTTGACAATATGAAATTATTGGGTTGCAAAGGCACCACGGGAACGGGAGCAAGTTTCCTTGAACTTTTCAACGGCGATGTTGAAAAAGTAAAAACCTTGGAAGACAAAATTGCTCAGAAAATGGGATTTTCGGGATGTTTTGCGGTCAGCGGACAAACATATACGAGAAAAGCAGATTATTATCTTTTGTCGGTGCTTTCGGGCATTGCGCAAAGTGTACAAAAATTTTCAGGCGATATTCGCTTGCTTTCACATCTTAAGGAAGTTGACGAACCCTTTGAGTCGGGACAGGTCGGATCGTCTGCTATGGCATATAAGCGCAATCCTATGCGCAGCGAAAGAATGTCGTCGCTTGCCCGTTTCGTAATTGCAGATGCGATGAATCCTGCAATGACTGCCGGAACGCAGTGGCTTGAAAGAACACTTGACGATTCGGCAAACAGACGTATTTCTATACCGGAAGCGTTCCTTGCTGTTGACGGATTATTGACGCTTTATATTAACGTTATCAACGGTTTGACCGTTTATCCGAACGTAATGAAAAAACATTTGGATGACGAACTTCCTTTTATGGCAACCGAAAATATTCTTATGGAATGTGTAAAGAGAGGCGGAGACCGTCAGGCATTACACGAGGCAATCAGAGAACATTCCGTTGCGGCGGGTAAAGAAGTTAAACTTTACGGCAAAAACAACGACTTGCTTGAACGTATTGCTTCGGACGAACGTTTCGGACTTTCAAGAAAAGATATTGATGAAATTCTTGAAAACAGCAATCTTTGCGGAATGGCAAAGGAACAGACGGAAAAATTTGTTTTATACACTCGTGAAGTGTTAAAAAATAATAACGGTGCGTATCAGAAAAATGAAGTCGCAACCGTAAATGTATGAGGTGAAAGAAATGCTTACTGCTATTGTAGGAATTAACTGGGGAGATGAAGGCAAGGGCCGAATGGTGGATTTGCTTTCAAAGGACTATGACATTATCTGCCGTTATCAGGGCGGAAATAATGCCGGACATACTGTTATCAATGACAGCGGAAAATTCGTACTTAACTTGCTTCCGTCGGGAATTCTGCGTGAAACAACGGTAAACGTTATGGGAAACGGTATGGTTATTGATATTGAACACCTTGTTGGCGAAATCGAAAATCTCCGTTCAAAGGGAATCAAAATCACTCCCGACAATCTTAAAATCAGTGATAAGGCAATTATCTGCTTGCCCTACCATAAAATGATGGATATTATGGAAGAAGACAGACTTGCCGATAAGAAATTCGGTTCAACACGCCGTGGAATCGGTCCCGTATATGCTGATAAATATATGAAAAAGGATATTCGTATGGAAGACTTGTTCGACGAAGAATCCTTAAAGGAAAAAATTCACGACCTTACCGAATGGAAAAATATTACCGTAAAGGGCTACGGCCACGAAGCAATCAATCCCGAAGATATTCTCGCTTGGCTTGATAAGTTCGGTGCTATAATCAAACCTTACGTTACAGACGTTTCAACATATCTTGAAAACGCTTGCAAGGAAGGCAAGAACATTATGTTTGAAGCACAGCTCGGCGCTCTTCGTGATATCGAATTCGGTATCTATCCGTACACATCTTCATCTACTACCTTGGCTGCATACGCTCCTATCGGCGCAGGTATCCCCGGTAAGCAGATTGACCTTTCCATCGGTATTATGAAAGCATATTCAACCTGCGTAGGAGAAGGCCCCTTCACCTGCGAAATGTTCGGCGATGAAGCAGAAGCACTTCGTGCCGCAGGCGGTGAATACGGCGCAGCAACAGGCAGACCCCGCCGTGTAGGTCCCTTTGACGTTCCCGCTTCAAAATACGGTGTAAAGGTTCAGGGCGCAAACGAAATCGCTTTGACAAAAATGGATGTTCTTTCATATATGGATAAAATTCCCGTATGCGTTGCCTATGACGTTGACGGCGAAATCACCACGAATTTCCCCAGCGGATCAAGACTTAACCGTGCTAAACCCGTTATTGAATACGTTGACGGTTTCGGCGACGTTTCAAAGTGCCGTACTTATGATGAACTTCCCGAAAATGCCAAGAAGTACATTGCTTATATCGAAAAGGCAACAGACTGCAAGGTTAAATATGTTTCGGTAGGCGCAGGCAGAGACGAGTACATCGAAATAAAGTAATTCTTTTCTAAAAGAATAAAAATAACGCACATCGCAAGATAAATTCTTTTGATGTGCGTTTTTGTTTTTATTGCAACATATTTACAAAGTCTTTGTCTACTTGAATAACAACGTGATATCTTGGGTCAATACTGCAAATTCCTTCTTTTAACTTTGCCAAAACTTCTTTTTCAAGAGCGTCGGAAATGTCACTGGGAACAAGTATATCAAAGATAATGTTTATCCATTCTTTTCCGTCGGTCATTCTCAAATCGTGATATTTCATTTTTGTTTCAAAACCGTCGAAAACTTCGTTGATTTTGTCGCCGATTTTTGCAAGAATCGGATTATCCACCGAAATGGGGTCCATGTGTATGGTCATTTCGCATCCGGTAAGGCTGAATATTTTTTGTTCAGCACCGTCAATGGCTTCGTGTGCCGAAACAACATTTTCGTTATCTCTTATTTCTGCGTGAACCGATGCAAACAGTCTTCCCGGTCCGTAGTCGTGAATAATCAGGTCGTGAATACCGATGATTTCGGGAACTTCAAGTAAAAGGTCGGTGATTTCTTTTACCGTTTTGTCATCGGGAGCAGTGCCCAATAACAGTGCAACGGTATCTTTTGCCACACCGAAACCTGCAAGCATAATCAAAATTGAAACGGCACATCCCACAAAACCGTCAATCACGAAAGGCAGAATATGAAGTCCGTCAATAATTGCCGAAATAATAACGGCACCCGTAGCAATACAGTCGTTTCTGCTGTCAAGTGCAGTCGCCATCAGCGGCTGAGAATCAATGGCTTTGCCGAAACTTTTGTTGTATCCGTACATAAACAGTTTTACGGGAACGGAAAAAGCAAGCAGGATTATAAGCAGCCAGTTTATTTCCTGCGCCGCATCGGGATGAAGCACCTTGTCAAATGACGTTTTAAGTAATTCAAAGCCTACGAGAACTATAATGAAAGAAACAACAAGTGCGGAAATGTATTCCAATCTGCCGTGACCGAATGGGTGGTCTCTGTCGGGTTTTTTGTTACTCAGTTTTATTCCGATAACTGAAATCAATGTGGAACCCATATCGGAAAGGTTATTGAATGCGTCGGAAATTACCGCCACACTGCTTATTAGAAATCCTACGGATATTTTAATCACAAACAGAATAAGATTGCAGATAATGCCCATAACTCCGCTTAAAAAGCCGTACTTTTGTCTTACATCGGAATTTTGAGTATCATCGTAATTCTTGATAAAAGTTTTTGCGATAAATTTGAACATACATTTGCCTCCGAAAAAAACTTTATTCAATATTATACATATTTTCGAAAAAAATGCAATTTATTTAAGAAATAATTAAAAACATCTATTCAAATAAAATGAACTATGGTATAATAGTTAAATAATAGGGTAGTGTGCCTAACTGTTGTTATTTGAAAATAATATTCGGAGGTCAGTAAATTGCGACTTGATAAATACTTAAAGGTAGCAAGAATTATAAAAAGAAGAACCGTTGCAAACGATGCCTGCGATGCGGGAAGAGTCTGCGTCAACGGAAAAGATGCAAAGGCAGGATATAACGTTAAAGTGGGTGACATTTTGACGATAACTTTCGGCGAAAAGGCACATTCGTTTAAGGTGCTTTTTACCGAAGAAAAAGATGCTAAAAACGCATCAATGCCTATGTATGAGGAAGTAAAATGATAAGTGTTGTTATTCCTGCGGCGGGAATGGGCAAACGCACGGGACTTAAGGAAAATAAGATGTTTTTCCGCTTTTCGGGGAAAACAATCATTGAAATGACTGTTGAAAAATTCCTTGAACATCCGCTTATTGACCGTGTGTGCGTTGTGTGCGGCAAGGACGAAATAGAAAAAATGCGTTCTCTTTTAGGCGACAAAGTTGAGTATGCCGTAGGCGGAGCCACTCGTGGCGAGTCTGTTTATAACGGACTGCTAAAGGTGAAAGAGTCGGATAAAGTGCTTATTCACGACGGCGCAAGACCGTATGTGGACGAACAAACGGTTACTAATGTTATAGATGGAATTTCTGAGGGAGTGTGCGCACTTGCCGGAATAAATGTTGTGGACACGCTTAAGCAAGTGGATGAAAACGGTTTCACGGTGGGCTGTCCCGACAGAGAAAAATTCAAACGGGCGCAGACACCGCAGGGCTTTATGACGGACGAAATAATTTCCGCATACGAAACACTAAACGATTTCACACTTTCCGACGATTCTCAACTTTTTGAAAAAATCGGCAAAAAGGTCAAGATCGTTGAGGGAAGTCCGAACAATATAAAAATTACTACTCCGGAGGACTTGAAAACGGAAAAGATATATCTTTCGGGTGTCGGCTATGACGTACACCAACTGACCGAAAACAGAAAACTTATTTTAGGCGGCGTGGAAATTCCCTATGAAAAGGGACTTTTGGGCCATTCGGACGCAGACGTACTGCTTCACGCTATATGCGACGCAATCTTAGGTGCGGCAGGACTTGGGGATATAGGCAAGCATTTTCCCGATTCCGACGACAAATATAAAGGTATTTCAAGTTTGTTGCTGCTTGAACACGTTAATAAACTTGTTTCCGAAAAGGGTTATTCGGTGGTAAACGTCAGCGCAATAGTTGTTGCTCAAAGACCGAAACTTGCACCCTTTATTTCCCAAATGAATGAAAAAATTGCAAAATGCCTTGATATTCCCACAGAGAGAGTGAATGTGGCGGCTACCACTACCGAAAAATTGGGATTTGAAGGCAGGGGAGAAGGAATTTCTTCTACCGCAACGGTTATGCTCAGTAAATAATAGGAGGAACATTTTTGAAATTTTCAAAAATACAGGAAGTTCTTCGCTTCAAATACAGAGACGGCGAAGACCCAAAAATAACTCAAAAACGCAAAAATACAGATATCGCAGTGCTTTCCACCGCTGTTGTGCTTGTTATCTGCACGGTAGTTCTTAACGTACTTTCTGCAAACGGTAAATTTGTTCGCCAAACAAAAACCGAATGGGAACCGCCCGTTCAGCAGGAAGAAATAAAGGTTGAAATCGTTGACAGGTCAAACAACGTAAAGGAAATGGACGTAAACGAGGCAAGAATAAACGAGCCGAGTATTTACGGTCACGAAATGTTGTTTTCCGCAGGGGGCGGAAGCCTTGAAAATTCGGTTTTGACAAATCTGTATCTTTTTGATGCAGTTTCCGGCACAAAGAAAAAAATTGCAGAGTCAAAACTCGGCGAAATTTACGAAACCTTCCTTTCCGAGGACTGGATAGTATGGCTTGATACCGACCATAAGGGCAAAAACGTCATTTATAAGATGAACAGAAAAGCACTTGACGGTATGGAAGCAAACACTGTTTCAACGGTTCAGGAAACGGAAAATCACATGCCCAAATTGGGACTTTACGGAAATTATCTTATTTGGATGGAGCAGATAAGCGATTCCGAGGACAAACTTTATTTCGTAGACCTTACAAGCGATGAAAATATGGCGCTTCAGCTTTTTGACAGTACGAATTATGCGGTAAGCGCACCGTACATATATAAGAATATGGTTATTTGGGCAGAAAAAGACCCCGATAACGAGGCGATAAGTGCTATTTATGAAATGATTTTCGAGGACTTGGGCGAGGTTAAGCAAACGGATGAGTATTCTCCCGAAGACGAGGATGATTCGGGTGAATTGGAACCGGAAGTATTCAAAACAGGGACGTATGTTCATAAGCCCATATGTAATGATGATATTTTTGCATGGATAGACAGAAATAATGCACCGGATTCTACACTGTACTATGCGTATAAAAGCGGTGCAAAAGAGCCGGTAAAGTTTTGGAACAATGTAACACAGTATTCTGTGGGCGAAGACTTTATTGTGTTCGAGTCTAATCAAATTATATATGCGTATTATTATAAGTCGGATGTGCTTGTGCAGGTTTCCGAATCGGGCAAAAGTGCAATTATGCCCAAATGCTTCGGAACGCTTGTTGTGTGGGAAGACAAAACAAGCACCGGCGGTTCGGACGTATTCAAATATAATGTTTTAGGATAGAGTATGGCAAAGGAAAAGACAAATTACGTTTGTTCTCAGTGCGGATTTGAAACGGCAAAGTGGCTCGGCAAATGCCCTGAATGTAATTCTTGGGGAACGCTTGAAGAACAGACGGTAAAAACAGTAAAACCGAATAAACAGAATTCTCATGTTTCCACTTCGACAAGCAATAAAGAGGTACAAAAACTTAACAGTGTGGAAACGTCTGCACTTTCAAGAATTTCGTCGGGAAGCCGTGAACTTGACAGAGTGCTCGGCGGCGGAATAGTGCCGGGAAGCATAGTACTTTGCGGCGGTGACCCGGGAATAGGCAAATCAACATTGCTGTTGCAGGTGTGCGACTTTGTTGCAAAGGACAAAAAGGTTTTGTACGTTTCTGCGGAGGAATCGGCGCATCAAATCAAACTTCGTGCGGACAGATTGGGATGCAACAGTGACAATATTTATGTGCTTGCCGAAACGGATATTGATGAAATATGTGCCGTTCTTGCCACACAAAAGCCGGAATTTGCGGTGGTGGATTCAATACAGACGGTTTATGCCCCGTATATGACGTCTGCACCGGGCACGGTATCGCAGGTGCGGGAATGTGCATCAAGACTTATGCGCATTGCTAAGGAAGAAGCAGTCACGGTATTTACGGTAGGGCACGTTACAAAAGAGGGAACACTTGCAGGCCCAAAAGTTCTTGAACATATAGTGGACACGGTAATGTATTTTGAAGGGGAAAAGAATTCTTCGTTCAGAGTGCTGCGTGCCAATAAAAACAGATTCGGTTCTACCAATGAAATAGGCGTGTTTGAGATGGAAGAAAAGGGAATGACCGATGTGCTTAACCCGTCGGAAATCTTTATGTCGCAACGCACGGAGCCTGTTCCGGGAACGTCAATTATGTGTTCCCTTGAAGGAACAAGACCTATGATGGTGGAAATTCAGGCACTTTGCGCACCGAGCGGCTTCGGAAATCCGAGACGTGTGGGAAGCGGCGTGGATTACAGCAGAATGGTAACTCTGCTTGCGGTGCTTGAAAAAAGGTTCGGATATTCACTTTTTAATCAAGACGTTTATGTTAATATTGCAGGCGGTCTGCACATTGATGAGCCGGCGGCGGATTTGTCGGTTTTGGCATCGGTAGCGTCGGCATATAAAAATATTCCCATTTCGGATGACACCGTTTTCTTGGGCGAAGTGGGACTTACGGGCGAATTGCGTTCTATCAGCGGATGCAGACAACGTATTGATGAATGTATCAAACTCGGGTTTAAGAGAGTGATACTGCCGAAAGGCAATAAAAGAGGGCTTAAGGACGATGGCAGAATTAAACTTGATTTTGCCGATAACGTATTTACGGCTTTATCTTTGGGGGCAATAGGAAAATGATTAAAAAAATAATTCAACTTTTGTTTATACCCATAGGCGGAGCAATCGGCTATTGGATATGGCTCGGCGTAAGTTTTATTCTTGAAAAAATGCCAATAAATCTTTGGAGTTGGGCATTTGTCATTATGGAACTTGCCATGATGATTATATTTGCCACGGTAGGCTTTTTTGTGGGAAAACCCATATCCGAAGTGTTCGTAAAGGCAATTTCAAAGGTTACAAAATGGGTTAAGGCGATGCCCGCACGGGAGCTTCTTCTTGCGGTCGTTGGACTGCTTGTTGGACTTGTTACTGCGTATCTTGTTTGTCAGGTTTTCAAAAACCTTGAAAATCCCGTGCTTGTAACGTGCATAAATGCGGTTATCTATATTTTCGGCGGAGTTATCGGTGTCAGAGGAGCGCTTATTCACCGTGATGAATATGTTCTTCCCATAAAAAACAGCAAGACGGAAAAGACAGGAACGATTTTTGATTCAAGCATTCTTGTTGACGGCAGAGCGTATGATATAGTTAAAACGGGATTTGTTTCAAAGCCCATATATGTTCCCAAGTTCGTTTTGGCGGAACTGACGCTTCTTTCGGACAGTGAAGACACAAAAAAGCGCACACGGGGCAGAATGGGACTTGATACGGTAAAAAAACTTCAAAATGAAAAAGAAATTTCCGTTATCGGAACAGACTTTCCCGAAAGCAAGGGCATTGATGACAAACTTGTAAAACTTGCCAAGGAAATGGGCTGTTCGATAATGACAAACGATTATTCGCTTAATATGGTTGCGTCCGTGCAGGGAGTGGAAATACTTAATATTAACGAACTTGTAAATGCACTTAAACCTACGGTTATCGCAGGCGATGAAATCAGCATTGAAATCACAAAAGCGGGAAAAGACCCCACGCAGGGAGTAGGATATCTTGACGACGGAACAATGGTGGTCGTTGAGGACGGAGCAAAGTATATTGACCGAGTTGTGGAAACGGTCGTTACAAGTATGCTTCAGACAAATGCAGGAAAAATTATATTTTGTAAAATAAAATAAAAAGAAAAAAGGGGAAAAAGGTATGAAAAAAATCATCGCATTGATCATTACTTCGATAATGGTTATTTCGTGCTTGAGTACGGTGTGCTTTGCGGCAACGATCAACAAGAATGTTATACCGTTAAATGAAGAACTGATGATAAATCCGGGATTTGAAAACGGAAACACCAACGGATGGAGCGTGACCGGTGACAAAATTCAGCTTGTTACGGACAAGGCAAACGTACATTCGGGTTCCTATGCCGCAAAATGGACTAAAACAAGTGCAAATCATTGGACGAATACGGCACAATCATTAGTCAGCACTGAAAATAAAGTCGGCAGATACGAAGCATCGTGTTGGGTAAAAAATGCGGGAAGCGAAAGTTTTGCAATCACTCTTTCCGTTAAGAGAAACAAAACGACTGAGGCGGAAGCAAGTTATTCAAGCTCTGTGAAAACTACTCTTGTGGCAGGCGGAGAATACACAAAACTCAGCGTTTCATTTTGGATGAATCCGAGCGAATTTACAAGCATCGGCTTTTATTGGACGGGAATTGACGACGTTCAAAGATCGTTTTACGTAGACGATTGCTCTTTCAAGAAAGTATTGAATGCAGACGAAAGTTCAATGGACGATTTTTCAAATTACATCAGAACTTCAAAAACGTCTGTCGGCGCAATTCGTTGGGATGCGTACTATCGCACTACGAACAGTGCGGCTATTGTTTCCAATCAGGTTGCAAGAACGTTAAGCAACTATCAGGATCAGGCGCCGTTCTATATAAAAAAGAACGACGGATTCAATTCTCAGTACGTTGACCTTAAATTTGAATCGGCAAATGAACAGTATGACTATGTTTCCATGAAAAACAGCAATATGGAAACACTTTCGACAAGCAAACTTAATTACACCTACGGCGTTTCGTGGAACACGGAAGCCAAATACGCAATGGATGCAGGACTTGACTATTTTGCGTATCTCAAATACGTAAGTGTTGATTCAGATAAATCGCCAAGTGAAATGTCACTTCCGATGCTTGCTCATATTGCAAAGGATGGCTATCTTGATGACGGCAGACAAATGAAAATGTGCTGTATTTTCAGCGAATCGCAAAAAGGCAGAGCAATCGCCGTTGATATAAATAAGTATGCAACCGACCTTGAAAAGGCAAAGGCTTTGGATATTGATTGCAAGGAAATATATCTTGCAATGGCATCTTCGTGCTATTTGACAATTCCTACAAAAGACGGTTCGAGAGTGGCCGTTATGTACTTCTATCAGTCAATGAATGCTACAAGGGAGCAAATTGAAATTGTTAAGGACCAAGCAAGATTTTTCACTTCGTACCTTGCAAGCATTGATCCGGAAAAATATACACCCGTAGATGATATTTACTTTATCGGTATGGACGGCGGAGTAAAATCGCCAACTTCTGCCATCGGATACAATTATAACGGATTTTCGGCACTTTCAAGATATTCGGTAGGCGTAGCGGCAAACGAGGAGTGCGACGGTTATCAGACTGAAAGCATGGACGTTTACGAATACAATAATTTTACTTCTCCTGCCGCAACCGACGTTACGGTAAGAAGTGTTTCATTTGCAGAACTTGCAAAGCAGTCAATGGCATACAATGAAGGATACAGCGCTGTAAAAGACTATATTCAGTGCGTACCGCTTTCTACGGCGGGAAGATCGCAGGTTCCGAGAATAAAGGTTTCCACAAGCTGGACGGACAACGATATTCCGGGAAGCTCCGGCGGACATTACGGATTTGAATATACAAGAAAAGGCACTCCGCAGGAAATTGCCGACCATTTGAGAGAAAATATTGAATGGGTACAGGATAATCCCGATTGCACACTTCTTAACAGTGTTCTTATTTATGCGTGGAACGAGCACGACGAGGGCGGATGGCTTTGTCCTACCGCAGTTTGTGACGGAAACGGCAAAATTATTTTTGACGAAAACGGCAATGCAACGGCGGATACTTCCATTCTTGATGCGGTTAAGACCGTTCTTGACGAATACGACAGTAAAGCCACTGTTACTGTAACATCGCAAAATGCTCCCGACGGAGCAAAAGCAACCGTTACCTACGAAAAATCCGGTGCAACGGAAACACAAACCGTTTCATTCCCCGACGAACTCAATGTTGAAAACATTAAAACGGGACAGACGGTCACACTTTCGGCAACCGGTGCAAATTTCGCAGGTTGGTACAAAACGGATAACGGCAAAAATACGTTTATTTCAAATGACGCAACTGTTCAAACGGTCAACAATAACCAAAATGAAACATACGTTGCGGTATACAGAGAAGACGGAGATATAACGGTTACATTCAAAGATTTGCAGGGAAATGCAGTTCGTACGGTCAACGCCCGTGATATTGACAAAAACAATATTCCCGTAATGGAAAACAATCTTGACGGAATTTCCTTTGCAGGATGGATGGTATCGGGACAACTGATGAATGAAGAACAACTTATTTCAGCGGCACGCAATGCC
The DNA here is from genome assembly GCA_045600705.1 of Clostridia bacterium. Taxonomy (GTDB): domain Bacteria; phylum Bacillota; class Clostridia; order Christensenellales; family QALW01; genus UMGS1322. The sequence continues at coordinate 60,062 of JAZRYL010000035.1, read as the reverse complement.
AAGGATAATGTTGTTGCCTGCGCAAAATTCTTCGTATCGGCAAATGTAACACTTACTGTCAGCGGAGAGGTTGAAAAGGATTCTTCGGGACAGTATGAAAAACTTACCGTGGTAACTGTAAAAGCAAAAGAGGAAAATTCTTCGGGAGAAGCGTTCAGCTATTGGAAATATACCGATTCTGACGGAGATCACATTCTTTCGTCCAACAGAATTTACAGTTTCTACATTACGAACGATACGGATATCGTTGCGGTTTACGGTTCGGAAAACGATGCGAAAGCAGAAATAAACATTACCTCTGTCAAAGAGGAGGACTCAAAAATCGTTGTTACCGTTCAGCGTTCCGTAAGACCGGAATACACCGTTGTTGAGCAGGGTATCTTGCTTACAAAGGATAACGGCGTGGGCTTTAACGATATTATACTGGGTTCACCGCTTATTAACGACAAAGTAATTATTTGCGCAAGAAGTGAAGGAAAAGCAAATAACGGCTTGCTTGTTGTCACAAAACTGAATGTTCAGGAAAATGATAACTGGCGGTTCAAAGCATACGTCGTTTATAAGGATGCGGCGGGCAACATTTATACATCTTACAGCAAAAATAAATAATTTTTCGGCACTCAAGGTACGATATATACCCTTGAGTGCCTTTTTTATAAAAAAATGTTTTCTTTTTATTTAATTGTGTGGTATAATATGTTATAGTTCCGTAATACGGAAAAAATGATTTTTTAACTAAAAGGTGAAATAATGAACACAGTACGAACTCGAAAAAGGTTTGACATAGCTGACTACCTGCCGTATTTTATCGGCGTTGTAAGCATAGTATTGATAGTAGCCTTGCTTTCGCTTGCCTTTCGTCGGGATGTTAAAAAGATAAATTTTTCAAAACTTAAAGCAATGCCTTTCTCGGCAGAGTCTGTTTTCGAACCGTTTGCAGGCGGAGCAGTGTATATTGACAATTCGGATAACTGTCTTTATTACGTTGATGACCGTGGTGAGAAAATGTGGGGCTTTTCCGGCACAACGGAGGATATGAAACTTTATACCTCGGAAAGCCGTATTGCCGTTACCGTGGGCAAAAAATTGCAGGTTATCAATAAAGAGGGAAATCTTGTCTTTTCAAAAGAATTTGAAAAAACCATTTCCGATGTGGCTATCGGCGAAAAAATAATGGCGGTTAAACTCAGCCATTCGGACGACACAACCGTGCTTAACGGAACCGGTGAAGAAATTGACAGAATTGTTTCCAATACTAATTGTACCAATATTCGTTTCGGCACTTATTCGCAGGGAAGTATATGGGTTCTTACAGTAGAAAATTCGGGTATTTCTCCTATTTTCCGTCTTTCAACATATAAGTACGAAAATGAAAAAACTCAGATGGTTTCTTTCACGGAAGACAATCAAATGATTTACAATGCGGTATTCAATGGCAATCTTTGCTATATCTTCGGAACTGATAAGATTATGATTCGTGATTGCGACTACACCGGCGCCGTAAATCTCGATTATACCGCAAACGGATATGATGTTATCGCTACCGGACTTATAAAGGGCAATGTGAATATCCTTATGCTCAACAACGGCAATCTTAAATCCGTTACAGATAAGCAGGTTCGTGACATTCCGTGTGAAGAAAAAATCTGCTTCGGCGCAATTTCGTCAAAAGGATATTATTGTTTCAGCAATTACTTTATGTATAAGTTTAACGATAAAAATGCCAAATATAAGAAATACCGTTTCCCCGTTCGTGTAGACAATATCGTTCAGGGCAACGGATATGTTCTTGTTGAATCCGAAAACAACGTTTACAGATTCAGCACGTTACAATAAACTGGAGGTTAATTATGAACTGGGTTGATGTGGGAATTATTCTTGTGCTTGCCATCGGATTTATTCTCGGTTGGTATAAGGGATTTCTTGTTACCGTTCTGAACTTGGGCTCTTACGTTCTTGCTTGGTTTGCCGGCTTGGTTTTTTCAAAAGGACTTGCTTCCTTTATTGCGGCAAAAAGCAACTTTAACAATACTTTGCTCTATTTTACCGCAGGCGCTGAAAAACTGAGCGATATGAGTGTTGCCAATACGGATATTTCTTCTATCGGAAGCGAAAAAATAAGTGAAATTATCTCAACTTCCGATTTGCCTAAGCCCATAGAAGGTATGATGCTCGATAACATTTTTAACAGCGCATTTGCCTCAAAGGGAATAAGCACGTTAAGCGAATATTTTAATCAAACACTGATAAATCTCAGCTTGAGCCTGATAAGTTTTCTTATTATTTTTCTTGCGGTTCGCTTAGTTTGTATGCTTGTTATCGGATGCGTTGATTACGTGGTAAAACTCCCCGTTTTGAAACAGTTCGATCAGCTTGCAGGCGGTGGCTTCGGTGTTTTGCAGGCGGCGGCGTTCGTTTGCATCATTTTTGCGGTTATGCCGATTTTGATGTCGGTACTTCCGATGAACGATTTGAATTCAATGCTTCAAAACTCGTTGCTTGGACGGCTGTTCTTCAATCATAACGTTATCTTTAACATACTGAAATCAGTGTTATAGGAGGCGGTTTCTTGGTAAGGGTCAGAACTCGAAAACGTTTAATTAAAAGAATAATCATCGGTGCGTGCGCTATTTTGACTGCATGCGCATTGACGGTGGGAATTATTGCAATTAACAGTTCGAAAAAATATAATCCGAAGAAGTTTAACGGTACGTCCGTTACGGCATCGGGAGGCACAAGCGCCGAAAACGTGAACCTTTCACGGATAGAATATGTATTTGAAGAGGATAATCAAACTGAAATCAAATTTCAATTTGAAGATACGTCAAACCAAAGTTTGAGCGCTCCGCCGGAATACACGGTTTCATTCTTGAATGCTCCGAACAGACTTAAGGTTGAATTTTCGGGAATTACCTGCTGGGACTATGTTGTTTCAGGAATAACAACTGACAAAAATGAAATAATTGCAGGAATGTTCCAACAAAGTCCGGGCGGCGAAAATAAAAATACCTATGTTTACTTTAATCTTATGAAAGATGTTCAGTTTAAGGTAAATGAAAACGAGGACGGTTCACTTTCGGTTATTCTTAAGGATCAGGGAACGGAAAAAAATAAAACGGGCGCATACCTTGTGTGCGATTTGTTCTATGAATATCAGGAAGGGACGATTTCCGATGATACTTTTACGCCGACACTTTCAAATGACGGTGTGAGTGTGCTTCTTGTAAGCAAGATGTACGGAAGCGTAAAGGAAGCGGAAAAAGCCCGTGAAACACTTATGACGGGAAAATACGAGGGCACGGCAATTTCGGTGCTTGAATCGGACAGATTCGGACTTGTTTCCCTGTCGGAAAACGAAAATACTCTTGCACACCTTGACGAATCCGTAATCAGTATTGACGGTGCAAAAACAACGTTGCCGCTGTTCTGCTCAGACGCACGGTTCCTTTGCTGGAATCCCGACGGAAGCAGTGCTCTTTTTGCAAAAGCGGAAAACGGTATGGAAACACTGTATCTTGCGGACCGAACGGGAACAAAGCATAAGCTTATTGAGCAAAGTTTTGCAACTGTTGTAAAGGCGGTATATTCCGCAGACGGAAGCAAGATTGCGTTTATCGAACATACTGACGACACGGAACTTGCCACGGTCGTTGATTGCGCAAGCGGTGAAATCAAGGTAATCGGAAGCAACGACGACGGTAATAAACTTGGCAATACGATTTTCGGAATTGCTCTTGACGAAAACGGAAAAAATCTTTTCTGTTTAAGCGGTGATGAAAAGTACTGCCTTTATAAATGCGATACGGAAACAAATGAGATATCCGTTATGGAATCGGAACTGATTATCGAAAGCGATATTTTCTATAATGCCGGATGCCTTTTCTATTGCGACGTTGTAGAGGAACTTGAGGTAATCGTAAGAAATCAAGTTTCCACAAATAACCGTGATGTTATCGGCAAAGGCTCGCAGTTTGCGGTTTCCCGCGACGGAAATTTCGTTGCCGTTATCAGCGAAGACTACGAAACGGCTGTGCTTGACTTAAAACTGTTTAATACCGTCGATGATGAGGAAGAAACGATAGTGCATGATGTTGTATGCAGTGAATTCTTCTTTTCAAACGATGCGTCGTACATATATTATGTTGTAGAAACGGGCGACCCCGAATTCTATTATCAAATTATGCGCTATGATGTTGGGAAAAAAGAAACGGTGCCTGTGGGACAGTGTATCAATGCGGTGTTCTCACCGTCAAATCAACCCGAAGAAATTATTATCAGTGTAAATTACACGGAGAACGAACAAATTCATCCCGTAACGTATTTTGCTGATTTTAATAAAATAAATGAAAGCATTCAGTCTGAACAAATGCAGACAGAATAAAAAAAGAGGTAAAAAAATGAAAAAAGTACTTGCAATTATGTTGGCTGCTCTCACGGTGGTATCATTCAGTGCCTGCGGCAAAAACGGCGAATCCGGTTCCGATATGACTGCTGCAACGGCAATTCCTACACCTGCGATGATATACGCTTATGACGGCGCAAAGATACAGGAAGTATATCCCGAAATGGCTGCCCGTATCGTTGAAGATTCTACACGAGTTAAATTCACTGTCGGCGATAAGGTTCTTTACGGATGCATTGATAACGAAGTTGAACCTGCCGTTCAGTTCCTCAGTATGCTTCCCATGACAGTGCACATGGAACGTACGGAATCCTGCTTAGGCGGTAAAATTGACAATGAAATCTTATATGACAGCAAACTTGTTCATTATGGCTGGCTTAACGGTGATATAGATTATTATGCACCCGAACAGTCAATTAAAATTTGCTTCTCAAATCAAGATTTCTCAAATGAGGAAAACGGCCACATTAACTTTGGCTCGGTTATCGGAAATCTTTCCGATTGGTATGATTTCTCCGGCGAGTACGACGTGCTTATCGAAGCGGCACCCGTCGAGTAACTAAATCTGCAAATAAATAATGAAACGGCTCACATAATCTGTGAGCCGTTTTTCTGTGCCTAATAACCGTATAAAAATTGAATTCAGTTGCTGAATTACACAATATGCACCAATGCACATATAAGCATAAATACGCTTATATAAGTGAAAATACTTAATTATGTGCGGAAAGTATTTTTCCGAAGAAAAGCACGTGCATATCTCCGTTTGCATACCATCTATCCTGCAAATCGGCGGGCAAATCTTCTTTTTTAAGTTCCTTTGTCATTAAGATTTTGCATTCGTAGAAAATTTTGCAGCCTTTTATTAAAGGAGTGGATACTTCCTGTGCGGGCAAGGTTTCAAGACCTGCTTCCGACAATTTGTTTCCGTCACGTCCCGAATGTGAACCGCAATATCCGAGTGCGGCATCCATTTCGCCGTTAAGCGGAACGCTTACGGTAAATTCATCTGTGTTTTTAAGCATTTCGTAAGAATATCTGCTCATTCGGATAGGCGCAATAAACACGTCCTGACCCCAATATTCGCTTAACGAGCCCCAACCGATTGTCATTGTATTAACGTTATCGCCGTTCTTTACGGTGAAGAAAACACCTTTTCCGGAAAGTTGTTCAAGAGTTTCTTTTGCATAATCGCCAAACTGATACATAAAATTACCTCCGAATATTATTTGCCATTATTATATATGAAAATCTTTGACAGTGCAATAAAAAATGCACTTTTTTTACAAACGTAACATATACATTAAATGTATTAGATTAAGGAGGAGTTTTATGCCAAGTATATTTTTGAGTCCATCGTTGCAAACCGGCAACAATTATTACGGAGGCGGAACAGAGGCACAGTATATGGGATATGTGGCAGATGCCCTTGAACCGTATCTGAGTGCGGACAATATTACATACACCCGTTCTAAACTGCCGAACACGTTGGCAAATGCCATAAACACGTCAAATGCCGGGAATTATGACCTGCATCTTGCACTTCATTCCAATGCTGCGCCGGAGGGCAAAGAAGGACAGTTCAGAGGAATTCAAGCATACTATTATCCGGGAAGCGCTAAAGGCAGGCAAGCGGCGGAAGACCTTGCGGACAGTTTGAGAAGCATTTATCCAGACCCGGACCTTGTTTATACAGTTCCCACGACCACTATTGCGGAAGTACGAAAAACGAAAGCACCCTCAGTTTTAATGGAAATCGGATACCACGATAACGCTTCGGATTCATCTTGGATAAAAAACAATATTCAGAAAATAGCGGAATACATCGCAAAGGGACTGACGGAATATTTCAAAATTCCGGATAACGGAGTTTGCACCGAACGTGGCGCAAAATTAAGCGAAATAAGCGGAAACATCAATACATACGTTTCTGCCTGCACCGCATCGGGAGCGCTTAATATCAGGTCAAATGCAGGACTTGATTCGTATATCGTGGGACAAATTCCGCACAATGAAAAGGCATTGCTTCTTGACAATTCAATGAGTGAGTGGGCAAAAATAAGGTATAATTCCACCGAAGGGTTCAGTTCAAAAAAATATCTGTGTGTCTGCAAAAGAAACGCTGACAGACAAGTGGGCGTAGTTACTACCGGCGGAGCGAACCTTAACCTGAGGAGCAAGCCGTCACTTTCGTCAAATATAATCGGAAGAATTCCCGATAAATCTACCGTAGAAATCATTTCCGCAGAGGGAAAATGGTATAAAGTCATATATATGGGAGCGATGGGGTACGTATTAAGTGATTTTTTAACCGTTTAATTCACAAATAAGCGCAATGTAACATAAACTATTGTTGTAGGATAAAACCTAACGTTAGAAGAAGGAGGAATTTTATGTCATTTTATTCATACAGAAATAGTGAGGCAGATATTTGCCCCGGAAAGATAAATGGCGATTGCACTAACGGAATTACCGAAAGAGTATGTATTCAGGTGAAGAAAATATACGATTCGTGTATGCAGCAGGAACAGCTTGAAAACGTAAACGTTCGGCTTAATGATATTTGCCCCGGCAATACAAAATTCGAAGCGCCGGTCACATTCGTAAGCTGCAGAAGCACGTCCACAAAGGGAAGAATCAGAGATTTGACCATTGACAGAATTTGCGACAGACCCAACTTTGCGAGAGTTCGTTGTAAATGCGATATTCCCGTAGAAATTCTCTTTGAGGATAATTGCGGGAAAGAAGGCAGCGGCAGAGGCGTTATAACGGTAAATAAGGACGTTGTTCTTTTCGTGCCGGACGAATCCATAATCCCGTTCGAGGTAGATAATATAGTAAGCGCAATATGCGTGATGGGATGCTACTTAGGTGAAAATACATTTTCGCTCACTGCTTGCGTAACCGTTATTCTTAAGGTTGTTGCTGACGTGGAATTACTTATACCTGCTTACGGATTTTGCAAAATACCGCCTTGCGAGGAATTTGCATCCGAAGTATGTGACGAATTCTTTAATTTGCCTATTTTCCCGCCGGCTATTAACGATATGTGTTGTAAATAATTTTTTTGGCACCGCTTCGGCGGTGCTTTTTTTACAAAAAGCCCGTAAATATATTCAAATGAATATTTTTGCTTAAAAATGCTTGAAAAGTTTAGCAATACTAAAAATATTTCAAGAAAACACTAAACTGCACTTTGAAACACATTCTTAATAATTCAGACACCAAAGAATGGCAAATGTAAAAGAATTCAGTGATAGAGGGAGTTTTGAAGATTTTTTCTTTTGCAGAAAATATTGATGAAAAAAGTCGTATAAAGAAAAATATTTCTTGACAAAAATTCTAAAATTGATATAATTTATCTATCTTTGAAGTTTATTTTTGCTAAACTTTTTAAGAATGGAGGGAACGGAATGCTGCTTGGTGAAAAAATAAAGATGCTCAGAGTACAACACGGACTTACGCAGGAAGAACTTGCTAACCGATGCGAGTTATCAAAAGGATTTATTTCGCAGATAGAAAGGGACCTTACAAGTCCGAGCATTGCAACACTTATAGATATTCTTGAATGTTTGGGTACTAATCTTAAAGACTTCTTTTCGGACCAAACGGAAGAAAAAATTGTCTTTACACCCGATGACTATTTTGTCAAGGAAGATGAGAATTCATCTATCACGTGGCTTGTTCCTTCGGCGCAGAAGAATTCGATGGAGCCTATTCTGGTTTCACTTGAGGGCGGAGAGTCTACTGATGAAGATAATCCCCACGAGGGCGAGGAATTCGGATACGTTCTTTCGGGAAAGATAATTGTCGTTTGCGGCAATAATAAGAAAAAATGCAAAAAAGGCGATAGTTTCTATTTTAATTCGTCGCAGCCGCACCACATAGAAAATGCAGGAAATACAGGCGCATTAGTGCTTTGGGTAAGCACTCCGCCGAGTTTTTAAGGAGATAAAATGAAAAAAATTATTGTTGACTTAAAGAACATTTCAAAAAGCTTCGAGGGCGAGAAGGTACTTGACGATATCAGTCTGTATATCCGTGAAAATGAATTTATTACATTGCTCGGTCCTTCCGGATGCGGAAAAACCACTACACTCAGAATTATTGCCGGATTTGAAACACCCGATGCGGGGCAGGTATTCTTTGAAGATAAACTTCTTAACGATGTGCCCCCGTACAAAAGAAATATCAATACGGTGTTTCAGAAATACGCACTGTTTCCGCACCTTAACGTTTACGAAAACGTAGCATTCGGCTTGCGCCTTAAAAAGATGTCGGAAGAGGTTATCAGAGAAAAAGTAAAATCAATGCTTTCTATGGTGAACCTTAAGGGCTTCGAAAAAAGAAACATTTCGACTCTTTCGGGCGGTCAGCAGCAGCGTGTTGCCATTGCCCGCGCGCTTGTAAACGACCCTAAGGTGCTTTTGCTTGACGAACCCTTAGGCGCACTTGACCTTAAACTGCGCAAAGATATGCAAAATGAACTTAAAAACATTCAGCATAAGACGGGAATTACATTTATTTACGTTACTCACGACCAGGAAGAAGCACTTTCCATGTCCGATACGGTCGTTGTTATGACACGGGGAAAAATTCAGCAGATAGGCACGCCCACGGATATTTACAACGAACCGAAAAATGCATTCGTAGCTGACTTTATCGGCGAATCAAACATTGTTGACGGCATTATGCTTGACGACTTTAAGACAAAGTTTTCCGGACAGATATTCGAGTGCCTTGATAAGGGCTTTGAGAAAAATGAACCCGTTGACGTTGTTGTTCGACCCGAAGACGTCGACGTTGTTCCCATTGATTCGGATAAGGCAATGCTTTCGGGAACGGTCACAAGCGTTACATTCAAGGGTGTTCACTATGAAATTATCGTGGATATCGGAGGCTTTAAGTGGATGATACAGACAACCGATTTCGTGGGCGAAAACGAAAAAATCGGTCTGTATATCGAGCCCGATGCTATACACGTTATGAAAAAATCCGAGTTTTCCGATATGTTCGGCGATTATTCTTCTTTCAGCGATGAACTTGATAAAATGTCAGACGCTACGGAGGTAATAGAAGAATGAGAGAAAAAAAGCCGTTTATGAAGCAACTTGCTTCATGTCCGTATTATGTTTGGGCAATTCTTTTCATTATTGTTCCCATAATATATGTGCTTTATTATGCGCTGACTGACGGTGACGGAAATTTTGTGGGCTTTCAGAATTTTTCCATTATCAGTCACTATTCTTCGGCGTTTATGCTTTCGCTGATGCTTGCATTTATAGCAACGGTAGTGTGTCTGCTTATCGGATATCCGCTTGCACTTGCAATTTCACGGACAAAACCAACAACACAGCGTATTCTTATTATGCTTGTTATGCTTCCCATGTGGATAAACTTTATTATCCGTACTGACTCTATTGCTATCCTGCTTGAAAAAAACGGAATTATAAATCAGTTTTTGGGACTGTTTGGCGGACACGTGGAACTCATCGACACACGCTTTGCTGTAATCGTAGGTATGGTTTACGACTTCCTGCCGTATATGATTTTGCCGATTTATTCCGTTCTGACTAAACTTGACATTCGCCTTGTGGAAGCATCAAGAGACCTTGGCTGCAATGCTTTTCAAGCGCTTACAAAGGTTATAATTCCGTTGAGTGCATCAGGAATTGTTTCCGGCATAACGATGGTTTTCGTTCCCTGCGTAAGTACATTCTATATTTCTCAGCGACTCGGCGGTGCCAATACGTATCTTATCGGCGATGCCATCGAAGCAAGAATGCTTTCTATTTCAGCCGACTATAATAAGGGCGCAACACTTTCACTTGTGCTTATGGTTTTGATTGTTGTTTCAACACTTATTATGAACAGATACACCGATGATGATGAAACGGGAGGAATCGTTGCATGAAAAAAAGCGGAAACATTTTTATTGCGATTTGCTTCTTTTTGCTATATGCGCCTATCGTTATCTTGATTTTCTTCTCGTTTAACTCCATTGAAAGTACCGGCGTATTCGGCGGATTTTCGCTTAAATGGTATCAGTCGATTATACAAAACGAAATTGCAAAAAAAGCACTTGTAAATTCGCTTGTCATTGCGGTAAGCGCATCGCTGATTTCAACCGTTATCGGAACTTTTGCGGCTCTCGGAATCAGCAAACTGAAAAATAAGTTTATTAAAAGTACGGTTATGACCGTAACGAATATCCCTATGGTCAACCCGGAAATCGTTACCGCCGTATCAATGGCATTCTTATTTATGTCGACGATTGCATCGTTTAAGTTTATCAAAAGCGACGATACAATGGATATGATAAGCCTGCTTATCGCACACATAACCTTCGATTTGCCGTATGTTGTACTTTCCGTTTTGCCGAAAATAAGGCAAATGGACAAATCACAAACGGAAGCCGCACTTGATTTGGGATGTAAACCTTCGGTGGCATTCCTTAAAGTGGAACTTCCTCAACTTCTTCCCGGAATACTCACCGGTATGATTATGGCGTTTACAATGTCATTTGACGATTTCGTAATAAGTTACTTCGTCCGTCCGAGATCCACGGTGCAAACGCTTCCGCTGCTTGTTTATTCCATGACGGGCAAGGGCACGGTTACACCTGATATGTATGCACTTTCAACGTTTATGATTATAGCCATATTCGTTCTGCTTGTGCTTTCCAACCTCGCAAGCTCAAGGGAAGAAATTAAAGCGCACATGCAGGAAAGAAAACTGAAAAGAATGCAGGGGGCGGGAAAGTGAAAAAAATAATTGCGCTTGTAATTGCCTTAGCCACCGTTTTTTCGCTTGCAGGATGCGGCTCCGATTCGGAAGAAGAAGTAACGCTTAACGTGTTTAACTGGGGCGAATATATGGCAGACGGTGACGGCTCGTGGGAATACGCTGACGAAAACGGCAATGCTATGGAAATTCCGTATCTTGATGTGAATGCAGAATTTGAAAAATACTACAATTCTACCCACGAAGGAAAAAAGGTTAAAGTAAATTATACAACGTATGCGTCCAACGAAGAAATGTATGCCAAAATGACAACGTCGGATGCTTCCTACGATATTATTATTCCGTCGGAATATTTGATTCCCAAACTTATTAAGGAAGATCTTATTCAGCCCATTCACCTTGAAAACATTCCGAATTACTCGGATATCGGTGACGACTATGTTGTTGAAAATGTTGCTTACACGGTTGAAAACGGCGAAAAGACATATTATTCTGCTACTTATACCTTCTGCAAAGTAGGAATAATTTATAACAAAACGTTGCTTGAACGTGCTTTTGACGATTTTGATGCGGAAGCATTTGAAAACGAGGGATGGGACGTTCTCTGGAACGAAAAGTACAAGGATTTGGGAATACTTCAGTTTAACAATTCCCGTGACGCATTTGCAACTGCTCAGTTTAAGCTGATGAAGCAGGACGGATACAACGGCTCGGAAAGTTATATAAATTCCTCGGTAAATAACGGAACGGACGTGTATGACCGTTCACTTGAACTTTTGAAAAAACAGCAACCGCTTATTCAAAAATACGTTATGGACGAGGTTTTCAATAAAATGGAAACGGGAAATGCGGCTATTGCACCGTATTATGCCGGCGACTATTTTACAATGGTTCAAAACTGCGAGGATTACGAACTTTGTATGTTCTTCCCCGAAGAAGGCTCCAATTCGTTTCTTGATGCTATGTGCGTTCCCACAAGCTCTAAAAATCCCGAAATCGCAGAAGAATACATCAACTTTATTCTTTCCACCGATGAAGACCCTTATAAGAGCATTGCGGCACATGTCAGTGAATATATTTGTTACGGAACACCGGTAAAAACTGTTCAGCAAGACAAGTATTATCAGTATTTTGTGGAAAATGAACTTACCGAAGATGCTTATGACTTGCTTTACGGTGAGGGAGTATTCAACTTCCAAAAAGAGGGCTTTGACTGTCTTGATGACGAAACACAGAACTATCTTAACGAATGTTGGGATTCCCTTAAAATTCAGGATGAGGGCAACGGAATAGTGCTTCCCATAATATGCTTAGTGCTTCTTGCGGGAATTGCGGTTTTACTGTTAAAGGGCGCTATTGAACGGAAAAAACATTCGAAGTATTGGGATTGACGATGGAACGTAAAATTGATTTTTCATTGGCTTGCTCGTTTACGGGACACAGAGCGATTCCCGATGAGTCTGTTGACAAGTTAAGAAAAACGGTTTCCGAAACAGTTGACGGCTTGATTGCAAGGGGAATAAAACGTTTTATTTGCGGCGGCGCATTGGGATTTGACACTCTTGCGGCGCAGGTAATACTCGAAAAGAAAAAACAAAACGACATTTTTCTTGAAATTGCCGTTCCGTGCAAAGACCAAAGCCGCAGATGGAATAAAAAAGACAGAGAAGAATACGAAAGAATTCTTTCCTGCGCAGATAAAACTACGGTTCTTTTTGAAAAGTACGTAACGGGTTGTATGCATTTCAGAGATGCTTATATGGTGGATAATTCGGATGTTCTTATTGCATATTACCGAGGTAAAACGGGCGGTACCCAATATACTCTGCTTTATGCCGAGAACCGTGGAATTGAAATAATTTATGTATAAAAATAAAAGCAATCAACTTTATTTGTTGATTGCTTTTTTATATCGGGATAAACTCAGTCTGTTTAGTTTTGCTTGATTGAAACCGAAACCTGTGTGGGCGAATTAAGCTTTGCGGTTACCTTGGACGCAATTGAGGAACTCAATATAACTATCGGTTCAATTTCGTATGTGTCGGGGTCTTTTCCGGTTAACTGCAATTTAACGATAACGTCGGAGGCAGTGATACTGTCAAGAACGATTTTCGGACCGGAAAGTTCAACGGATGCTTCAATGGGCGTAGCACCGTCGCCGGATATTTTCTTTGTAATGTTGCCCGAAATCAATGTGGCAGAACAGTTTTGCTGTAAACCGGTGACCGTTATCTGACGTTTTACCGTCAAAGTGGCGGTGCTTTCGGAGATAACAAATGAAGCAACAGGCGAATCCTGACCGGGCAGAACAGTCACACCCTCTGGCAATGTAAATGTTAAGGGGGAGGACGTGAACTGATAGTCTTTACCCTTTATGTCGATTTTGTCGGGAACAAGTTCGTCGATTTTATCAAGTTCAACTTTGTGTGCGCAAATTTTGATTTTTCCTGCACTGACGGAAGCAAGATGATATCCGCTTGCAAGTTGATCCGAATTAACTATTGCGCTTTCCGCATTGATAGGTACTTCCTTAACGGTTTGGATGTCCATATCCACGGTAATGCTTTTTCCCGAAGAAAATTTGATAATGTTGTTCTTTTCGTCGGTGAATTTACATACCGAATTAAGAACATCTCCGTCGGAGAGGGTGGAAAGGTCAATATCCACGTTCGCCTTAGCGATTTTTTCAACATAATAAGCCGAACCCGAAATTGAAATAGAATCGGGATAATTAGGCGCTAAAGAAATAAGATTTTCGTCAAGTTCTCCGGTTTTTTGAATTGCAACGGGAACGTCTTTTGAAATAAAGTTATCTATCGTAACGGGAACGGTAGAGGGAGAAACTGATATGGAAGAAATATCTGCCGAATTATTGATAGAAACATTTATGGGCATATTGACTGTTCCTGCTGAAGCAAGCTTTGAAATGTCAACGATAGCGGAAATGTAATTTTTCGCAACACGGCGGAAATCCGAATGAGCAATACTCGCCTTGACCGTAACGGTTATTGAATCGTCGAAATCTTCACGCAGAGTAAGACCTTGTTTTTGCAGGTCGGATATTCCCACGATTGTAATGGGAACTTCGGTAAAAGTTTTTGTTCGCTGCGGATTTGTTTGAGTTATGGTAAAACTCCACAGAATTACCGCAAAAACAAGTGATAAAATTTTAAGCCAAAGATTATTTGAAAAATATGAGCGGAAAGGACGTTTCTTTTCAGTTTTCATTGCCGTTCTCCTTTCCGAAAAGCTTTGAGATCTGCTTTATAAAAGATTGTTTTTGAGTCGAATCATCTTCGGTAACGTATATTTCACTCAAAATTTCTTTCAAAGCTTCAAGATTAAGATAACGGCGAAGAGTTCCGTTATGTGCAAAGGAAATTACGCCCGTTTCTTCACTTACGATTATAACATACGCATCGGAATTTTCACTTACGCCCAAGGCGGCTCTGTGACGTGTTCCGAGAGTTTTTTCAATGGTGCTGTTTTCCGAAAGCGGAAGAAAACAACCTGCTGAAACGATTTTATCCGATTTAATGATCATAGCTCCGTCGTGAAGGGGAGTGTTCGGCTCAAAGATATTTTCGATAAGCCCTGCGGAAATATTTGCGTTAAGCATTGTTCCGGTGGCGATAATATCCTTTAAGTCGGAATTCTTTTCAAAAACCATCAGCGCACCGACTTTCCGTCTTGAAAGATGTTCCGAAACGGCAACGATTTCGCCTATGATTCGTTCCGAATCGGTTTTGACTTCCTCAAAGCCGGCGGAAATATGTCCACGACCGATATTTTCAAACGCACGGCGCAGTTCCGGCTGGAAAAGTATTACTATAACAACAATTCCGGAGGTGAACACAGAACTTAAAAGCCATGTCAATGTAGGCAAGCCCATCCACGACGCAATGGCGAGGGCAATAATAAGAAATGCAATGCCCTTTAATACGTGAATTGCTTTTGTGTTCTTGAAAAATTTAAGTATTTGGTAAATTATGACCGTCATAAGAACGATATCCAAGATATCAAATATGCTTATGCCGGAAAATACTCCGCCCGAGTAAAACTCACGAAGTTTGGCGAAAAATGCGCTCATCGAAATACCTCTTAAAAAAATATATACACTTATATAATATCACACATTTGTTGAAAATAAAAGTACTAAATCGAATATTTTTACCCGAAAAAAGCAAAAGATTGCTTTTTAGGTATAGCATAAGAGAGCCGAACCCTGATGCCGAAAACGGGCGCTTTTTGTGATCTCTCGGTTCGTCATTCTCGCAGTAGGTCCACTACAGCTCCGTCTTCCTCACCGGATCTCACAGAAAAGCGGCTCGTTTTCGGTGCGAGCAGTTTTAACGGAGCGGATTTTTGTCGGGGCAAGGAAGCGTGCGCAGGCAATACTGGACGTATTGCCAAGCGCGCTGACGCCGCATCCGGCGGAAATCCGCCCGTTAAAACCATCAGGGGTTCAATTCTCTTATGCTATTACAAATCCCCACAACGCAAAAAATCGGTAAGATAATCGAATTTTTGCGTGGCTCGAATTTGTTTTAATACGCTATTGCAATCTTTTTTTTGCTGTTTTTTATTTTTTCGATTAAAGAACATATTATGAGAATTATCAAATTTGACAGTACGACTCCCGCACCGGCAGGAATGTATGAAAAAATATAACTTGCAATCATTCCTATAACGAATGCACATACGGAAATAATTCCCGCACATACCGTTACTTTTTTGAACGAGTCAAAAAGTCGCATTGATGAAACGGCAGGGAAGATGATTAAACCCGAAATCAGCATTGT
The DNA here is from genome assembly GCA_045600705.1 of Clostridia bacterium. Classification (GTDB taxonomy): domain Bacteria; phylum Bacillota; class Clostridia; order Christensenellales; family QALW01; genus UMGS1322. The sequence continues at coordinate 44,114 of JAZRYL010000035.1, read as the reverse complement.
TCCCATAACACGCATACCCACAACGATAGTTGCGGCGGTCAAAAGAGCAAACAAAGTATTAAACGGTTTTGTTTTTGTTCCCGTAGCCGATGAAAAGTCTTCGTCAAAGGTAACAGAAAATATTCTGTTATAACAAAGCACGAATATTGAAAGTATAGCGAAACAAAGAATAAATGAAAGTACCACATCTGTTTTTGTGACCGCAAGAATACTTCCGAACATATAACTGTAAACGTCGGTATTCATACCGCCGGAAAGAGCGGCGGCGGTAATTCCCACGGCTATGGAAGAAGATGAAACGATGGCGATTGCCGCATCGGAATTTATTCGGCTGTTTTCACGCAGGCGCAGAAGCAGATATGCGGCTATAATCATAACCGGAATTGCAATGTACATAGGCGCAATGTTAAGCGCAAGAGCAACGGTCATTGCTCCGAAACCCACATGAGAAAGTCCGTCACCGATCATTGAATACTTTTTCAAAATAAGAGTTACACCCAAAAGAGATGATGCAAGGGAAACGGTTATTCCCACAAGAAATGCTCTTATAATGAACGAATATGAAAACATTTGCGAGATTAAATCAAACATGTTCGCAGCACCTCCCCGTAAAATGAATTCCGATTTCGCTGTTAAGGTAGTCTTCACGGGTGCCGAAAAAACGGACTGTTTTTCCCAAATGAAGCACCTTTGTTGCATATTTTGAAGCGGAAGCAATATCGTGCGAAACCATTAAAACGGTGTAATTCTGTTCTTTGTTCAGTTCTCCGATAAGTCTGTAAAGTTCGTCGGTAACGATTGGGTCAAGTCCCGTAACGGGTTCGTCAAGAAGAATAAGGTTTTCACTTGCGCAAATTGCACGGGCAAGCAGAACTCTCTGACGCTGACCGCCGGAAAGGTCGGAAAAACGTTTGTCCTTTATATTATATATGTCGAGGCGCTTAAGTATTGAATCTACTTTTTCTTTGTGATTTTTCGTATAGAAAAATCTGTGCTTTAAGTCGTTAAGGCAACCTGAAAGAACTACTTCGTAGATTGATGCGGGAAAGTCACGCTTTACGGCTACCTGCTGAGGAAGATAACCTATTCGTCCAACATCCTTTGCAAATTCAATATTTCCGCCGTCAGCGGGGATAAGACCTAATAATGTTTTTATCAAGGTGCTTTTTCCGCTTCCGTTTTCGCCTACGATACAAATATATTCGCCTTTTTCAACTTGAAACGACACGTTGTCAAGAATAAGCGATGAACCTATCGAAACAGATAGGTTTTCCGTTTTTAATACCATTTTTATTCTCCTAATACGGCTCTGAGATTTTTTGCATTTTGTTCCATTAAAGATAAATATGTTTCGCCACGTTCAAATTCTTCTTTCGTGAGATTGTGGCAGGTATGAAGCAGATATACTGGAACGTTTGCTTCTTCACCAATGACCCTTGCTACTTTCGGCTCGGTGAGTTCCTCATAAAAAACTCCGTTAAGATTGTTTTTCTTAACTTCGTTTATCAAACTGACAACTTTTTTTGCGCTCGGCTCGGACGAAGATGAGCAGGAGTCAAATGCCGAAACAAATTCAAATCCGTATTCTCTTGAAAAATACGTCATTGAAAAACGTCCGCCGTGACAAAGCAGTTTTGACGGCGCATTTTCGGAAATTTCTTTGAACTCACGGTCCAACCCGTAAAGTTTTTCAATGTATTCACTTGCGTTTTGCTTGTAAAAATCCGAATTTTTTGCGTCAATTTCGCATAATGCTTCCGTAATATTGTTTACCATTTGAATACAGTTTATCGGGTCTGTCCATATATGAGGGTCTTTTTCTTCCTCGTGACTGTGATGCTCGTCATGATTTTCGTGGCCTTCGTCGTCGTGAACGTGTTCGCACAAGTTTATTCCCGATGAACAGTCAACTACGGTTGTTTGGGCGCCGAGACCGGAAATAACCGTTTCAGCCCACGGCTCCATATACTTGCCGGTGTAGATGAAAAGGTCGCTTTCGGCAATGGTTATTGAATCACTTACCGACGGCTCATAGTTGTGACTTTCCATTCCCGGGGGAAGCAAAAGCACAACGTTTACATTGTTTTTTGTGATTTCACGGCAGAAATCGTATTGCGGAAAAAGTGATGCTACCACAGTAATTTTGTTTTCGTTTGCGGTGCTTTGAACTCCGCAGCCCGAAAGAATGCAGAGAAGTATTATCAAAAAAATGCAGGAGACTTTCTTTTTCAATGTTCTTGACACTCCTTACATAATCCGTAAAAAACCGTTTTGGACGGGTCGATGGAAAAACCGTGGTCACTTAACACGTGAGAATTTATCTCATTCATCAGGTCGCAGGAAAGGTGCTGCAATTTGCCGCATTTTTCACATTTTAAGTGAAAATGTTCTCCGCAGTGTTCCGATTGCTGATAGCAGGCACTTTCTCCGATGTCGGAAACATACTTCCTCACAAAACCCTCGTTCACCAAACGGTCAAGATGACGGTACACCGTTGACGAACCGATGTTTTCTCCGTCCGAACGGATTTTGGCAAAAAGATTTTCTGCGGTAAAATGCTCACCGTTGAACTCTTTGATTGCGTTTTTTATTCTGTCCTTATAATGCGTGTTATAACTTTTTTGCATATAATTACCTCACAAATTGAAAATGATTTTCATTTTCAAAAAACATTATATCAAAATACGGTGATTTGTCAATCGCTTTTTATTTTGCGTATATGTAACGAATATTATCAAAAAATATAATATGCTGAGATTAAAATTGTTTCATGTGAACTGCGAATAACACGGTTATTTTTGTATAATTCTGGGAAAGAATTCAGTTATTACCGCACAAATTCAGTAATATGTATATATTCATGTGAAATTTTTATTTTCCCTATTGACAAACTCTGTTGACAGTGATATTATAAAGAAAAAAAGAAAAAAGGGGAATTATTATGAAAAAAGCAGAAATAAGAGAAAAAAACAGAGCAAAAGCAATAAATGTAATGAAAAAGTGCATGCTTAAATACGGAATCGTTGCAACAACAAAAGACCTTGTTGCGCAAAAGAGTAATCTTTCAATGGCATCAATCGTAAGATATTTCAGAACTAAGGACAATATGGTTCTTATTGTGGAAGATGAAATTGAAAAGAAATTTGCAAAGATGTACGCTCCTTTCATTAACCGCAGCGGAAAATACAAGGATATGAATGCAAAAGAACTTTTCCTTGAATTTGCAAAGACGACTATTGACGAATTCGAAAAGGACCCCGATATGTTCGCACTTTATGATGAAATCATCTGCTATTTGTTCCGTCATGAAAACGAAGGCAAGATGCTTATGGAAGGCTTGAAAGACGATATGGCTGTAATCCGTGCTTTGAAAACCATTTTTAATTTGGGTGTTGAAGACGGAACCCTTCAGACAAGCTGGAGTGTTGATGAAGAAATTTATTTCACAATGAACCTTGTTACCGGCACAATGCAGAATGTAAGATATGTTGTTAAAATGGTAGGACGTGACGAAGTCAAAGCGCAGAAAGAACATATTGCAAGAGTATTCTTCGGCTTGTATGCAAGATATGTGTACGGCGTTGAAAAAAATGCCATCGAAGTCGTAAGCTACCTTTCAGGCGGAAAGTATCTTTAAGTTCTAATGCTTTGATTTATTTTTACATAAATCAAGGCATTTTCTTTTTATTAGAAACGGGGGAAATACTATGACACTTCAACAGCTGAATTATGTAATAGCAATCGCAGAAAACGGGTCATTGAACAAAGCGGCAGAAAAGCTTTTTGTTGCTCAACCCTCGTTGACAAATGCGGTAAAGGAACTTGAAAAAGAGTTTTCCATCACCATATTTCACCGTACGGGCAGGGGAGTGACACTCACGGGTGAGGGCACCGAATTTTTGATGTATGCTCGGCAAATATATCAGCAGTACAATAATATGATTGAAAAGTACGGCAAAATGAAGGACAAAAAAGAAAAATTCTGCGTTTCCACACAGCACTATTCATTTGCTGTAAAAGCATTCGTTGAAACGGTAAAAAAGACCGATTCACAGAAATATGACCTTGCTATTCGTGAAACCACCACAAGCGACGTTATTTCGGCTGTAAGCACTATGCAAAGCGAAATCGGAATTTTGTATTTGAGCGATATAAACCGAAAGGTAATGGAAAAGCTTTTCAGACAAAATGAGCTTGTGTTCAAAAAACTGATAATATGTAAAGCGTATGTTTATTTGTGGAAAGGACATCCGCTTGCAAAGGAAAAATCAATAAAATTTCAGCAACTTTCAGATTACCCGTGCCTTTCATTTGAACAGGGCGGAAATATTTCCTATTACTTTGCGGAAGAAATTCTTTCTACGAACGAATATATCCGTGCAATCAAGGCGTGCGACAGAGCCACCGTTCTTAATTTGATGGTCGGCTTGAACGGCTATACGATATGCCCCGGAATAATATGTGAGGAACTGAACGGAAGCGATTATGTTGCCGTTCCGTACGAGGGCGACGAGGCAAACCCCAATCTCGATATGGAATTCGGATATATCGTTAAGAAAAACTGTATTCTTTCTAAAATGGGAAGCGTGTATTTGGAAGAAATTAAAAAGTATCTAACCGAAAACGCAATGGACAGCGATATTCTTGTCAACGGAGAGTAGATTGAAATAATATCTTTTTGGCAGTAGAATACTGACAAAGGGAGGAGAAACGTATGGATACATATATTACAGGCGGAACAATTAAAAGAATACGTGAAAGCAAAAACATTACGCAGGCAGACCTTGCAAAAACACTTGGAGTAAGCGATAAAGCGGTTTCCAAATGGGAAACGGGAAAGGGCTTTCCCGATATTTCGCTTTTAGAACCGTTGGCAAAAGCGCTTAACGTTTCGGTTACGGAACTGATAAGCGGAAATCAAGTTATCAATAAGAACGTTTCGGCAAATATGTTAAAAACGAATATATACGTTTGTCCGATTTGCGGCAATATTATCCATTCTTGCGGTGAAGCGGTGATTTCGTGCTGCGGAATAGAGCTTCCGCCGCTTTTAGGTGAAGAATTTGACGAATTGCACCAAATTTCACTTGAAAAAGTTGAAGATGAGTATTTTATTTCGCTTAATCACGATATGACAAAATCGCATTATATTTCATTTATTGCTTATGCAAATTGCGATACATTCCAAATAAAAAAACTTTATCCCGAAGGCAATGCGGAAGCACGAATAAAAATTCGGGGCAGGGGATTTATTTATGCTTACTGTAATAAGCACGGATTGTTCAAAATAAGAGTGTAAAAAAGATTAGTTTGCGTTTGATGAGGTAAAAATGATAGAAACAAACCGTTTGAAAATATTTGCTTCTTCCAAAGAGCAAATGACGGATTTTATTGAAAAGCAGTCTGCCGATGTTTTGAAAGAGGCTTATACACAAATGCTTGACGGGTGCTTGGCTCACCCAAATCAGTGGGAATGGTATGCGATTTGGATGATAGAACTAAAGGACGGCACTCATATCGGAGAACTTTGCTTTAAGGGAGTTTCCGATAAGGGAATAACAGAAATCGGCTACGGTATAACAGAGGAATATCAAGGATTCGGATATGCAACGGAGGCGGTTTCGGCGGTTACAAAATGGGCATTGACACAATCGGGCGTAATGTGCGTTATGGCTGAAACGGAAAAATCCAATATTGCATCGCAAAGAGTTCTTGAAAAATCGGGATTTTTGCCGACGGGCAAAACGGGAGAAGAAGGTCCGTTATTTGTTTGCAGCAAAAAGTAATAATATTTGAATACGTAAAAATACCGCAGAGAAAACTGTTCTCTGCGGTATTTTTTATAATTACTTTAGTTGCTATTTGCGTTTGTATGTAACGGTTACTTCTTTATCTTCCATCTCTGACGCTTGAAGAATAACAGTGACAGAATCACTTTGCCATTCTATTGACTTGACGTTTTCAACGGAAGCAATACAACCGTCATCTTGAATAAAAGTGTCAACGGAGTTTACCTTTTTGTTTTTTGCATTGTAGAGTGATAGACGAACATCCGTTTCGCCGAACGGCCATTCGGGATCACCGAGTTGCTGGTATTTCAAACAGTAGCTTCCGTCGGGACTGTCAAAACTTTTAACATCTTTTACTATAAACGAGTTGAATGCGCCATTCCACCATAATGCAAAAAGGATAAAAGAAATAACTAACAAACTCAATAATGAAACAACGCATATTACTGCGGTTTTTATAATCTTTTTGCCCATACCGTACACATCTGAAAAATTCTTTTATTCAATTTCCAAAAGCATTAAACCGTTGTAGTCGAGCTGAAAATCAAAACTGTTCGTTTTATCAAAATCAATTTCCGAAATCACGGGCTTTAATTCGCCCTCGTTTTTCAAAATTTCAATTTGCTCATCAGTGAAATTTTCCGTGCCGAATTTCCTTGAAAGTCCGTAAGGGTTGGTATGCGTATTATCAATTACGTACTGTGTTATTTTGTGCTTGCCGGAAAAACCGTCAAAAACGATACTGTCGTTCAGTTTTTCCAAAGGAGTTTCATAATCTTCGGAGGCATACGAAACAACTAAGGTCAACTTTCCGTTTTCGTTTTTCGTAGGAATAACAATCGCATTTTTATTATCGCAGTCGCCCTCAAGAAGTTGGTTACCAAGATTTCTGCACAAAATAAAGGCATTGTAAATCGGTTTTTTAATAAAATTGAGTGTGAAAAAGTTCCTAAATCCCGAAAAATCCGTAACCATTTCGTGCTGACCCGAAAGACATATCATCAGTTTTGAAACGGGCAGCTCCTGCTTGATAAATTCATATATCATTTTTCCGAAATATGATGCATATCCCGTGTTTTCTCTGAAGATGAACCGGGGACATTCTTCAATATTCAAAAATCCCGTTGAAGCGGCGCCCCATTCGTCAACTACGATATCGACCTTTGAGGTATCAAGATATTTTTCGATAATGCTTAAATATGATTTATGCTTTCTTGTAATGCTCAATTCGGAAAAATGGTCTGCATTTGAATTCAAATCCTGCACGTTGGTTCCGTATTCGTGAAGTCCTACGAAATCAATGGGAAGTCCGTTTTCGGTTATTGCCTTTAACGTTTCGTCTAAAAAGCCCTTGCGGAATGCAAGTGATGTTCCGATTTTAAGCGACGGAGATACGGTCTTTACTGCGCTGGCAAATGCCGAATACATCTTAACGTATTCCCTTATTCTGAGCGGCTCACCCGAATCGTTGTCGCCTGCTTCGTCCATAAAAAAAATGCTTATGTCCGGCTCGTTATAGCATTGAAGATACCACTTGCTTACGTTTTCTATTCCGAAAACTTCCACAATATGCTCGGTGTATTTCTTGCAGATTTCCCCCCACGCAGAGTAGTCGGCAGGGTAGGAGTTGGTGAGATATTTTCCCTTGTAACGTGTCTTGTTCTTTGAAACACTTGACGTGTTAAGCGGCGAAACGCACATAAACGGCGGAATAAATCCGTAGTTTATCATTGGCGTGAAGCCGAGAGAAAGCAAATATTCTATTCTTTGGTCGTTGAGGGCGAAATCGTAGGAAACAGTGTTATCTTCGTTTAATTTCACGATATCCTCAAGCATTGCGTAAATTCTGACTGTTTCAACTGCATTATCACTTGAAAAATTTTCAAGCAGCTTTTGTCCCCAATCGTCTTCTATTGCGTCTGTGGGATGAAAAACTATTCCGTTCCAAAAATTATTTATCTTTTTTGTTGTTTCATTTTTTACCGTAATCATTTATTTTACCTCGAAATTGAATGAAGCAAATTCGTATGCTCCTAATGTTGAAAGAGTAAGCAAGTTGTTTTCAACTTTGCCTTGACAGTTGTTAAAATCAAATGAAGAACCGTCCACATCACAGTTGAAGTGAATTTTCGGTTCAAGAATTCTGTCTTCGAACAGATTTGCAAGAACTACCGACATTTTCTTTCCGTTTTTAGCACAGTAAATGTACAAATCCGGATTTTCAAGACAGTAAACGCAAGGATTTGTAAAATCCACAAGCAATTTTTGCAGACAGTAGTTTCTGTAAATTGCTTCGTTGGTGTACTTGGAAGCAAAGTTTACAACAAAAAACTGCTGACCTTTTTCATTCGTGTATGTGTACATTGAGGGATATGTTCCGTTTTTACATAAATAATTTCCTAAAACCTTTGCTTTCTCCGAAAGAATCAAATTCTTTGCTTCGATTTCGGCGGGGCAGGGAGTGTATTCGTCAAACTGCTCAAAATACTGCTCTTTCGGTTTTATCAATTCGTTTGAATTTACTATTCCCACGTCAACGCCTTTTTCTTTCAGAATTTCGGCAGCGGTAAGATCTATAACCGTGGGGACGTTAAAATCCGCAACATATTTTGCGTCTTCACCGAAAATTACCTGCGAATTGTATTCGCCGAAGCCGTTGAATACGGTTGGCAAAGCATTCGCCGCCGTAAATCTTTCCGAAATAGGGAACACCGCATCTTGAATGAATTCTTCCGTTGTATCTTCACGAAGCGACATATTGCGGAACTTTCTTTGCTTTACCGCAACGTTTACACCGCAAGCCGAAAGACCCTCGAACTGTTCTTCGATTTTTTCAAGATAGGGTAAATCGTGATTGTGAAAAGCAAGATATCCTTTTTCATATTCAGAGGGAGATGAATTGTAATCAAGCATATATTTCATTATGCCGTCATTGCTCTTTGTGGCACGAAGCACCGCATCGAAGCATTCAAGGTACGAAGCAGGCACAACGTGACGGGGACGGGGATAAACGTCACCCTCCGAAACGATTTCAATGTCATCGCAATCGCCGCACCAAACACTTTCCAAACGTTCCATATTGATTATATCCTGCAGGCGGTTGCCCCAATAATTTCCGTTTGCCCAATATGGCGCACCAATCAAACGAAGATACGGTTTTGTGTTTCCCGCAAGAATTCTTACAAGTTCACAAGGGTCAACACCTTCTATATCCCATGAAGATATGCAGGCACACATTCCGAGTCTGACAGAGGGATTAACTTCATCCACCGCTTCACGCATTTCCTTTGAGAAAAGGCGAAGCGAATCGCCTAACGAATCAATATATGCACTGCGGTATTTATTTCCCTCACCGTGAAGAATTTTATCTCTTAAGAATTCACGGCTTACATTTTCACCTACACGTTCGCAAATGTCTTTTATATGGTTGTCACACAGACACGCTATTTTGCAATTCAGGTTCCCGAAACGGAAATCGTCGTCGTAAAGTATGATATCCGGTGACAATGCGGCAAGTTTTCTTAAAAAGCCCTTTTGAAATTCTCTGTAATTCTTGTCAAGCGGGCAAGATTGAGTGGAGTCGGCTTCACCCGAAAGTCCCACCATAGGAATAAAATTATTAGGCTGTGCGGCGGCAAAAGTCAACATCCATACACCACACGTAAAGCCGTTTTCTTTCATGAATTCCATATTGTCTTTAAGCAAAGCAATAACGGCATTCTGCTCATCCTCGTTGGGTGAAACTTCTTCAAGAGCAAGCAATACTCTGTTTACTTTGGCTTTTTTTAACGCTTCGACAGTTTTGTTCTTGTCGGTGCGTGCAAAACGCGGATTCATAAAAGGTACTATAACTGAATACATTTTTATCCTCCGAAAAAATTTCTTTTATAAATTATAAACCATAGATAAAAATAAATCAATAAAAACTGCACAATTTTTACGATACGACTTGACCGAACCCGTCTGAAAATGTATAATATTATCGTTATTTATTATTGAAGTTCGGAGGAAGAAATGAATACACAAACTGTTTTGATACTCGATTTCGGCGGACAGTATAAGGAACTTATTGCACGCAGAGTCAGAGAATGCAACGTTTATTCGGTCGTAAAGGCAGGAGATATTGCGGTAGAGAAAATCAGAGAAATCAATCCTATCGGAATAATTCTTACCGGCGGACCGAACAGTGTTTACGACGAAAAGTCGCCTCACTGCGATAAAGAAATATTCAATATGGGAATTCCGGTGCTTGGTATTTGCTACGGAACACAGCTTCTTGCCTGGTCTACGGGCGGAACTGTTGAACCTTGCACAACAAGTGAATACGGTAAAACAAAAATGGTCGTTTCTACAAAATCGGCTCTTTACGACGGCTTGGAAGAAAATCAAATCGGTCTTATGAGCCATACGGACCAAATCACCGTTTTGCCCGAAGGCTTTGTCAGCATTGCTCATACGGAACACTGTCCTAATGCTTCCATTGAAAATAAAAAGAAGAAACTTTACGGCGTACAGTTCCATCCCGAGGTTGAAAGCACACCTAACGGAACGAAAATGATACGCAATTTCCTGTATAACGTTTGCAAGGCAAAGGGCGATTATAACCTTGCTAACCTTGAACAGCAACTTATTAAGCAGGTTCGTGAACAGGTGGGGGATGCTCACGTTTTGCTCGGACTTTCCGGCGGTGTTGATTCTTCCGTATGTGCGGCACTTCTTTCAAAAGCAATTCCCGGACAGCTTCACTGCATTTTTGTTGATCACGGCTTGATGCGCAAAAATGAGGGAGATGAGGTGGAAGAAGCATTCAAGGGCAGAGATCTCCATTTTATCAGAGTAAATGCGGAAGAAAGATTTCTTACTGCACTTAAAGGTGTTACCGATCCCGAACAAAAAAGAAAGATCATCGGTGCAGAATTCGTAAACGTTTTCCAGGCGGAAGCAAAAAAACTTCCTAACGTTAAATATCTTGCTCAGGGAACCATCTATCCCGATGTAATCGAATCCGGCGGAAGCAAGGCGGCAACGATAAAGAGCCATCACAATGTTGGCGGACTTCCTAAAAATATGGATTTCGTAGGTGTTGTTGAACCTTTGCGCAGCTTGTTCAAGGACGAAGTTCGTGCCCTCGGCAGACAGCTTGGACTTCCCAAAGCATTCGTTGAAAGACAGCCGTTCCCCGGACCGGGACTCGGTGTAAGAGTTGTTGGCGAAATTACTGCCGAAAAACTTGAAATTCTTCGTAATGCAGACGCTATTTTCCGTGAGGAAATAGTCAAGAGAAGAATTAAAGCAGATCAGTATTTTGCAGTGCTTACAAATACACGTTCCGTAGGCGTTGTAGGCGATTTCAGAACGTTCGATTATACTATTGCACTTCGTGCGGTTAAAACGTCCGACTTTATGACCTGCGAATACGTTCAAATTTCGCATAAGGTACTCAGTACCGTTGCCCTCAGAATTGTTAATGAAGTTAAGGGCGCCGGACGAGTTGTTTACGATATCACCGGCAAACCTCCGGCGACTATTGAGTGGGAATAAAATATTTACTCATAATTCAAAATTACTTATGATAGCAGACTTTCTTCGGAAGGTCTGCTTTTTTTTGAAAAGATAAAAGAACGGGGAAAAATTTCTGCATTGATATATTTTTTCGGTGCGCTGATGTTACACAATCAAAACAACATTATATGATAAAAAATGAATTATATAAAAAATAAATTGCAAAAATCGCACAAAAATCCTTGATTTTGATTCTGCAATGTGATATAATATGCAAGGTGTATTATATCACACATCATTTAGGAGGAAAAACTCGTGAAAAAAATCATTGCAGCACTTATGTGCATCGCCATGTTGTTTGCTTTGGCAGCTTGCGGCGGCAACAATACGGCAACTACCGATGAAAAAGTTATTAAGATCGGTATTTTTGAACCCGCTTCAGGTGCTAACGGCGCAGGCGGAAAACAGGAAGCTCTTGGCGTTAAGTATGCTAACAGCGTACAGCCGACAGTTGAAATCAACGGTGAAACCTATAAGGTTGAACTTGTTGAAGTTGACAACCAGTCAGCAGACGATAAGGCAGTTACTGCTGCGGCAGAACTTGTAAACAAGGGTGTAGCAGTTGTTCTCGGTTCATACGGTTCAAGCGTATCAATCGCAGCTTCTCCCACATTCAAGGAAGCAGGAATCCCCGCAATCGGCATTACCTGCACCAACACTCAGGTTACCGAAGGAAATACACATTACTTCCGTATTTGCTTCCTCGATCCTTTCCAGGGTTCAGTTCTTGCAAAGTATGCTTATGAAAACGGTGTTCGTACCGCTTATACTCTTGCTGAATTGGGCAACGCTTATGACTTAGGTCTTGCAAGCAGCTTCAAAACTGCATTCGAAGCTCTCGGCGGAACTGTTGTTGCTGAAAATTTCCCCACAAACCAGGCAGACTTTACTTCATTCATCACAAATGCAAAGAATGCTAACGCAGAAGCAATTTTCGCTCCCACATCAATCGCATACGCTCAGCTTATCGTTGAAGCAGCTGCTACACAGGGTGTAACAGTTCCTCTTATGGCAGGCGATACATGGGACAGCAACGTTATCCTTGAAGCAGCTAAGGGCAAGAACGTTGAAATTGATATCACAACGTTCTATCAGGAAGGCGGAAACAAGGAATTCGATGACGGATTCAAAGCTTGGCTGAATGCTAACCCCACAATGCTTACAAACAACGGCGGTAACGATATCGTTTCAGCAGTTTCGGCAATGGGTTACGATTCATACTTTACTGCTCTTGAAGCAATCAAGCTTGCTCAGTCAGCAGATAAAGCTAAGATCATGGAAGCTCTTTGGAATGTAAACTTTACCGGTGTTACCGGCGCAATCAAGTTTGATTCAACCAACGGCGACGCAGAACGTGATGTTGCTTACATCAAGACTGCTAACACCGAAACAGGTAACTGGGACTTTGTTAAAGAACAGGGCAAGTAATTACTTGTAAAGATTTATGCAAGGTCGGATAAAGGTCCGACCTTGCATTTTATGCTTTTCATCTTGGAGGTTTTTATGGACTACTTACTCGCCGGAATTTCGGTGGGCGGACAGTATGCGCTTATTGCTATCGGATATACGATGGTTTACGGCATACTTCGACTGATCAACTTTGCTCACGGAGATATTTTTATGGTAGCAGGTCTTATTATGGTCTATGCTACTACGGCTTTACCACTTTATGTTTCAATTCCGTTAGTTTTAATTTTTACCGTAATTCTCGGATTTGCCGTAGAACGTGTTGCGTATAAACCGCTTCGTTCTGCACCCAGAATGTCGGTTATGATTTCCGCTATCGGCGTATCGTATATGCTTCAGAACGTAGCATTGTATATTACGGGCGGATTGGCTAAAATCTATCCTTCAATTCCGTTTTTGTCTGAAACGGTAACTATTTTCGGTGCAACTACAAAATGGGTTACGATTGTTACACCCGTGCTTACCATTGTGCTTGTTGTTGCGCTTGTAATGCTTATTCATTTTACGAAAATCGGTATTGCTATGCGTGCCGTTTCCAAAGATTTTGAAACTTCACAGCTTATGGGAATTAAAATTAACCGTGTAATCAGCGCAACGTTTATAATCGGTTCGTTCCTTGCGGCTGTTGGCTCTATACTTTATTTCAGCAACTATCCCTCGGTTATTCCCACGTCAGGTGCTATGCCCGGACTTAAATCCTTCGTTGCCGCTGTTTTCGGCGGAATAGGCTCTATTCCCGGTGCGGTTATCGGCGCTTTCATTATCGGTATTTGCGAAAACATAATTCGTTCTCTCTCAATTGGTTCGGTTAGCCTTACACCTTTCTCGGATGCGTTTACATTCGCTCTTTTGATAGTTATTCTCTGCATTAAGCCCTCGGGCTTGTTCGGCGAGAAAACTACCGACAAGGTTTAATGGAGGTGTTGTTATGAAAAGACTTACATTAAAAGAAAAGAAAATAAACAACATCATCAACATTATTCTGTTCGTTGCTTTGTTTGTCGTTTTGGCTGTAATTGATGCAACTTCATCTTCATTTGATATGATTGTAAAGGTTCTTCAAAAAGGTTGCGTTTACGCAATAGTTGTTGTTGCAATGAACCTGCTTAACGGCTTTACCGGCTTGTTCTCATTGGGTCAGGCAGGATTTATGCTTATCGGCGCTTATATGTATTCTATTTTTTCGGTAGCGGATTCCGCAAGAGAAAGAGTTTACAGCTTCTCGGGAACTCCCGTTATCAATTTCCAGCTTCCGATTATCGTTTCAATTCTCCTTGCAGGCGTTGCGGCGGCGGTGATTGCATTCCTTATAGGATTACCCGTGCTGAAACTTAAAAGCGATTACCTTGCTATTGCAACACTCGGATTTGCCGAAATTTTAAGAACGTTTATTCAGTGGGACAAACTCGGTCCCGTGACTAACGGTTCTTTCCCCATAAGCAACCTTAACACCTTTAAGGACCTTTTGAGTGATACTCCGATGAAAAAAATGTCGTTTGTCATTCCGTTCTTCCTTGTGGCACTTGCTTGTATTGCGTTTATTGCACTGATGATAAATTCAACCTACGGCCGTGCGTTCAAGGCAATCCGTGACGACGAGGTCGCCGCAGAAGCAATGGGTATTAACCTTGCAAAGCATAAGATGATCAGCTTTATTGTTAGTTCGTTCTTTGCCGGAATAGGCGGTGCTATGTATGCCGTATTTGTTGGTTCTACCAATGCCGCTCCGTTCACAAGCGCACTTACATACGAAATTCTTCTTATCGTTGTTATCGGCGGTATCGGTTCAATTACCGGTTCGGTTCTTGCAAGCTTCCTGTATATCGCTTCACAGGAATGGTGGCTCAGAGGGCTTGATAGCGGAACATTCCTCGGTATTTCGTCGCCGTTGTTCAGAAACGGATTCCGTTTGGTAGTATTCTCGGTAATCATTATGATATTCGTACTGTTCTTCCGTCAGGGAATTATGGGCAACAGAGAGTTCTCGTCCGTGGGAATTTATAAGACGGTAAAATCAATTCCCGAAAAGATTACCGGAATTTTTAAGAAAAATAAAAAAGCGGAGGATGACAAAAATGAATAATGTACTTCGCTTGGAAAATGTAACAATGCAGTTCGGTGGCGTCGTTGCGGTAAATAATTTATCTCTTGAGGTCAATGAAGGCGAAATCGTTTCACTTATCGGACCTAACGGTGCGGGAAAGACCACTGCATTCAATGCCATAACGGGAGTTTATCATCCCACAAACGGTAAGGTTGAGTTCTGCGGAAAATGTATTTCGCAGGGACGTCCTACCGGCAAAATGAGAAAGATTTATGCAGGCGAAAATGCCGGTATGTATAAATCGAATATTTCAAATACACCTGATAAAATCACAAAATTAGGCATGGCAAGAACGTTCCAAAATATTAGATTGTTCAAGTCAATGACCGTTTTTGAAAACGTTTTGACGGCTATGCACTTGCGCAGAAAGTCAAATCTTTTTACGGCAACGCTTCATCTTAACTTCAAAGAAGAAAAGAAGATGAGAGAAAAAACCGACGAGTTGCTTGAACTTGTGGGATTATCCGATGTGCGTGATGAACTTGCAACAAGCTTGCCCTACGGAAAACAGCGTAAGCTTGAAATAGCACGTGCGCTTGCAACTGACCCGAAAATGCTTCTTCTTGACGAGCCAGCCGCAGGTATGAACCCGCAGGAAACGGAAGAACTTACATCGTTTATCCACGATATTCGTGAAAAGTTTAACTTGACCATACTTCTTATCGAACACCACATGAACTTGGTTATGGACATTTCTGACAGAATTTATGTTATTGATTTCGGTCGCTTGATCGCCCATGGCGTTCCGGCTGAAATTCAGTCTAACCAAGAAGTAATCAATGCATATTTGGGGGTGGCTGAAGATGAGTAATATTATTGAAATTCAGAATTTGTCAGTTGCGTTCGGTGGCATTAAAGCGGTAACCGATGTCAGCCTTAACATTGAACAGGGCAAGATAATCACTCTTATCGGTGCAAACGGTGCAGGAAAATCATCGGTACTCAAAACTATCGCAGGAATAAACAAAAGTTCTGCGGGAAAAATATTGCACAAGGGTGAAAACATTCTCGGTTTTTCACCGGATAAAATCGTTGCAAGGGGAATTACCCTTGTTCCCGAAGGCAGAAAAGTTTTCCCCAATTTGACGGTTCTTGAAAACCTTAAGATCGGCGCATATCTCCGCAAAGGAAATTTGTCTGACGATATTGAGCACGTTTACGGTTTGTTCCCCCGTCTTAAGGAAAGAAGTTGGCAGTTGGCAGGTACACTTTCCGGCGGCGAACAGCAGATGCTTGCCGTAGGCAGAGCGCTTATGAGCCGCCCCGAAGTAATTATGATGGACGAACCGTCATTGGGTCTTGCTCCGCTTGTAGTTCGTGATATTTTTAACATTATTACAACGATAAACGGGCAGGGAATTACGGTTATCCTTAATGAGCAAAATGCTAACATGGCACTTAAGATTTCCGATTATGCCTACGTTATGGAAACGGGCAGAGTAACGCTTTCCGGAACCGGAGCCGAGCTTCTTGCCAATGAAAAGGTCAAGGAAGCATATCTCGGTAAAACAAAATAACAGCATAAAAATCAAAACCCCAAAGGACCGATTAGTCCTTTGGGGTTGTTCATAAAATCAGTTTTGAAATTTCAGTGCAAAAGAATACAGTCAAAACGAACTGCTTTTCCCGAATACGAATAGTCGGGTTTTTTGCCTGCAAGGAACGGCCCTTTTGCGGGGCGCTTGATAACAATTTTTTTAGGTTTTGCACTTATTGCCGCCGAAAGCATACTTTCTTCGTCGGAACAAGGTTGTTCAAGCTGATGCAGGAGTTGAAATTTCTTTTTGACTAAACTGCTTTTTTGACGTTCGGGGAACATAGGGTCAAGCAAAACCACGTCGGGCGTTACTTTGAGAGAGGGGAGAGCGGCAACACTGTCTTCTCCGTGTAATTCCATACGCTCTGTAATCGGCGTAAGTTCGGGAATTTTCTCAGCCCTGATAACCGTATCTTTAAGCAGAGCAAAGATTATCGGGTCGTATTCGTACATTATAACTCGGAATCCGAAAGCGGCAAGAATAAGTGAATCTTCGCCCATTCCTGCGGTTGCGTCCACAAGCACGGGTGATGCGATTTCTTTCATCTTTGCGGCTTTTACTATCATTTCTCCCTGCAAATTGGCTTGCTTGAGTCTTGAAAGTTTTTTTGAAAAATCACCTCTGAGCATTTGACCGTTTCCCGCAAGGGCAAGTCCGTTTTCATCGGCTTGAAGCCATAGACCGGAAGATTTTATGTTCGGTATTGTGTTTTCTATTTTTACGTTTAATTGATTTGCAAGTTCTTCCAAAAAATCGGGATTGCTGTATCCGTCTTGGAAAATGCAAAATTCATTTATTTCCTCTGAAATTTCTTTTTTCATAATACTCCGATGGCTTAACGGCAAACACCGCATGAATTTATATCTATGCTAATTATATTACTACATATCAACTGTGTCAATAAAATGATACTTGATTTGTCAAGGTAAATGCTATATAATATTGAAAAGTTTAATGGTTAAGGGGCAGATAAAATGTATTATCAGTTTTTAAGATTTAAGGACGGAAAAAGCAAGGCGGTAACATTCAGTTACGATGACGGTTGCTGCTATGACATACGAATGGCGGAAACGCTTTCAAAGTACGGCATAAAGGGCACGTTCAATATATGCAACGGCAGAATGGGCAGTGACAGTTGGCACTTGGAGGCTGAACAAATCAAGGAACACATACTTGATAAAGGCCACGAAATAGCGGTACACGGAGATTTTCATCTTGCACCCGGATTGGTAAGACCGATTGAAGGTATAAAGGATATTCTTAATTGCCGTATGGGCTTGGAAGAAAAGTTCGGTATTCTTGTGCGTGGAATGGCATATCCCGATACGGGAATAAAGAAAATGACACTTGAAAACTCTTATGAAGAAATAAGAAACTATATTTCGTCATTGGGAATAGTTTATGCCCGTTCGTTGGATGCCGATAACGATAGTTTTAATTTGCCGGTGGATTGGCTTAACTGGATTCCTACGGCGCATCATACAAATCCGAATTTGATGAAATATATTGACAAATTTCTAGAGAATTACGATGAAAAAACGTACAGTACAAGAAGAAATGCAAAATTGTTCTATCTTTGGGGACACAGTTTTGAGTTCGAAAACAATCACAACTGGGAATTGCTTGACGAAATATGTGAAAAACTTTCGAATAAGGACAACGTTTGGTATGCAACGAATATGGAAATATATGAATACGTTTCTGCATACAATCAGCTTGTATATTCTGCGGACGGACACAAGGTGTATAACCCCACAAGAACCGATATTTGGTTTGAGTATTATAAAGAACTTTATTCAGTAAAAGCGGGAGAAACAATAGTCATTAAGTAAAAAAATGCCCGATTTAGGAAAAACATTTTCTTAAATCGGGCGCTATTTTTATTTCAGAGCTTTTTTTGGACATACGTTCATACATTCTGCGCAAAGAATACATTCTGTACCGTTAATTCGTTTTCTTGAATTGTCCGTCATATCCACATTCATAGGACAAACCTTTTTACATTTTCCGCAGGAAACGCATTTTCCTTTATCGCAGGTTACCCTTATAAGAGAAAAACGGCTCATCGGTTTAAGGAAAACGGTAATGGGGCATAGGTACTTGCAAAAAGCACGGTTATCTTTGAAGAAAATCGCAAGAAGTATTCCCGATGCGTAGTAAAGAACGTTGCCGATGACAAATGCCCAAAAAATAATTTTTTCAATATTTCCCACGTGGCAGAGGTACAGAGCTGCAACAAAAATCAATGATGAAGCAAACGTAACGTATCTCAGCCAGCCAATTTTCTTGCGTGGTTTTTCGGGAATTTTATACGGCAGAAAATCAAGCACCATAGCGGTCCAGCAGGCGTATCCGCACCAACCTCTGCCGAAAATCAACGGTCCGAAAATTTTCGCAACGGCATAATGAATAGTCGCCGCATCAAATAAACCCGCAAAAAGGTAGTACCAAAATCCTTCGATTTGCATATTTTCATTAGAAATTAGACCGAGATACACAAGCATATATGTTCCCACAAGAAGTTGAGTAATTCTTCGGGCATACTTATGTTTTTTAATCATTAAAAATAATCCGAGTGAAACGGAAACTCCTATGTATGAGAAATTAAAAAGGTAAAATAGGTTGTTTTTTGTAAGCCATAAGCAAATTGCCACCGATTCGAACAGCAGCAGAATAGCGATTGGCAGAATATACTTTTTCACGGCAGTAACCTCTGTATTTACGATTATATGCTATTATGTGCATATATGCACAACAAAAGTTTTTACCTTTAATATCCTAAATCCTCACCGCAGAAAACAACTTTGATTCTGCCTTTCGGACGGCTCATTCTTGTTATGAGAATTTGTGCGCATATACAGTCGTCAGATGTGCAATTTCCGCATGCTCCCGTTTTGGTGCAGGGAGTATTCAACCCGAATCTCTGTGTGTTTATGGGTGCGGCAACATTTCTTGCACGGCTTACCGCTTCGTCAAGAGTAGGCATAACCTTGTTAAGACTTACAAGTACGATTACTTGCTTCGGGCCGTAGCAAAGTGCCGCAAGGCGGTTGCCGGTTCCGTCGATGTTTACAAGTTCACCTGTGGCGCTGACACCGTTGGCACTCATAATATAAGTGTCGCAGGAAAATGCGTCAATATATGCGTCGTTTTTGTTCTCATAAGTGGCTCGGTCTATTATTTTGTAATTTCCTGCAAAAAGCTTATCCTTAAGTCCGGATTCGGAAAGACTCATTGTTCCGCCCCAGGTAACCGAAGAACCTTCTTCTATCAGCGATAATGCCTTATCGCTTGCTTCTTCCTTTGTAGCACAATAGTAACATTCAAAATTTCTTTTTTCAAAATTCTTAACAAGGGTGTTGCCGAAAAGCTCATTTCTCTGTTCTCTAAAATTCATAATATCACCTCGTGAATTATTCTATCATAATATTATTTTTTTTACAACTGTTTGACGGAAAATTTAATCAGTGATATACTTATTACATATTTTTTTAGGAAGGTACATAATTATGCATAAACTCTCATCTCGACTTGATCATTTTGAAACAGGAATATTTGCTTCACTCACACTTAAAAGAAATGAGTTGCTTAAGCAAAATAAAAAAGTATATAACTTGTACGTAGGAACACCCGACTTTGAAATTTCCGAAGATATTCGCAATGCTCTTGCAGAAGCGGCACAAAATCCCGAAAACTATAAGTATTCTCTGATTGATTCCGAAGAAATGCTTCAAGCAGTTGTGGATTATTATGCTGAAAGATATTCAACTGTTATTTCAAAAGATATGATAACAAGTGTCAACGGTTCGCAGGACGGAGTAGGCCATTTGGGACTTGCCATGTGTGATGAGGGAGATACGGTTCTTTTGCCCGACCCCGGATATCCCGTTTTTGAAGCAGGCGCATTCTTAGGCGGCGCAAACGTGTATTATTACCCCTTATTAAAGGAAAATAATTTCCTGCCGAAGATTTCGGATATTCCGGAAGACGTGCTGAAAAAGGCAAAATATATCGTTGTTTCGTATCCGTCTAACCCCTGCGGTGCGGTGGCAAACAAAGAAATGTACGTTGAACTTATTGAATATGCAAAAAAATACGGCTTTTACATTATCAACGATAACGCATACAGCGATATTATTTTTGACGGACTTGAGGGATTTTCGTATTTGTCTATTCCCGGCGCAGAAGAAGTGGGCGTTGAATTTTTCTCACTTTCAAAATCGTTTAATACCACCGGCGCAAGAATTTCATTCTGTATAGGAAACAAGGAAATCGTTAATGCACTGAAACTTATTCGTTCTCAGTACGATTTCGGAATGTTTATGCCTATTCAAAAAATGGCGATTGCGGCGCTTAAAACCGACAGACAAAAGGTTTTGGCACAGTGCCGTGAATATCAGGCACGCCGTGACGTGCTTTGCGGCGGTTTGAGAAAAATCGGTTGGAACGTTCCCGATTCCAAAGGAACTATGTTTGTATGGGCACCTATTCCGCCAAAATACAAAACATCAATGGAATTCTGGAACGACCTTGTTGATAAAACCAGAGTTATCTGCACTCCCGGAACTGCTTTCGGACCGAAAGGCGAGGGCTATGTTCGGTTTGCGCTTGTTTCCACAAAGGAAAAATTACAGGAAATCGTTGACGTAATCGACAAAAGCGGAATTTTGAAATGATATATGAGCGCTTTTTGCTTAAGCAAAAGGCGCTTTCTATAACAACTATATCTCACCACAGTGGTGGGATGTAGTTGTTACAAAAAAAGCATCGCAGATTTTGCGATGCTTTTAGTTTTATCCGATTTTATTTACTTAAGCAGGTTTTCTTAAATACTTTGTATGCTTCGTCCCATGCTTTGTCGCCGGAGGGAGTATAAACACAAGTATCTGCTGAATCTTTGATTACCTTGCGGACACCTTCAAGACCTTTGATGTCGCCGAGAGCCATAAACTGTACTGCAATGTTACCCATAGCGGTTGCTTCAACGGGGCCTGCAACGACCTTTCTGCCGGTAGCATCTGCGGTCATCTGACAAAGGAATTTATCCTTTATTCCACCGCCAACCATGTGGATGGTATCAATTTTCTTGCCCATAAGCTCTTCCATTGATTCGGTAACGTAACGGTATTTAAGTGCCAAAGACTGATAAATACAAAGAACTACGTCGCCCATTGTTTCGGGAACCTTAAGACCTGCGTTCTTATTGAATTCCTTAATTCTGCCGGGCATATCTCCGGGAGGTGTAAAGCCGTCGAAATCGGGATTGATGAATGACTTGAACGGTTCGGATGCCTTTGCGGCATTTTCCATATCGTTGAACGAATAATCGAAGTTTTCACGCTTCCACTGTCTGCGGCTTTCCTGAATGAGCCAAAGGCCCATAATATTGCTTAAAAATCTTGTTGTTCTGTCAACGCCGCCCTCGTTAGTGAAGTTGAATGCCATTGCCTCTTTGGAAATAAGGGGCTTTTTAAGTTCTGTTCCCATAAGCGACCAAGTACCGCAGCTGATATACAGACTGTGCTCCGGATCGTCGAAAGGAACTGATGCTACTGCAGAACCGGTATCGTGGGAAGCAACGCAGATAACGGGAACTTCGGGCATTTGAAGTTCTTTTGCAAGTTCGGGCTTAAGTGTGCCGAGAACTGTGCCGGAATCAACGATTCCCTTGAAAAGCTTTCTGTCAATGCCGAGCTTGTCGATAAGAGAATATTCCCAATCGCCCTTTACGGGATTTAACAACTGAGTTGTGGAAACATTTGAATATTCTGCTGCCATTTTGCCCGTAAGCATATAGTTGAAAAGGTCGGGGATAAGCAGAAGATGTTCAGCACGGTCTAAAAGCTGCGGTTTGTTTTTCTTCAAATTGCGAAGCTGATAAATAGAGTTGAATGCGATAAACTGAATACCCGTAAGGTCGTAAATGTTATCTTTACCCAATTCTTTAAAGGTTTCTTCCATATTTTCGGGTTTTGCATCACGGTAATGGTAGGGGTTAGCGAGAATTTCGCCGTCTTTGTCGATAAGCGCAAAGTCAACGCCCCAAGTGTCGATACCGATTGCCGCAATGTCTTTGTGTCCCAAAGCGGAACATTTAAGAATACCTTGTTTAATTTCGTGGAACAGTCTTAAAATATCCCAATAAAAATGTCCGTTGACTTCAACGGGATCATTTGAGAAACGGTGGATTTCTTCAAGAGCGATTTTGCCATTGTCAAATGTACCTAAAATTGCACGTCCGCTTGAAGCACCGAAGTCAAAAGCAAGAACTTTTTTCATATAAAATCTCCTTATTATTTTTATTATATAATGATACCATTAAATGGTAGCTAAAGTCAATATTTTTTTATATCAACGGTTGCTTTTGCCGTATCGAAGCATTCGCTTTCGGCAAAAAGGAATAATTTGCCTGCAACGTCAGTCGTTTTTACGGCTACGCTGATTTTCCCGGCACGCATCTTGCGAACGGTGACGGTAACGGGTGTGTGGTCGGAAATATCTGAACCGGTACCCGCTATCTGACCTAAGCCGTTTGTGAAGAATGAAACGGTCGGGTGGGCATCGGGAACTTCAAGACCGTCCTCGTCAACACAGTAGCAGGTGAAAAGTGCTATTGACTCCGAATCCGCAACAAGTCCGTCGGGATTTTCGCAGCGAAGCATAAGCTTTGCGGGACGTTTTGTTGTTCTTTGAACATCGCATACCGCTTCTTTTCCTCCTACGTAGCCGATTACCTTAAGTTCACCCGGAGCAAATTGAACGTTCCACTCAAGATGCTTGAATCTTTCACATGTGCGTCTGCCGAGACTTTCGCCGTTAAGGAACAGTTCGCATTCTTCGCAGGTGGTGTAAACAACTACACGGATTTCCTCGCCGAGCTTGTGCATCCAGTTCCAATGGGGAAGCAGATGAATCATAGGTGTCGTCATAAATAACGACTGATTTTGATAAAAAGCGTCTTTTTTCTGCAAGAACAGGTCGATTGCGCCTGCCTGAGAGCAAAGACGGGGCCAAACGGCTTCGCCGCGGTGTTCAAATGCGATCCACTGATACAGACCGCATACCCACGGACGTGCAGATATTACTTCCATAAACTTTTCTCTGCCGATAAACCAGCTTGTGCAGTCGTGGTCGTATGAAGAAATATATCCGTGAACGGGATCATCGTCCTCGTACCAACCCCGTGTGGTGCTGGAAGCACAACATTCGGAAGCATAAATTGGTTTTTCGGGATATTTTTCCCGTACAATATCATAAAGACGGTGATTGTAGTTTATGCCAACAACGTCCATATCGTCGTAAACGGTTGCCTTTGAAGGATCATTGGATACGGCTGAAGTGGTGGGGCGTGTAGGATCAAGACGTTTCGCAACGGTCATCATTGACTTATAAATCTTTCTGCCCGTTTCGGTAAGGTGGTGCGGTTCTTCGTTGCCGAGCGACCACATAAATACGCTAGGATGATTTCTGTCACGTTTGATGAGCATTGTAAGCTGATCAATGCCATCGTCGGTGGAATCAAACCAACGTGCTTCGTCCATTACGATAAAACCGTAATCGTCAAGTGCATCGAGAGTGGCGTTTGCCTGCGGATAATGGCTTGAACGGTAACCGTTAGCGCCCATTTCCTTCATAAGCTTTACCTTATAGCGCAGAATATTATCGGGAACGGCTTTTCCCGTCAAACCGAAATCACCGTGTCCGCAAAGACCGTTGATGAATACTTTTCTTCCGTTCAGGAAAAATCCGTCTTTGGTAAATTCAAAATCACGGAAGCCGAAGCGGTCAAAAACCGTGTCGGTCAATTTTCCGTCAACGTACAAATCGGTGCGGACTTTATATATGTTTTCGGGTGTTTCCGCATCCCAGACAAACGGAACGTCGACATTTGAACCGTATTTAACGGTTGCTTTGCTTCTTAAACCGACGGTAATATCGTTTGATGCGGAAAACAGTTCGTTTCCGTTTTTATCAATGAATGTAGAAACGGCTTTTACTTGCCTGTTTTCATAAGAATCGTTTCTGATTTCGGTTTCAATTACTGTATTCCATAAGCCGTTTTCCTTTTTTGCATGAACGAATACGCCCCAAAGGTCAACGGAAACGTCTTCCGTCTTAACGAGCCAAACGTGTCTGTAAATTCCGCCGCCCTGGTACCACCAACCTTCGTTCTTGTGGTATGCGGTGTAAACGGCAAGTACATTTTCTTCACCGTATTTGACATAATCGGTAATATCCACTTCAAATGTGGTATAGCCGCAGAAATTATGCTTCAATTCACAACCGTTAAGGTAAACGGTGGCACGTGTGGCAACACCGTCGAATACAAGAGTAAGTCTGCGTCCCTCATCCTCGGCAGGAATGTTGAAATGCTTTCTGTACCAAGCATTTTCGTATGTGAAAAAGCCGAGAGCATTATTGTTTTCTTTTTTTACTTCTCCCGAAATAATGTAGTCGTGGGGAAGATGAACGGTTTCCCAAAATTCGTTGTTTGCTTCTTTTGTTCTGTCATACAAATCCGAATTATCAATATGCTTGATTGATGCGGGTCCCCAAATCATACGTTCGGTTTTTGCGGATGTGTATATCGGTCCTTTTCTCGGGGGAATAAATTCTTCTATATCGCCACGGTGAAAAATCCAATTATCGTCAAAAAGTATTTTTTCTCGCATTATTTTTTACCTCCGGGATTTTTCATTGTAAGAGAAATTCTCTTCTTGTTTGCATCTACAGACAAAATCCAAACTGTTACCACTTGACCTACTTTAAGTACATCGTATGGGTTCTTGATAAATCTGTCTGTTATTTGAGAAATATGTACAAGTCCGTCCTGATGAACACCGATGTCTACAAATGCACCGAAATCAATAAGATTTCTTACTGTGCCTTTAAGTTCCATACCGGGCTTAAGGTCTTCCATACCCATAACCTCACGCTTCAAAAGCGGTGGGGGAAGCTCGTCACGAACGTCTCTGCCGGGCTTTTCAAGTTCGGCAATAATGTCCTTAAGAGTCGGTTCGCCTACACCCGTTTTTTCAACAAGCTCCCTAAAGCCGATTGCTTCAGCCTTTTCTTTTAAGCCCGAAAATTCCTTGTCTTTTTTAGTATCAAATCCGCAAAGCTCAAGAAGCATTTTTGCCGCCGAATAACTTTCGGGATGAACTGCGGTGTTTTCAAGAACGTTTTTGCTTTCGGGAATACGTAAAAAGCCTGCACATTGCTGGAATGCCTTAGGACCTAACTTGGGTATTTTTGAAAACTGACTTCTTGAAGTGAAACTTCCGTTTTCTTCACGGTATGCAACTATGTTCTTTGCAAGTGCATCACCGATACCTGCAACGAACGACAACAGACGGGGCGAAGCGGTATTGACGTCAACACCGACACTGTTTACACAGTCTTCCACTACACCGTCAAGAGTTGTATCAAGCTGCGCAGGCGGCATATCGTGCTGATACTGACCTACACCGATGGCCTTGGGCTCTATCTTAACAAGTTCCGAAAGCGGATCCTGAAGTCTTCTTGCGATGCTGACCGCACTTCGGAGTGAAACGTCATAATCCGGGAATTCCTTTGCCGCAAGAGGAGATGCGGAATAGACTGACGCACCTGCTTCGGAAACGACCATATAAGCAAGATTGCTGTCGTTAAGCTCTGAAAGAATATCTGCAACAAGAACTTCCGTTTCGTGGCTTGCGGTGCCGTTGCCGATGGAAATAACGTCAACGTTATGTTTCTTTATAAGCGCCTTGATAGTTGCTTTTGCTTTTTCCTTATCGTGAATGGGAAGCGTACAGTAAATTACACCTGTATCAAGAACTTTTCCCGTTGCATCTACTACCGCTACCTTGCATCCGGTTCTGTAACCGGGGTCAAGTCCCAAGACGGTCTTTCCCTTTATCGGCGGCTGCATAAGAAGCTGACGGAGGTTTACACCGAAAACTTTTATGGCTGAATTGGTTGCTTCATCGGTAAGTTCGTTTCTTATATCACGCTCAATAGCGGGGAATATCAAACGCTTATATGCATCCTCTGCCGCTTCGAGAACCTGCGCAGAGCACGCATTATTACCCGTAACGTGAAGCGTTTTAATAATATTCATTGCTTTTTCTTCATCAAAATCAATTCCTACTTTAAGGAATTCTTCTTTTTCGCCTCGGTTTACCGCAAGAATACGGTGTCCTGCAAGCTTTGTAATGGGTTCCGAAAATTCCTTGTACATTTCATAAACGCCCATGTCCTCCTTGTCGCCCTTTGCGGACAGATCACCGTTATGGAAGCACACGTAGCGAAGCCGACGTCTTGTTTCCGCATCGTCCGAAATCTTTTCGGCAATAATATCTCTTGCACCTGCAAGTGCATCTTCAACAGTTTCAACGCCTTTTTCAGCATCAATGAATTCATTTGCAAGAACAAACGGATCATCATTTTCCTGCAGCAGAATTTTTTCGGCCAACGGTTCAAGACCTTTTTCTTTTGCAACGCTTGCTCTTGTTCTGCGCTTCGGGCGGTACGGACGGTAAATATCTTCAATATCCGTTAAAGTCTGTGCATTTTCCAACTGCTCACGAAGCTCATCTGTGAGTGCACCTTGCTTTTCAATGGAAGCGAGAACCTTTTCACGCATTTCATCAAGCTTGCGGAGTGCTTCAAGCTTTTCGGAAAATTCACGAAGCACCTGATCGTCAAGAGAGCCGTGCTTTTCTTTACGGTATCTTGCGATAAACGGAATAGTATTGCCTTCGTCGATTAAATCAATTACGTTTTCTGCTTGCCACGTTTGAATGTTGAATTCCTCGGCAAGTCTTTTTGTCAATAATTCTTTTTGCATAAATGTCACCTTTAATACGGGAATTTTTCGGATTTATTGTATCACAACTTGGTGTGTTTGTCTATAATATTGTATTCATAAAATTTATTAAACTGAGCAAAATACTACCAAAAGGAGTGAAGTTATGGAAAAGTTTAAGCAATATGCTAATGACCTTACAGGCAAAAATAATGTTGACGAAAATGAGATATTTTTCGTTGCGGGAAAGGAAAAAACAAGGTAATGGAAAAGAATAACGAATATACAAAACTTGTTGAGGAAAAATCCCCGAAAAGCAAATTTTTGTGGGATTTGCTCAAAGCATTTCTTGTGGGCGGAGCAATATGCCTCGTAGGCGAAGTACTGCGCACGGTGCTTTCGGAATTTATTGAAAACAAAACGATTTTGGGCGGCTGGGTTTGTATAATTATGGTTTTTATCGGTGCGTTTTTGACGGGTATCGGAGTATATGACAAAATAGGCAAATTCGGGGGTGCAGGCGCACTTGTTCCCATAACCGGGTTTGCAAACGGAATTACGTCACCTGCCATGGAATTCAAAACCGAGGGATTTGTTCTCGGACTCGGTGCCAAAATGTTCATAATCGCAGGACCCGTAATCGTTTACGGAACAGTTGCTTCCACGGCGGTGGGCATAATCTATTATATTATTTCAATGTTTTAGGAGTAAAAATGAAAAAACAGACTTTAATGTTCAATAACGGCGTGTATTATAAAAGCGGTGCTTCCGTGGTAGGAAAAAAGGAAAGTGAGGGACCGCTTAAAAACTACTTTGACGTTTGCCTTGCAGATGATAAATGGGGCGAAGACAGTTTTGAAAAAGCGGAAAGAAAAATGTTCAGGCAGGCTCTTGAAACCGCAAAAATAAATGGCAGACTGAATAACGATACGGTGGATATGATAATCGGCGGAGATTTGCTTAATCAGATAATTTCCGCATGCTTTGCGGCAAAGGATATGTTTGTTCCTTTTTTAGGCGTGTACGGTGCGTGTTCCACAATTTGCGAATCAATGCTTTTAGGCGCTTGCCTGATAGACGGAGGCTTTGCGGATAATATTCTTTGTGCGGCAAGTTCGCATTTCTCTACGGCAGAAAGGCAGTACAGATTTCCCCTTGAATACGGCAGTCAGCCCACACCCACGTCACAGTGGACGGTTACGGGCGCAGGGTGTGCGCTTCTTTCCAAAGATAAGTCAGATATACGGCTTATTTCCGGCACTGTCGGCAAAATAATCGACTTGGGAATTTCCGACGCAAACAATATGGGCGCGGCTATGGCACCTGCGGCGGCAGACACGTTAAGCACATTTTTTGATGACACTAACACAAGACCGGAGGATTATGACCTTATTCTGACGGGAGATTTAGGCAAATTAGGCAAGGAACTTTTTATCCACTTAATGAAGGAAAAAGGGTATATTGTTTCCGACAGATACAACGATTGCGGATGTATGATTTATAAGGACGGAAAGAACGCACCTATGGGCGGAAGCGGATGCGGATGTGCGTCCACGGTGTTCAACGGTGCGGTAATAAAGGATATGCAGGCGGGAAAATTAAATAATGTGATAATTGCCGCAACAGGCGCATTGCTCAGTCCCACAACTTCTTATCAAGGAGAAAACATACCCGGAATATCCTATGCACTGAATTTCAGGAGGGAATAAAATGAATTTTGTTATTGCTTTTTTTATCGGAGGAATTATATGCAGTATAGGACAGATTCTGCTTGATAAAACAAGGTTGACTCCGGCAAGAATAATGGTAGGCTATGTTGTATGCGGAACTGTTTTGGGCGCATTTGGCATATACGATAAATTAGTTGATTTTGCAGGGGCAGGCGCCACAGTACCGCTGCTCGGATTCGGAAATACATTGGCAAAGGGTGCAATAGATGCGGTAAAAGCACAAGGCTTATTCGGAATATTTTCCGGCGCACTCAGTTCTGCTGCGGCGGGAATAGCCGCGGCGATAGTTTTCGGATATATTTTTGCCATGATTTTTTCTCCGAAAGAAAAATAAGTACGCTTTTTCGGTCACGAACGGTGATAAACTAATATCGACTTGACAAAAGGACGCAAATTGTATAGCATAAACTGTATAAAATAAAGAAAGGAGAATTACCGTGAACAAAACGTATATCGCCATTGACCTTAAATCATTCTACGCTTCGGTGGAATGTGTTGAACGTGGTCTTGACCCGCTTAAAACCAATTTGGTTGTGGCTGACAATGCAAGAACGGAAAAGACAATATGTCTTGCGGTATCTCCTTCACTTAAAAAGTACGGAATTCCGGGCAGAGCGAGGCTTTTTGAAGTAATTCAGGCGGTTAAAGGGATAAACTGCGCAAGGCTTGCAAAGGCTAAAAAATTTAACGGCAAAAGTTATGACGAAACCGAACTTGAAATAAATCCCAAGCTTGAACTTGATTATATTGTTGCCGTTCCGCAGATGGCGAAATATATGGAAATAAGCACAAAAATATTCGGCATATATATGAATTATGTTTCGCCGGAGGATGTGCACGTTTATTCCGTAGACGAGGTGTTTATTGACTGTACGGATTATCTTAAATACTATAAAATGACGGCACGTGAACTTGCAATGAAGATGATACTTGACGTTCTGCACGAAACGGGAATTACCGCTACCGCAGGGATAGGAACGAATATGTATCTTTGCAAGATTGCCATGGATGTGGAAGCAAAGCATATTCCGCCGGATGAAAACGGTGTTCGCATTGCCGAACTTGATGAAATGTCGTACAGAGAAAAAATGTGGAATCACAGACCGCTTACGGATTTTTGGAGAGTCGGAAAGGGATATGCAAAAAAACTTGAAGCAAACGGAATGTACACTATGGGGGATATAGCGCAGTGCTCTGTGTACAATGAAGACAAACTGTACAAGCTTTTCGGCGTGAATGCGGAACTTCTTGTTGACCATGCGTGGGGATGGGAACCCTGCACCATAAAGGAAGTAAAGAGTTACTGCCCGACTAATTCAAGCATTTGTTCGGGACAAGTACTTTTAAGTCCGTACAGTTTCGAAAAAGCACGGATAGTTTTAAGAGAAATGGCGGATGCGATGGCACTGGACCTTGTAGGCAAGGGGCTGACCACGAATCAGCTTGTGCTTACGGTGATTTATGACAAGGAAAATATGAATGACGATAAAATTCTGTCGGAATATAAGGGCGAATTCGTGGTGGACTATTACGGCAGAACTGTTCCTAAGCCTGCCCACGGAACGGCGAATATCGGAAAGCAGACTTCTTCATCTCGGCTTATAATAAATGCGGTTCTCGGAATCTATGACAGTACGGTAAATAAAAAAATGCTGGTAAGAAAACTGAATATTTCGGCAAATCACGTTTTGCCGGAAAACGAAACGGAAGAAAGTTTTTGCGAGCAGCTTGATATGTTTACCGATTATACGAAATTGCTTGAAATGCGTGCTAAGGAAAAAGAATTCTTCCAAAAAGAAAAAAGAATTCAGCAAACGACGATAGCCATAAAGGAAAAGTACGGGAAAAATGCTCTGCTTAAAGGAATGAGTTTCTGTGAGGGAGCAACGGCAAAAGAGAGAAATGCTCAAATAGGAGGACACAAGGCATAATGAAAAAATACACGGTCATTGATATATACGAGGACGATTTCGGATGTGAGGGCATACCCGAAAACGAAGAACCCAAGGTGTTTTTCGTGCTTGAAGACGAATTACATAATAAAATAACCGTTTCGCAGGCGGACGACGGAAAAATAAACGTGGAAGATAAAGTTCTGCTTGACTCACGGAAAAGGATTCAGAAAGTATAATGAAAAACGATTACAGTGACATAATAAATTTACCGCATCACGTTTCCGAAAAGCACAAGCCAATGGACAGAATAAACCGTGCGGCACAGTTTGCACCGTTTGCGGCACTCACGGGGTACGAAGAATGTATTTCGGAAGAAGCACGGTTGACTAACGATGAAATTATTCTTGACGAGTACGAACAAGAGCAGATAAACAGAGAATTGACTGAACTTTTTGAAAGCGGCAAAACGGTAAAAATCACCTATTTCTGCCCGGACGGCAAAAAAGCAGGCGGCAAGTATGTTGAATACGTGGGTAAAATAAAAAGAATCGAGGAAATAGAAAGAGAAATCGTTTTTGAGGACAAAAAAAGAATAAATGTTGACTTGATAACTGATATCTGCGAATATAAAAAATAAAAGGTGCTGAAAACCAGCACCTTTATCTTTTATCAATGAATTATGCCTTGTTGACTGAACCGAAAAGTTCCATTTTTTCTTTAACGGTTGCTTTGATTGCTTCAAAGCCGGGAGCAAGAAGCTTTCTCGGGTCAAAACCTTTTCCTTCAAGGTCTTTGCCTGCTTCAATGTACTTTCTTGTTGCTTCCTGGAATGCAAGCTGACATTCGGTATTAACGTTGATTTTTGAAACACCGAGAGAAATTGCTTTTTTAATCATATCTGCGGGAATACCCGTGCCGCCGTGAAGTACAAGGGGCATTTCGCCGGTAAGTTCCTGAATTTTTGCAAGAGTTTCAAAACTGAGGCCCTTCCAGTTTGCAGGATATTTGCCGTGAATGTTACCGATACCTGCTGCAAGCATTGTAACGCCGAGATCAGCGATCATTTTGCATTCTGCGGGATCGGCAACTTCGCCGCCGCCGATAACACCGTCTTCTTCGCCGCCGATAGCACCGACTTCTGCTTCAACGCTGATTCCTTTTGCGGAAGCGTCTTTGATGATCTGCTTTGTTTTTTCGATGTTTTCTTCAATGGCATACTTTGAGCCGTCGAACATTACAGATGAAAAACCTGCGTCCATTGCTTTATAAGCATGTTCGTAGCTGCCGTGGTCGAGATGAAGCGCAACGGGAACGGTAATGCCGAGTGTTTCGATCATGCCGTTGACCATGCCTACAATCGTATTGTAACCGCACATATATTTTCCTGCACCTTCGGAAACACCGAGGATAACAGGTGAATTGTTTTCCTGTGCGGTAAGAAGAATAGCCTTTGTCCATTCAAGGTTGTTGATGTTGAACTGACCTACTGCATATTTACCTGCTTTGGCTTTTGTCAACATTTCTTTTGCTGAAACTAACATTATATAATATACCTCCGTATTTTATTTTCTTTTTTAGTATAAACCTTATTGAAAATAATTGCAACCGAAAAACTTATTCGGTGAACATTTTTAATTCGTTGGTGTGGATAGAACATACAAAGTGCGAAATGGGGAATAATTCTCCGTCAAGCTGAATATCCGTTTCGGGGGAAACGGTACATTCGAGTTTTTTGCACTTATAGGTGCTTACATAATCGGTGACTTCACTGATTTTGCCTTTAAGAAATTTAGCAAGAATGAACGGAACCTTGACCATAGGCATTTTTCTTATTACCGTAAGGTCGAGAATACCGTCGTTCAGTTTCGAATCAAGGGAAACGGGAAGCCCGCCGCCGAAGTATTTTCCGTTGGCAAGGGCAAGAAGCAGACAGTCCTGATCCAAATTTGTTTTTTCATCAATGACCATCTTGAAATTACGGAATTTCATGGTAAAAAGTGTTACAATCAATGAAGCAAAATAACTCATTGAGCCGCTTAACACTTTATGAAATTTCCTTTCACGGATAAGAATATCAACGTCAAAGCCGGTGCCCGTAACGTTAAGCGAGCGCTTGTCGTTGACTTGAATAAAGTCTACGTTATCGGTTTTGCCGTTAAGAACGATATCAAGTTGTTCAAGAGTGCTTTTATTTGGCGCAAACGAACGCATAAAGTCGTTTCCCGAACCGGACGTTATAACGCCCATGGGAACGGCGGTGTTAAGTCCGTTAAGAACTTCCGAGAACGTGCCGTCGCCGCCTACTGCAACAATGCCTTGGCAGTCGTCTTTTGAAGAACATTCTTTTGAAAGTTCAATTGCGTGACCGTGATATTCGGTTTCGTGCATCGAAAAAGGAATATTTTTTTCAGACATTGCTTTGGAAATAATATTTGCAATTTCCGCACCTTTGCCTTTTCCTGATAATTTGTTTACAATAAAATACAGCATTGATTTACCCTCACTACGTATCATTGTATCAAAAAAAGCCGGATTAAGCAACTGATAATAACAAAAAAGTTGAAAATAAATTAAAAATAAGGTATAATTATCAAAGAACGAGGTGACTTTATGGCAAAAATAACAAAACTTGAACGGCAAAAATATAAAAATTCAAGGGTTTCCGTTTTTGTTGACGGTGAATATGCATTCTCGCTTTCCGACGATGCGGTTATAGATCACGGACTTTCGGTGGGAACGGACGTTAATTCGCTTCCCCTTGAGGAAATAGCCAAGGAAGACGAATATAAGCGTGCCCTTGCAAAAAGTTTTGAGTTGCTTTCGGCACGAGATAAGACGAAAAAACAGCTTGCCGACAACTTGAGAAGAAACGGATATTCGCAGGAGGCCATAGAAAAAACCACGGAGCGCCTGACGGAACTTGATTATATTGACGATTTTGCGTATGCAAAACGTTTTGCGGAAAATTCCAAGGACTTGGGTAAGCGGGGGATAGAATATAAGCTTCGTGAACGGGGGATTGACGGACAAATCATTTCACGTGTACTTGAAGACGTTGACGAAGACGTTTTGCTTGAAAATGCAAAAGCACTTGTGGAAAAAAATATAAAAAAATATGAAAAGTACCCGGTAAGGGAACGTAAAATGAAACTTTCACAGATGCTTGCACGGAAGGGCTTCGATTGGGAAAAAGCAAAGGAAGCCATAGACTCCTTTGAATTTGAGGAGGAAGAATAAATGCAGTATGTTTTAACTGCGGAAGAAATGCAAAACTGTGAAAAAGAAGCATTTTCAAACGGTATTCTTCCCGAAAGTGCTATGCTTTGCGCCGGCGGCAAGGTTTATGAACACGTAAAGAATTACAACCGAGTTTTGATTGTGGCATGGTGCGGAAACAACGGCGGAGACGGGTTCGTTTGCGGTAAAATGCTTAAAGAAAACGGCAAGAAAGTTGACATAATTCTTTATGGAGATAAGAGTAAACTGAGCAAGCATGCCGCTTATTTTTATGAATTTGTTAAGGACAACACGGTAGAAAGTGCGTCGGGAGAATATGACTGCATTGTTGACGCTGTTTTCGGCATCGGATTTCACGGCACACTTGAAGGAAAAGCATTGGAAGCGGTAAAACTTATCAATTCATATAAGGGACGGGCAAAAATTGTTTCGGTGGATATTCCGTCGGGACTGAACGCAACTACCGGCGAAGCGGATTTTTCAGTAGATGCGGACGAAACAGTTACATTCGGCGGTTACAAGCAAGGACATTTTATCGGCAAAGGTCAGGATAAATGCGGAAATATTCACGTTTGCGATATAAATATAAATGTAAACGGAAATTTGCTTTCACCGGATGAAACGGATATAAAAAAATTATTGCCGAAAATTAAAAAAACGGCGCACAAAGGAACAATGGGACACGTGGGAATAATCGCCGGCAGTTTCGGAATGGAGGGAGCAGGTGCTCTTGCGGGAATTTCGGCGCTAAGGTCGTCTGCGGGCAAGGTGAGCATTTCGGTGCCCCGGGAGTGCGTTGACTTTTACAAAAACAGAGATCCCGAACTTATGGTTGCGGTCAGAGAAAACGTCTGTGATTTTATGAAAGATAAGGACGTTATTCTTTTCGGACCGGGGATAGGCAGAAATCCAAAAGAAGAAAAACTTCTTGATGAAATTTTGGAAAATTCCGTTTCTCCCACGGTTATTGATGCAGACGGACTATATTATCTTACAAAAGAAAAACTGAAAAAGGTTTCGGTTCCCGTTACAGTTACTCCACATATCGGTGAGGCGGCTCGGCTTTTCGGCGTTCCGATAAAAGAACTTGTTAAAGATCCCTTAAAGTATGCAGAAGAGTTTCATAGGGAAACGGGTGCGACCGTTCTTCTTAAGAGCAACTATAATATAGTGTGTGCGGGAAAAAATTATATTTCCTGCTTCGGATGTGCAGGAATGGCAACCGCAGGAAGCGGCGACGTGCTTGCGGGGATTGTTTCGGGATGTATGCTTTTAACGCATAATTCCGAATCCGCTTGCCTGCTTGCAAGTTTTGTACACGGCTTTGCAGGAAAGTGTGCATCTGCGGAAAAAACCGAATACTCGGTTACTGCGTCCGATATTTCGGGCAACATATATAAAGGTTTTTTGAAATTAACGGAATAAATATTCACACCGTGTCAGATATACGGAATAAAAATACAAAAATAAGCAAGAATATGCAAACTTTGGACGATTTTATACGCATATAGTGAAAAAATATAAAATTTTGTGATTTTTTATACATTTTTGCTTGACAAATGAAAAATACGTGCTATAATCGTAGCATATTCAGCGGATAAAAATAATTTATGCGCAAAAGAAAGAGGTAAAAAATATGAAAAAGTTCGTTTCAACATTATTGATTGCTGCTGTTGCAGTATGCGGTCTTGCACTTGCAGGATGCGGAAAGGAAGCAACACCTGCTGCAAACGAAGGTGATTCAGCAGAAAAAGCTAAACTTGTTATGGGTACAAACGCTGCATTCCCTCCCTATGAATTCGTTGACGATAACGGCAAAATCGTTGGTATCGACGCTGAAATCGCTCAGGCTATTGCAGACAAGCTTAACATGGATCTCGAAATTAAGGACATGGAATTCGATTCACTTATCCCCGCAGTTAAGGGTGGAAGCATTGACGTTGCTCTTGCAGGTATGACAGTAAACGAAGAACGTCTTGAATCAGTTAATTTCTCCGACAGCTATGCAAAGGGTGTTCAGGTAATCATCGTTAAAGAAGATTCCGCTATCGCATCACCTGATGATCTTGCTGACAAGACAATCGGTGTTCAGTCCGGTACAACCGGTGATATTTACTGCACAGACGATTTCGGTCAGGAAAACGTAAAGCAGTTCTTAAACGGTGCTTTGGCAGTTGCAGCTCTTAACAACGGTCAGGTTGATTGCGTTGTTATCGATAACGAACCTGCTAAGAACTTCGTAAAAGAAAACACAGGTCTTAAGATTCTTGATGCTTCATACGCTGATGAAGATTATGCAATCGCAGTTGCAAAAGAAAACACTGAACTTCTTAACAAGATTAACGATGCAATGAAGGAACTTAAATCAAGCGGCAAACTTGATGAAATCGTTTCCAAATATATCAAGGCTGAATAATCTGATTACAACAAAACAACACTTAAATTAAAAGGACGGTACAAACCGCCCTTTTGATGGTATTTAGACAATAAGAAACGAGGATAATCAATTTTGAATGAATGGTTAGCGAAAGCCCCCGAATGGATAAACGGATTACTCGACAGGATAAAAAGCTTTTTGGATCAGCTTTGTCATCAGCTTTATCAGACGTTTGTTTTCGGTGACAGATGGAAGTTTTTCACAAACGGACTGAAAATAACGTTTATTGTTACGATAGGCGCACTTGCCTTGGGCGTCATTATCGGTCTTATCGTAGGTATAATCCGTACCGCATACGATTCGCAGCCCGGTAAAAAGAAATCTGTCATTCTTAAAATAATCAATGCGATTTGTAAGGTGTATTTGACGGTCATCCGCGGAACACCAATGATGGTACAGCTTCTTATTATGGGCTTCGTAATTATGATTCCCAAAACCGACACGGCAACCGTATTCTGCGGTATTTTGACACTTGGTATAAACTCGGGCGCATACGTTGCCGAAATTGCACGTTCGGGCATTATGTCCATCAGCAACGGACAGATGGAAGCAGGACGTTCGCTCGGCTTAAATTACGTGCAGACAATGTGGTACATTATTATTCCGCAGGCGGTAAAGAACATTCTTCCCGCATTGGGAAATGAAATGATAACACTTCTTAAGGACACGTCGCTTGTTTCGGTAATCGCACTCCGTGACGTTACGAAGCAGGCGCAGAACATTGCCAACAAAACATATCAGGCATTTGTGCCTTATATTAGTTTGGCGTTGATTTACCTTGTAATCGTAATTGTTCTTACCAAACTTCTCGGCATTTTGGAAAGGAGGTTGCGTAAGAGTGACCACTGATACATTGATAAAGGTTGAAGGACTTAAAAAATCTTTCGGCGATAATATGGTGCTTAAAGGCATTTCCACCGAAATAAAAAAAGGCGAGGTAGTAGTTGTTATCGGTGCCTCGGGAAGCGGAAAATCAACGTTTCTACGTTGCCTCAATTTACTTGAAAAGCCTACTGACGGAAAAATATATTTCGAGGGCGCAGACATAACCGCACCCGATTCCGATATAAACGTTCACCGCCAGAAAATGGGAATGGTTTTTCAGCAGTTTAATTTGTTCCCGCACATGACGGTGCTTAAAAACCTGACGCTTGCACCTATTAAGATAAAGAAAGTTCCTAAAGCAGAGGCTGAAGAAAAGGCACTTAAACTGCTTGAACGTGTAGGACTTCTTGACAAAGCAAACGCATATCCGAACAGTCTTTCGGGTGGACAGAAACAGCGTGTTGCCATAGTTCGTGCGCTTTGCATGAACCCGGACGTTATGCTTTTCGACGAACCCACAAGTGCTCTTGACCCGGAAATGGTCGGCGAAGTTCTTGACGTTATGAAAGAACTTGCCAAGGAAGGTATGACTATGGTATGCGTTACTCACGAAATGGGATTTGCCCGTGAAGTGGGGGACAGAGTAATGTTCGTAGACAGCGGAGTTATTGAAGAAGAAGGCGACCCGAAAGAGGTTTTTGCAAACCCCAAGAGTCCCCGTCTCAGAGATTTCCTTAATAAAGTTTTATAAAAATAAAAGGCAAAGAACAATCTGAAAAAAGGATATTCTTTGCCTTTTGTGTTATATTGTTTTTGGGGTATATTGTGATTTTAAGCGCTGAAAATACCTGAAAAACTATTCAAGATATGCTTCTACACGATAGATAGGCATTCCCATATCGGAGAACTTTTTCTCGTATTCGGTTATAATGTTTCCCTCAAAATCGGAGTGGTGCAGGTCAAGAGAAACATTTTTGATTTTGTATCCCGATAAAGAGTACTGTTCAAGAGAAAATTCAAAGAAGTGCATATTATCGGTCTTTTGATAAATTTCTCCGCCTTTTTTCAGATACATTTTATACGTTTCCAAAAATCTATTATGTGTTAAGCGATGGGCAGCGTATGTGTACTTGGGATAAGGACATGAAAAGTTAAGATATATGTTTTCTATGCTTTCGGGAGGAAGGAAGCAGGGAAGTATTTCCGCTTGACAGTTAAGAAAATGCACGTTGGTTATTCCCATTTCACGAGCTTTTCTGCATGCTTCAACTATTACGTTTTTGCTTACTTCTACCGCTATGTACGATTTTTCGGGATTCCTTTTTGCAAGCTCGCATATAAATCCGCCTTTTCCGCATCCGATTTCAAGCTCTGCGGTTTCGTTCCCCAAAAGCGATTTTAAGTCTAAGTATTCCTTATGCTCCAACGCTTTCACAACGTTTTTGTCGGGTTTTTCCATTATCGAAAGTATATCCGGATACATTTCAACAAATGCATCAAGATTTCTTTTTCTTCTCATTCTCATAGCAATTATCTCCTTTATACGCAACAAAATTATAGCAGATTTTCTTTCTTTTGACAAATTATATAACATCTTTTTTCATTTGAGATTATTATTCTTGAAAATTTAATAACTTTTTACAAAAAACATTTTACTTATTTGAATATTAGTGTTATTATATACGGTGATAAAAATCGGTTATTGCGGATATTTTACAATTTCGCTTGACCGTATAATATTTAGGAGGATTTTTTTATGGCAAGAAAGTTTCAAACCATGGACGGTAATAATGCTGCCGCTTACGTAAGCTACGCATTTACTGAGGTTGCCGGTATTTATCCTATCACACCCTCAAGCCCCATGGCAGATTATGTTGACCAGTGGTCAGCACAAGGTCGCAAAAACATTTTCGGCTCAACAGTTAAAGTTGCAGAAATGCAATCAGAAGCAGGTGCTTCCGGTACGGTTCACGGCTCATTGGCAGCTGGCGCACTTACCACAACCTACACAGCTTCACAGGGTCTTCTTTTGATGATCCCCAATATGTACAAGATCGCAGGTGAACTTCTTCCCTGCGTATTCCACGTATCAGCTCGCTGCGTAGCAAGCCATGCTCTTAACATTTTCGGTGATCATTCAGACGTATATGCTTGCCGTCAGACCGGCTTTGCTATGATGGCTGAAACAAATCCGCAGGAAGTTATGGACCTTGCTCCCGTTGCTCACCTTGCAGCAATCGAAGGCAGAGTACCTTTCCTTAACTTCTTTGACGGTTTCCGTACATCTCACGAAATTCAGAAAGTTGCTCTTTGGGATTATGAAGATCTTAAAGAAATGTGTGATATGGATGCAGTTGAAGCATTCAGAAAACGTGCTCTTAACCCCGAACGCCCCGTAATGCGCGGCAGCCACGAAAACGGCGACGTATTCTTCCAGCACAGAGAAGCTTGCAACGCTTATTACGATGCAGTTCCTGCTCTTGTTGAAAAATATATGAACAAGGTTAACGAAAAGCTCGGCACAGACTATAAGTTGTTCAACTACTACGGCGCACCCGATGCAGACAGAGTAATCGTTGCTATGGGTTCAATCTGCGACGTTGCAGAAGAAGTTATCGACTACCTTACCGCTCAAGGCGAAAAGGTTGGTCTTGTTAAAGTACGTTTGTACCGTCCTTTCTCAGCAGAAAAGCTTGTTGAAGCTATTCCCGCAACTGCTAAGAAAATCGCTGTTCTTGACAGAACAAAAGAACCCGGTGCTCTCGGCGAACCTCTTTATATGGATGTTGTTACCGCACTTGCTAACAATGGCGTTAATGCAACTGTTATCGGCGGTCGTTACGGCTTAGGTTCAAAGGATACTCCTCCGGCAAGCGTATTTGCTGTTTATGACGAACTTAAGAAAGATGCTCCCAAGGCACAGTTCACACTTGGAATCAACGATGACGTTACACATCTTTCGCTTGAAGAAAAACCCGCTCCCAACACCGCTGCAGAAGGCACAATCGAATGCAAGTTCTGGGGCTTAGGCGGCGACGGTACCGTTGGTGCTAACAAAGACTCCATTAAGATTATCGGTGACCATACTGATAAATACGTTCAGGCTTACTTCCAGTATGACTCAAAGAAGACGGGCGGTATTACGATTTCTCACCTTCGTTTCGGTGACAAACCCATCAAGAGCCCTTACTATATCAATAAGGCTGACTTCGTTGCTTGCCATAACCCCTCATACGTTGAAAAGGGTTACAGAATGGTAAATGACGTTAAACCCGGCGGTGTATTCCTTATCAACTGCCAGTGGGATTTTGCTGAACTTGAAGAAAAACTTTCAGGCGAAGCAAAGAGATACATTGCTAAGAACAACATTCAGCTTTACACTGTAAATGCTATCGACCTTGCTCAGCAGATCGGTCTTGGCAAACGTACAAATACTGTATTGCAGTCTGCATTCTTCTCACTTTCGGAAGTTCTTCCCCGTGAAGAAGCAATCGGCTACATGAAAGAAAAAGCTCAGAAGTTCATGAAGAAGGGTAAAGAAATCGTTGAAATGAACGAAAAAGCAATCGACGCAGGTGCTACCGCTTACGTTAAGGTTGAAGTTCCCGCTTCATGGGCAGATGCAAAAGATGTTCAGGAAGTTCCCACAACAAAGGGAAGCGCTAAACTTATCAAGATGGTTGACGGCGTTATGAAGCCCATCGGCAAAATGAACGGTGATCTTCTTCCTGTTTCGGCATTTGCTGATCACGTTGACGGTACTTTCGAACTCGGCGCTGCTGCTTACGAAAAACGTGGCGTTGCAGTTATGGTTCCCGAATGGAACAACGAAACTTGCGTAGGATGCAACAAGTGCGCATTTGTTTGTCCTCATGCAACAATCCGTCCTTTCGCTCTTGATAAGGCAGAACTTGAAAATGCTCCTGCAAACATCAAGGTTGCAGCAAAGGAAAAGATGGCTACTTCAAAGGGTTATGCTTATACACTTGCTGTATCTCCGCTTGATTGTATGGGATGCGGCGTTTGCGTAGGCGAATGCCCCACTAAGTCACTTACAATGGTATCACGTGAATCTCAGGACAATATGCAGCCCGTATTTGACTACTGCGTTGAAAACGTTACTGAGAAAGACGGTGTTGCTTCAGATGCAACAACGATCAATTCACAGTTCAAACAGCCTCTCCTCGAGTTCTCCGGCTCCTGCGCAGGTTGTGCTGAAACCGCTTATGCTCGCTTGATCACTCAGCTTTTCGGCGACAGAATGTATATTTCAAACGCAACAGGATGCTCCTCAATTTGGGGCGGCCCCGCTGCAACAAGCCCGTACACAGTAAACAAAGAAGGTCACGGTCCTGCTTGGGCTAACTCCTTGTTCGAAGACAACGCTGAGCACGGCTACGGTATGTATCTCGGTCAGAAGGCTGTCAGAAACCGCCTTATTGATCAGGTTAAGGAAATCCTTGATAAGGATGCTCCCGAAGCACTTAAGGCAGCTGCAAAGGCATATCTTGATACCGTTGATGACGGTAAAGCAAATGCTCCTGCAACAAAGGCTCTTATTGCTGAACTTGAGAAGGTTGCCGGCAACTGCGAACATTGCGCTTCAATTCTTGCAAACAAAGAATACCTCTCCAAGAAGTCAGTATGGATCTTCGGTGGTGACGGTTGGGCATACGATATCGGCTTCGGCGGTGTAGACCATGTTCTTGCTTCCGGCGAAGATGTAAACATTATGGTATTTGATACCGAAGTTTACTCAAATACCGGCGGACAGGCTTCAAAAGCTTCCAACATCGGTCAGGTTGCACAGTTCGCTGCTGCTGGTAAGGCTATCGCTAAGAAGAGCCTTGCAGAAATCGCTATGAGCTATGGTTATATCTACGTAGCACAGATCGCTATGGGTGCTGATATCAACCAGACTCTTAAGGCAATGAAAGAAGCAGAAGCTTATCACGGACCTTCACTTATTATCGGTTATGCTCCCTGCGAAATGCACTCAATTAAGGGTGGTATGATTCACTGCCAGGAAGAAATGAAGAAAGCCGTTGCTTGCGGTTACTGGAATATGTTCAGATTTAACCCTGCAAGTGATAAGCCCTTCACAATCGACTCCAAGGCTCCCACAACCGATTATAAAGAATTCATTCTTAACGAAGCTCGTTATTCTTCACTTACACGTTCATTCCCCGAGCGTGCAGAAGAACTCTTCAATAAGGCTGCTGAAACCGCAAAGGC
This sequence comes from Clostridia bacterium, assembly GCA_045600705.1. GTDB lineage: Bacteria > Bacillota > Clostridia > Christensenellales > QALW01 > UMGS1322. Next base: position 1,506 of record JAZRYL010000035.1, on the reverse strand, counting down.
TAAGCGTGCTCATCTTGAAAAGCTTCAGGCTCTTTATAACGACTGATTTTAGGTCAAACTTTAAGACCGCAGACTTGTTCTGCGGTCTTTTTTTGTATTATATCTTTCTTTTTCTTGGAAGAAAAAGAAACAAAAAGAACCGCACTTTTCTTTGAAAAGTAAAGTGCGCAAAAGAAACTTTCACTACCTGTTGGGCAATATAATTGGTAAATTCAAAAAAGACTTCCTTATATAAAGGAAGCCGGTAAAATATTAAGTTTAACTGAAAATTATTTGATTTCCTGCTCTAAATTCTTGAATTCTTCCGTATCGAAAAATTCGGTAATGGAAATTCCGAACCCGTCGCACAACATTTTTATTGTAACGATTCCCGGATTATTGCTTTTTTCGTACAAAATGCTCTTTATCGTTGTTTGAGGAACGGCAGATTCAATGGCAAGCTTGTAAATTGACCATTTCCGTTCTTCCAACAAAATAAGAATTCGGTTTTTTATTGCAGAACAAGTATTCATAAAAATGCCCCTTTCTCAACAAAAAAATTATATGTTTTTATTGTTGACATGTAAGGCGATATATTATACAATATGACTATATATAGTCCTAAAAAGAATGACTTAAAAAGGATAAAAGTTCTTGGAAGGGGTTTGGGGGAACTTTCTTTCAAGAAAGTTCCCCCAAAAGATAACATATTTTTTGAACTGAAAAGATATGCTGATGAGTTCGGAAAAATATGCTTAAAAGATACGAAAAACAGGGATTATTCATTCCAAGGTAAAAGATCTATTTTAGGATAGTTTTTGTTTTCGGAGTCGAAGGGCTCGGTATTGCATATTATATCCGAACATAATGGCAGAAGCAGGGTAAGTGTTTCTCTGTCGGGAACGGTATATTCACCGTTTTCGTTTTTTAAAACATATATTGCGGGCATACCGTCATCCATAACTTTTGCATCTACGAAAATCGTGTATTTCTCGTTTTTGAACATAAAACTTCTGAATTGCGTTAAAACAAGTGTGTTATTGCCTAATAGGATTTCTTTATCCATTGGACTTGTTTTCCTTCAAAAGTTCGTTTTCGCAATGGCGCTTTAATACCAAATTTATGTACTGCGAAAGTGATCTGCCATCATATTCCGCCGCATCTTTTATTACGGTAAGTACATCACCGTCTACTGTTATGCTGATTTTTTCCTTTAATGGTCTCATATTATTCCTCCGCTTTTTCTTATATCATACTATTTTTTATGACAAAATCTTACATTATGCGACAAAGTATGAGCAAATCATACTTTTTATTTGATTTTTATCAAAAAAATGTTTGACAAATTCATTTTGTTATAATATAATAACAACGCTTTGAGAGAACGGGAGCATAGCTCAGCTGGGAGAGCATCTGCCTTACAAGCAGAGGGTCATAGGTTCGAGCCCTATTGTTCCCACCATTATTCGGTCCGGTAGCTCAGCTGGTTAGAGCGCTAGCCTGTCACGCTAGAGGTCGTGGGTTCGA
>JAZRYL010000034.1:0-2740 GCA_045600705.1 Clostridia bacterium | reverse complement strand
AGCAATAAATCACAGCGGAACAAACATTCTTGTTTCGGCGGCGGCAGGAAGCGGAAAAACCGCAGTAATGATAACGAAAATCTTCAATCTTATCAAAAACGGAAGCACAAGTGTTGACAGATTGCTTGTTGTAACATTTACTAATGCGGCGGCGGCTTCCATGCGCAAAAAACTTAAAGAGCAATTTGATGCTGCCCTTTCAGAAAATCCAGACAATGAATATTTGTTAAAGCAAAAGCGTTTGCTTGACCGAGCAAATATTTCAACTATTCATTCGTATTGCCAGAAACTTCTGCAAAGATATTACTGTAAAACTGACCTTGCACCCGATTTTACTATTCTTAATGCAACACAGGACGAAATGTATTCGGAATATGCACTGAACAAAACATTAGAGGAATTTGCAAAAAAATACGAGGACGGTTCATACCCTGAGTATATGGATGCTCTCGAACTTTTTTCAAACGGTTATAACGACGATTCTCTTGCCGAAAAAATCAAGTATTTTACAAAAAAAATGTCATACATAATCGACAAAGATGCTTTTAAGTCAAAAGTTATCAACTCGTACAAAGATTTTTCCGTTTGGGATAATCATTTGTGCGAGGAACTCAATATAATAGCGCGTCTTTTTATTGATTATTACGAAATGCTTATTGAAAAATTCAAAGGTCAATCCGGGTTTGATAAAATAGCAGTGCACGCAGAAAAAGTTATCGGACTGCTTAGTGAAACCATTTCCGAAAAAACACCGTCGGAAAAACTCAGTAAAATATGCTTTAAATCGAATTTCTCAAGTTCTATCAAAAAGAGCAACCCGCAGTATGGTGCAATATCTTCAAGAATATTAGAATTAAGAAAAAACATAAAAAAATATTTTGAAAAAATTTCCGTGCTTTCCGACGAAGAAAAAATCAAGTCAGCAAATGCGGTTCGTGCACTTTTTGACATGTCGGAAAAGTACCGTGAATATTACGATGCAAAATGCAACGAAAACGGTGCCGTTTCATTCGACGGAATTTTAGACAAAACAATCAAACTTTTAGATACCGAGCCGGCAATCAAACAAGAGTTAAAAGACGAAATTGATTATCTTTTTGTAGACGAATATCAAGACGTAAACGCAAAACTTGAAAAAATTGTGCTTGAATTAAGCCGTGAAGACAATTTGTTTTTCGTTGGCGATGTAAAACAAAGTATATATAAATTTATGGAAGCAAAACCGCAACTTTTCATAAATAAAATCAACGATTATCAAAGCGGTGTTTTGGGTACAATATTCTATTTGTCAAACAACTTTCGTTCGTTAAAAGCAATTCTTGACGGAATAAATCAGATTTTCGAATCTTGTATGCATGAGGACTTTTTCGAAGTAGAATACGACGAAAATGCAAAACTTTACCCCGGACCGGACAAACAATCGTTTCAGTACGAAAATTTTTTGTACACAAACGGAATACCCGAAAATCCAAATGAATTCTTAATATCATATAAGCATAATTCATACTTAAAAAAAGACAAAATTCAGGCAAACGTACTTTCCGAAGCAGAAGTAATAGCAGACAGAATTGTTCAGTTGTGTGCAAATTCCACATTGCGTCTTAAAAAAGAAGTAAACGGCGAAAAGGTTGAATTCGAACGGAAAGTAACGTATAACGATATCGTTATTTTAGGCTTAACAAACGGTGTTCCCGAAAAATTGGACGAAACGTTCAAAAAATACGGAATTCCATTCAGAGCGAATGAAAAAATTGACAAGGAATCCTTTGATATTATCGGCGCTATTATATCTTTGCTTAAATTGCTTGTTATTCGCCGTGAAGACAAAGAACTTATTACCGTTATGCTTTCCTGCATCGGATGCTTCACGTTAGAGGAACTTGCAAAAATTCGAATTGAAAAGCCTGACAATGAGTATAAAATATTCTACGATGCACTTGTTTCGTACCGAATTGACGGAAGCGATGTAAGCATTAAAAACAAGATAGACGAATTTATTTGCCTTATTGATAAATTGCAAGTGCTTCAACTTACTATGACGTTGCCCGATTTCATCGAATACGTTTACAGAAACACAGGCTTTATGTATCATATCGCTTTTATGAAAAACAGTTATGTTCAGGAAAACAAAATTGATATTTTAATGTCAAACGCCAAGTATTATTCCGAAAACAACACCGGCGGTTTAAGAGGATTTCTTGAATACTACAAAAATATTTCATTCTCGGAAAAAAATGAAGCAAATTTTGACGAAAACGATAATTCGATTCATTATATGACCGTTCACAAGAGCAAAGGACTTGAATTCCCTATCGTATTTTTAATCGGAACAGGCGACACGTTTAAGCAGGAAAGCCCCGATTTCGATGAAGAACTCGGCTTTTGTGTGAAAATGCGTAACGCAGATAATGAAAAAACATCTACCGCACAAAACATGGTATTTGCTTCTGTCGGCAGACAATCAAATGTTTCCGAAAAACTCCGTTTGCTTTATGTAGCACTCACCCGTGCGCAGTATAAACTTATTGTATCAATAAATGATACGGAAAATGCAATAACATCATGCGCATATTTCCCCAATCCTTTAACGGTGTATATGTGCAACAGTTGGACGGAACTCTTAATTCCCATAATTTACGGAAGCGAATACGGTGCGCCTTTAAGAAATCTTATAAGTGACACCGGCCAAAATGAATTTGACGACGGAAACGGACTTTGGGATGTAAAAATCGTAAAGAAC
>JAZRYL010000033.1:0-32349 GCA_045600705.1 Clostridia bacterium | reverse complement strand
CTTCGCTATCCGTGAAGGCGGAAGAACCGTTGGCGCAGGTATCGTTTCATCAATCATTAAGTAATTTTGCTTAACGCTTGAAAACTTTATAAACGCAAAGTCCCCATTCGCAAGAATGGGGACTTTTTTTGTCAAAAGAGGTAAGCCACCTTTTGCAGCGGGTTATTATATGAAATTTGATTTGTAAAAATACGCTATTGCCTTTAACACGGTTGTATGTTATTATAAAAAAGAAATTAAGGATATGAATACAATCGGAGGAAATATGACTGTTTTTGATAAATTTACACCGTTTTCGCTTTCCGGCGCTCATTGGATTATCACTGCGGTCTATCTGCACACTGTGACCGATAATCACGACGATGTTGTTTCCACACAGTCACGGCTTCTGTTTGCGGGAAACTGTGAGCCGATGAAAGGGCAGATATTTTTCCTGAAAAATCTGCAAAACGGTCAGACAACGGTGCTTATTACCGAAGCGGCTGATTTCGAAACACCTGCAATTTCGGTGAAAAACGGCACAGCGACACTGACACCCGATAATATTACCGTGGCAAGCACTGTGTGCAGGGACGGAGAAAGTGCAGTTCGTGAATTTTTAAGAGAAAAGCAAAAAGGTGCAAAGTTATATACGCTTTCCAACACGTGGGGAGATTATCATCAATGGAATTGCGTCAGCGATGAGTTTATTCGGCGGGAAATTGATGCCGCCGCACGTTTGGGCGTGGATGCGGTGCAGATTGACGACGGTTGGCAGAACGGGAAAACCGCAGATCGTTCCATTATTGATGAAAACGGACGTCGCTGTTTTGACGGTGACTTTTGGCTTGTTGACCGAGAACGTTTTCCCGACGGATTGCAGGGAGTGTGCGATTATGCTCGACAAAAGGGCGTGGGAATAGGTTTATGGTTTGCACCCGATTTTCACGGACATTTTCGTTTGCTTGAACGTGACTTGCGAGTTTTGACCGAAGCAGCGAATTTGGGATGCAGTTTTTTCAAACTTGATATGCTTTTTGTGCTGGATACAGAGGATAAATCACGAATGCTTAAAATGCTTGACCGCATAAAACCCGTGGGCGAGGTTCAACTTGACGTGACAAACGGAGTCCGACTCGGCTTTTTGTGCGGCGCAGAACATGGAACGGTTTTTGTGGAAAACAGATACACAAAAACGGCGAATTACTATCCGTATCGCACGTTGCGAAATTTGTGGATGCTTTCGCACTTTGTTCCTGCACAAAGGCTTCAAATGGAACTTGTTAATCCGGATTTGTATGTTGAAAGTTACGGAGATGATGTTTTTCAGCCGCAACGGTACACGATGGACTATCTGTTTGCAATCTGTGCGGCGGCAAATCCGCTGTTTTGGTTTGAATTGCAATTTCTTTCGGATAAACGGGCGCAGGAATTGGCACGTGCGTTGCCGATTTGGAAAAGTATAAGGGAACATTTGGCAAATGCAGATACTGTTCCCGTAGGCGAAACGCCAAACGGAACGTCGTTTACCGGTTTTGCGTGTATGGGAGAAGAAGCAAACTATCTTATTTTGTTCCGTGAACTGAACGATGCGGATTTTTACACATTTACATTGCCGAAAACATTTGAAAAAGGCGATGTACTTGCGTCCAACGGTACTTGCACTTGCATATTTAACGAAAAATCGGTTACAGTTACTTTTTCACAACCCAACTGCTATGCAATTATTCGTGTTTTATAAAAAAGGTCACCCGAAAGTACAATCGGGTGACCTTTTTGCGTATGCGGATATTTTGCTAAAACAACATTCTTTTTTCAATGCAATCCCAAAATGCCGTTACCATATTTTTCTCGTTGATTACAAATGAAATTGACGGATGATCGGCTTTTGTCAATATTACACCCGCATCATTTTTAACGTAAATTACTGTGTTTTCCGATATTCGGTCCGAAAAATTAAGCGTAAAATTTTCGCATTCCGATTCAAGTTTTTGCAAGTATTCAATATGCTTTTTGTACTGCTTGCAGGTATAGGAATATTCCTCCGCCGAAAAAGTGCTGCGCAAAGGCAACGAAACAGAATCAGACGAAAGAACAAGTTCGGGATTAAGAACGGTCAATGTCAGTTTGTGATTTTCTATGTGCTTTAGAAAATCGTCTGCACATTTTTTTAGCAGCAAAGCAATCTTTTCATCTTGAATTTGCCTTGAAATATCGGCGATTTGTTCTTGCGAAACCGTAAAAATCGGCGGAACTGCACTGCACAGAAATTCGTCACCGTCGGACGATTCAAAAAGCGGTTTTGCAACTCGGGCAAGTTCCTTGAAATCGGTGAATATTTTCATTAAAGGACGGCAGAACGCAAACAAATTGTCAAATTCTGTGACAAGTGCGTTCAATGCCGAGTGGTCGGTAATCAGTATATTAAGCATTCCGTCGGTGTTCTGCTGAACGGAAGATGAAACCACCGCCGCCGTTTTGGGCGCAATAAAAAGTGTGCGCTGAAACAAACCGTCACGAAGCCGTGGGTAACTGTACGGCTCAATGCTTCCGGTCATATAAATGGGTATCCATTTAGTGAGCGCCTCGAACATTTCGTTAATATCCCGTGACACCGTGTGAATAATTCGCACTCTGTTACCCTTTGCAAGAACTTTTGAAAAAAGACTTGTCCACTGTGCGGCAAAGGCGGCGTCCTCGTAAAGCCACGCCATATTTTCGTCGGAGAACAAAAGCAACGTTTGCGGAGTGCTTTCGTTAAGAACCATACGAAAAAAACTGATGACCGCTTTTTGCTTTCCCTCGTTGCCGTAAAGATAGGGGGGACATTCTTCCGAAAAATCGTCAACATTCTGATTTGTCGAAACGGGGTGGGCGGCTGAAGAAATACGGGCAAAGCCGGAAAGAAGTTTTTCTGCATAAGCAGAGGTGTCCATCTCGTTTTCGAGAAGCCATTTTTCAAGAAAATCAGCCGTTTTGTCGGAAGATGCAAGCGTGCCGCCGTCTATTCCCGTGAGCCGCTGAAGTGCATTTATCTGGTAGTCTTTTTTTATGTGCGACGCAAGATAAGCGCAAATTGAATGAAGATAATTGTGCTTTTTTGCTAATTTTCTCGCTCCCGAACGAAGTCTGCCGATGTGTGACGGGTTCATGTGAATGTCACGCCCAAGCAGACTGTTTGATACCTCGGCAATATTCATAAGCGAATTGAAACGGTCCGAAAACATCTTGAAAATTCCTTTCTTCTATAATGCTAATACTATGATAAAAATTCCAAGTGCCGCCAAAACTATGCCTGCAATCAAGTAAGAAACATTGCTTCCGTAGCGCATAGTTTCGGGATGTTTAGCATCAATATATACAGTCGCTTTATCTCCTACTGAATAGCGTTTTGCGTCAAAAGTAGATATATCCGACTTTGCGGTGTATTTTTTGCCGTTCGAAAAATATGTGAACACGGGTGTGTATTCATTTGCAATTCTTCCGCGCAAATAAATCTTCTTTGCCGAAACCTTGCTGACGGTCGCTTCGGTTTTTTCGTTGCATCTAAGTCGGCTGAAAATAAATGATACAATAAGAAGTAACCCTATTACGGCAATAATTATTCCAATGGCTAACACGTGGCACCTCCGAAATTTTTTTATATTATAGCATTATATTTATCATTAAGTCAATGCTTTGGCACAAATTGTGCCAAAAAATTTGCGTTTAATAATACTGAAAAAAGGTCGGATTTTTTTGAAAAATCCGACCTGATTGGGTTATGCAATTTTATTCTTCCGAATCGTTTTTGCTTCGCTCTGCCCATTCCTTTTGGGCTTCCTTGAATCGTTCTATTGCTTCTTTATTGGCATCTGCTTCGGCTTGAGCCTGTTCTTTGTGCAGTTTTTCAAGCGCCGCTTCGTCGGAATCGGTAAGTGTAAGTCCATTTTTTACAAGGTCATTGGCAAGCGTTTCCGTGCCTTTTCCTGCCATACCCTTGGTGATTTGCTGACCGCCTACAGAACCGATTACCTTTTTACCGGTAAGTCCCATTTTTTCGCTTGCCGCACCGCCGAATGCGTCAAATGTCACGTCTACCGCTGCATTTATTCCGCCTTGAATTGCGGCTCCTTCACCTGCCTTGCGAATATCTTCTACGCTTCCGCCCTTCATATATGTGTCGGACATCGCTTTTACACTGTCACCCATTATGTTGGATGCCAATTTCTGCGTAACACCCTCGGAGTGGTTCTTGGCAAGTTCTACGGTGGAATCAACTACCGTTTGCACAAATGCTCCGCCCATGGACTTGTTGCCCGCCATTACATCACCGGCATTGGATGCCGCCGCCGTTGCAACCGTGTAGCCGTCCTTGAACTTCTGTCCTGTCTTTGTGGGGTCTACCGCTGCATAAACGTCAATAGCAAAATCCGCACCTTTCTTGACGTTTTCGGTATAAGTCTGGCTCTTGCGATATTCTTCTTCAAGTTCCGTTTGCTCGTAACGTTCAATTTCCGCTTGGCCTTGCTTTTCACCTATTTTTGTACGCAAATCATCGTCGCCGGAATATACTCCGTACTTATCTGCTAAGCCTTCAACGTATTTTTTCTGTGCCGCTTCCTTTTCTTCCTGCGCTCTCTGAGCCGCCGCTTCCGCTTCGAGTTCTTTTGTTATCTGCGATTTGCCTTGGTTTTCTTCTCGCTGTTCGTTTATTGCTTCGTTCTTAACCGCTTCGTCCTGACGGATAAGCTCGGAATTTTCCGCACGGCTTTCAAGCGAGTCTTTCAGTTCCTGCTCGGTGTAGGTTGCGCCCGTAAGCGGATTGGTGTACGTTCCGTCGCCGTTTGCGGTGTACAAACGGTTTTCGCCCGTGGCAGGGTCGGTAACATTAAGGTCTCCGTCACCGTCACGGCGTATGTAAGGACCTAAATCTTCTTTTTCGTTTTTGTCCGAAGTGTCGTTTGAAATACCGTCGGCAAGACTGCTTGCAATTTCGGACGCCGCTTCACCTGCGCCGGAAGCAAGACCTCCTGCAATACTTCCTGCGGCACTGCCGATAAGTCCGCCCGCCGTGCCTAAAAGTCCCGTAAGAATAGCAAGGAATGTTCCCAGCGCCTTGCTTGTGGGACGGTGGAGCCAGTCGGGATCGTGTGAAAGTTCCTTTTGAATATTTGAATCAAGCCACGTTATTTTGCCGTCGCCGTCGAAGTCCATTAAATCGGGGAACGGCTGACCGTATTTATTTTTACGACCGTTTGTATAGGTAAGACGGTTTTTGTAAGGACGTACATCATCGTCGGTTTCGTCGGGTTTTGAGGTATCTTTGTCGCTGACAACCGCCCCTGCGCTACTTGCGGGAAGCACACCGGCAATTCGGAAAATCATGGACGCATTGGTGGAACTTGACGATGCTTCGCCTACGTAAAATTTGACGTAAACGGTTTTTGTGTCGGAATTAAGCTTGTAATCTCCTGCAAGATGAGTTCCCGAAAGATGAAGCGTTTCTGTCTTGTCGTAGGAATCGTTGCTTCCGCCGGCAGAATTGAGAGTGCCCTCAATATCTGCGTAAATATGGCAATCCTCAAATGTTATGTTGGATATGTTAAGTGCAAGGTCGGAACGGTAAACCTGATTGTCGCCTGCATTGTGAACACTGCCTTCCTCACCGAGGTAAGTGTGTTTCCAATCCCACGTCCCGGAAACGGTAAATCCGTCAGACATTTCGTTGTGGCTGACCAAAACTGAGGGTTTTGCACTGATAGTCTGCGAAGCGGTTTGATATTTTGCATTGAGAGAGGGTTCTGCCCCGTAAAGCGCATCGTCACCGTAAAGACCGATGCCGTAACTTGTCATACTGTCTAAAACGAGGAAAAATCCGTCAACTTTTTTGTAGTTTATCGGTTGGCTTCCGTCCCCGTCTTCAAGTCGGAAAACCTTTTCCATGGGAACATATTTATTCGGCAAACTGTCGTTTGCGGCGTTTACACCGAAAAACATCGGTGACAGAGTAGCACCGAATATTACAAGCACTGCCGCCGTTGCCGCCGCTTTTTTCAAGACGTTTTTACCCACAATGGCAAATACGATACCTGCCGAAAGTATTAAAGCACCCACAAGGAACAGTAACCAGCCGAAACGTGCAAAGGTAAGGGGAAGTCCGAGGGCAAAGCCGGCGGAAAATCCCGTAAGCGCACGGGTAACAACTATTTGCGATGGAGTTTTTCCACGTGTCAGTTTTCCTGCCACGGAGAAAATCAGCGAAATAAGCAGACTGTTCTTTTTGCTGAGAGAAAGAATTGCGCCCACCGCACCCACCACGGCGATTGCGCAGTTCACGGGACTTGATGTGATATTAAAGAACCAATACAGTATTACACCCGAGCCTGCGCCGATAAGAAACGGAGCAATGGAGGAAAGTCCGCTGAATGCCGCATTTCCGAACACGGATGCAAAGGTTTTGTTTATTCCGGCAAAGGGGTTTTTCTTTGCACAAAGGGAAAGCACAACGGTGTTCACCACGGTTGCGAACACGGCTTTTCCGAACATTCCGCCCACCGTGCCGAAAAATCCGCCGAACATTCCGCCGTTGGAATATGTGATGGTATATAAAAATCTGAATATGGGAATATTGACGCCCACTACGGACAAAATCGAAAAGAGTATCCAAACTCCCGACATCACAAATGTGGGAATGAGTTTCTTAGGATGTTTGAGTAAATCGGTTATTTGGCGGATAAGCGATGAGAAAAAGCCGCTTTTTTCGGTATTCCCCGTTGCTTCCGAATTGTTGTTCTCGGGCTGAGAAGCACCGACTTCTTTTCCGCAGGCGGAACACTTAAGTGCGCCGTCGTCTAAGGGCTTTCCGCAAAAATTACAGTAATTTGCCATAAAGTACCTCCATAATTATCATTTTAATATTATATCATACTGAACTGACGGACACAACTTAACTTATTAAATGACCGTGCCAAAAAAATGGCATAAAACGTGCCAAAAATCGAAAAACTGTGTCAAAAACGGTTATTAAATTTTTTTGTAGGAGATATTGACATCCAAAATCTTTTATGCTACAATGAAAACAACAAACGAAGCGGTACTACTTTTGTAGAAAGGTCTAAAGTGAGATTGTAATGCCCAGAAACACTGAAAAAGATATTTACGAAGAAACGCAAAGACGTAAGAAAATTCTTGAATCGGGATTGAAACTTTTTTCCGAAAAGGGAATAGAGTCCGTCAGTATGAATGAGGTTGCGGTGACGGCAGGTGTAGGCCCCACAACGCTATTCAAGTATTATAAAACGAAAGAAAGACTTGTTATTTCCATCAGCGGCATGTTTTGGAAAAATATTTGGCAGGAAACAGTTACACAGTACGGTGAAGACAAGTTCAGGGAACTGTCTGCATACGAGATGATCAGTCTTTATACATTGACCATAATTAAAATTTATCGGGAACATCCCGAACTTTTACGGTTTAGTGGAAATTACAAAACGTTCATTTGCCGTCGGCATACGAATACCGAGGAATTAGGTGAGCATCTTGACCCGCTTAAACCGATACAGACGGCATTTCATTATGCGTATATGCGTGCAAAAACAGATCACAGTATTCGCACTGACGTTTCGGAGGAGGTTCTTTTTACCTCTGTTGCCATCGGAATGCTTGCAATGGCGGAACGGTATTCACAAGGTATTATATGGACAAGTCACGGTGAATCGGACAGCATTCAAGAGCTTATGATTGCACGGGAAATGATTTTGAATTGGTGCACGGAAAAATAAAGAGTGTAAAAGAACACGAACGGCACCCTTGCTGATTATGGGATTTTAATATTGTTGAGTCGCAAAGGCTCAATAAATATAATAAAAAAGGAGAAAAAATATGAAAAGATTTATTGCATTAACAATCTGCTTATCTGTTTTGCTGACCGGTTGCGGAATAAACAGTTCAGTAAACGAGCCTGCAGGTGAATCCACGGCGACTGCTTCTGCCACCGACGTATGGGAAACGGTCAAAGAGGCTTACATTTACTCGTTCCCTCTTGTGTTGATGGATGCAACTAAGGTATCAGCGACAAATACGGAAACCGTCATTACCGGCAAAGCACCTGTAAATCAGTTTATGCACGGGGAAAAACTTGCAACTGCTCAATTCAAAAACGTTGTATCGCCTAATGTTGATACTGTTTATTCACAGGTTTGGTACGACCTCAGCGAAGAACCTATTATTTACGTTTTGCCTGAAACAGAACGTTTTTGCAAGGTTCAGGTGCTTGATGCATGGACGAATACGCCTGCAATTCTTGACAAGGCAGGTACTTACGCCATCACGCTTTCATCGTGGAAAGGCACACTTCCCGAAGGAGTCACCCGTGTAGACGTTCCCACCGCAATGGCGTGGTCAATCACAAGAACCGTACTTTCCGGCGAACAGGATCTTCCTGCGGTGCATAACATTCAGTCACAAATGAAGCTTATGCCTCTTTCGGCGTATGTTGCAGGCGGTGAGTATCAGGGCAAAAAGGGAAGTTTTTCAGAGGAAAATAATTACGTTCCGATAAATAAGGTGCTTTCAATGGGTCCTGCGGAATTCTTTAATAAGGCAAACGAACTGATGAAGAACAATCCTCCGTCGGCAGATGATGCGGCACTAATCGAAAAAATCGCCGAAATAAATGTTGGCGCGGGCAAAACATTCGATCCGTCGATTCTTACCGGCGATGTAAAAGCAACATGGAGCGAAATGCTTCAAAATCTCCGTGCAGAGCTTGCTCAAAAGGGAATGAAATTCTCGCAAAAGCTCGGACAGTGGAATTATTTTGGTGCTCCCATCGGTAATTTCGGAACGGAATACGCATTCCGTGCGCTTGTTGCCATTGCGGGACTCGGTGCTAACCCGGTTGATGTAGCACTTTATCCTAAAACAGATGTTGATACCGATGGAAATAAACTGACCGGCGAAAAAACATATATTCTTCATTTTGAAACACTTCCCAATGTGCTTGAAAGCGGTTTCTGGTCAATAACCGCATACGGAGATGATGATTTCCTCATTGACAATTCTCTCAACCGTTATTGCGTGAATGACCGTTCGGGACTTAAAGCTAACGAGGACGGCAGTGTAGATATTATTCTGTCAAAAAATGCTCCCGAAGATACGACCAACTGGCTTCCCGTAGGCGAAAACGGATTCCATTTGTTTATGAGAATTTACACACCCGATATGGATGCTTTGTCAAACTGGAATGCACCTACTATTAAAGCGGTGTCCTAAATCATTCAAATTTGTAAAAACTTTCATCCCGATGCAATTTTTGCCTCGGGATTTTTTATCAAAAAGCAGTTTTAACGGAAATATTTTGCAAAAACAGATTTTTGTGGTATTATAATAATAAGAGTATTTTGACTTTATTATCAAATTAAAAATGAGGTGCAACGATGGAAGAACTTTTGAGAATTGAAAATCTATACCGTGATTTCAAATCGGACAGCGGTACGCAAACCATACTCAACAACATAAATCTAACGATTTACAAGGGCGATTTTGCGGTTATTATGGGTTCAAGCGGTTCGGGAAAATCTACGCTTTTGTACGCTCTTTCGGGAATGGACACCGTGCAAAGGGGACACATTTGGCTCGGTGACACGGATATTGCCACTCTTTCGGGCGACAAAATGGCTCTTTTCCGCCGAGAACATTGCGGATTTGTATTTCAGCAAATTTGCCTTATCAATTCCATGACGGTGCTTGATAACGTTATGGCGGCGGGACTTCTTAAAAAATGCAACAAAAAACAACTTGCACAACGGGCAAAGGAATTGCTTGCTTCCGTGCAGGTAGAGGAACATACTTGGCCGAAATTCCCCACGCAGATTTCGGGCGGAAAGGCGCAGCGTGTAGGAATAGTGCGTGCGCTTATCAATTCGCCGGATATTCTTTTTGCCGACGAACCCACCGGCGCACTTAATTCACAGACGGGCAACGACGTGCTGAATCTGTTCTCAAAATTCAACGCAGAGGGCCAGACTACCATTATGGTTACTCATGATGTGAAAAGCGCAATCCGCGGCAACCGTGTTCTGTATCTTCGTGACGGAAAAATTCTTGATGAATGTAATTTGGGCAAGTTTGACGGAAATATCGAAGAAAGAATTGGAAAACTTAACGTTTTCCTTGGTAAAATGGGATGGTAAGCGGCAAATATCTTAATTTTATCAAATCAAATATCAGAAGTTCAAAATATCAGGTTTTTTCCGTTGCGCTTCTATTCGTTGTTGCATCAATGCTTATCAACACATTCCTTTTTCTTTCCTTTAACTATAACAGCAGTTTTTTTCGTGAAAAGGAACGGCTCAACGGCGAAGATGTGGATATGGTTTTTGTTGACGGCGATATTTCTTCGCCTAAGGAGGAGAAAATAGCGCAGGTTCTTTCGGATATCCCGGAAATAAAAGAATTCGAAGTGGATAAGGTTGTGGCAAACACCGGCAACTTTAATTACAGAAACGGCAAACTTTCAAGAACTACCACCTATATGAACGTTGCTCACGCAAAGGAAAAGCAGGTGGGTATGTATGAAATTCTTGAAGAAAGCGGCGAAAGCGGTGCTTATCTCAGTTATCAGTTCAAGGTGGACGGCGGATATAAAATCGGCGATGAAATTACCGTCACCATGGGCATATTTACCGACACATTCAAGATAGCGGGATTCTATAATAACGTGGATACCGGCACTATGAACTGTTCGGATGTAACGTTCCTGCTCACCGAAGACCTTTATGACGAGGTTTCATCACGGGGCATAAATTCATACCGCGTGAGCGTTGTTCTTGATGAGCCGGATGAGGCCCGCAATCTTGAATCAAACATAACACATAAGGTGCGCAGCGGTGTTCCGTCACTTGTTCTGCTTATGTCGTCAACCGCATTGCGCCTTGCCACGGCAAGATACATTACTTCAAGCGTAATGCAGGCGATAATCAGCCTTACTTCGGTGCTTATAATCGGCGTTGTGCTTGCCATTATTGCCATAACACTTACAAATTATATTCGAAACAATATGAAAAAACTCGGCGCAATGAAGGCAATGGGATATACATCGGCTAACCTGATAATCCCCATTGTGCTTGAATTTTCCGCAATAGCACTTTTTACATCGGCGGTGGGCGTAGCGGTTTCGTATGCTGTTTTCCCCACGTTTAATTCGATGCTTGAAGCGCAGGTGGGAATTCCCTATCACTTGCACTTTATGCTTAAAGAAGCACTCATTTCCGTGGGAATATGCGTGGTTACGGCATCAATAACTTCTCTTGTTTCCGTAATGAAAATTAAAAGCATTACACCGATTATGGCAATTCGTGATGCAAAGAAGAAAAGCAGTCAGTCACATTTCCTTGCACTCGATAAAACACGCTTCGGCTTGAATACCGCTTTGTCCCTTAAATCTTGGGCGGCGGCAAAGGTGGGGAACATCGTTATAATTCTTTCCGTTACCGCAATTTCGTTTGTGCTTGGATTTTCCTGCTTCGTTTACCAAAGTATGGTTACCGACAAGACGGGCACAATGACCATTGTCTTTGGCACGATGGCAGACAGTTTTTTGAGCGTCAATTCAAAAAATGAGGAAGAACTTCGGGCAGAACTTGAAAATAACGGCTCGGTGGCTGAATATTATATGCTCACAAGCAACACGGTGACGCCTGACGGCATGCCGAAACTGATTTCTTATATGCTTGACGATGCCGAAAAGTTTGAAAACGACACTATTTGCATTAAAGGGCATATTCCGAAAAACGAAAACGAAATTGCAATTAACGGCGCATACGCAAAAAAGAATAATCTTAAAATCGGCGACACACTGACTTTTTCCGACGAAAATGAGGAATCGGTGTTTACCGTTTGCGGATTGACTCAGGGGGCAAGTGCTTCGGGAAATGAATGTTATTTGCACAGAAGCGGTATTTCACGGATTTTGCCGATTACGAACATCAGTTACTATGTGAACCTTAAAGACGGTGTGGATATTGATTCCTTCAACGATGATGTGGCTTCACGCTGCAATCTGACCTACTGTTACAATTACCTGGAAATGACCGAAACATCTTCCGCAACCTATATGAAAACCTTAACGGTGGCAACCGTGGCGGTGGTATTCATTAGTCTGCTGATTGCGATATTCATTTTGTATATTTTGATTTCGATAAATCTCGCCGATAAGAGAAGGGACCACGGAATTCTTAAATCCTTGGGATTTGTCACAAAAGATATTATTTATCAAACGGTGGTAAGCATTATGCCGTCAACTGTTCTCGCAACCGTGGCGGGACTGTGGCTCTCCCGTTCGGGCGCGGCAATGTTGTTTTCGTTGGCACTGAACAACATCGGAGTATTTTCTATCGGTTCACCCACAAAGGTTTCGCTTTTGGCACTTGCGGGAATTTGTATCACCGTGTTTACCGTAGGGTATTCGGTAATTCTTTCAAATTCGGTTAGACATATAACACCTCATCAACTGTTTAACAATGAATAAAACGTGCAACAAAAAAAGACTCAGTTTGAAAAAACTGAGTCTTTTTTGCGTTTATGTAATTTAGGGGATAAGTACCATTATGAAAGCAATTAATGCATAAAGAAGTGCAAATCCTGCGGATGCGGTACCCACAATGCCGAGTACGAGAGTGGCAACGGGCTTCTTTGCTCCGGTGCGCTTAACGGCAATGAATGTCTTAATGGAACGTATGCCCATAACAAGAGAAATAATTCCGAGTACGATGGCAAGCAAAACCGAAAATGCTCCGAGACAACGGAAAACTACTGCTAACACACGTACATCCGAATCAAATTGACTGCCGTATTTCATTGTAACTGCACCCACTGCAAATACATAAGCGAGTACGGCTATAACAATATCAATTGTGCTCATAATTGTGGATGCAAGCGCACGCTTAAAGCCTGCTTTTGTTGACGGAACACCGTCATACGTGTCCACAACTTCACCGCCAACTACGGTATGACCTGCTTCGTTCTGTGCTTGTGTCGAGCCGATATCGGCTCCCTCTCTGCGGCATTTCGGGCAAACGTTGCCTTCGCCGTCAAATTCCCGGTTACAAATTCTGCAATACATAAAAAAACCTCCTTTTATTTATGCGGCACGGTCAAACATTTCAAGAATGTTATTCAGTAAATCTCGGTTGATTTCACTGAATAATTCGTGATCTGCCTGAGCATAAAGCGCATTAAGCGCTTCATTTTCTGCGCCGTCATTTTTCTTTAACTGTTTTATTTTTTCGGCAAATTCCTTTTGGTAACGAACGGATTCCTCCGAGTGCCATACGGAATCGTGACCGCCTAAAAGTCCGTCGGTAACGTAATACGTTACGTTGGGATTGTTAATTTCGTCCTTGTGTGCGATAACGGACTGATGATAAAAACTTATTACCGCATCCTGCCGTCCGTGGGCGATAAGCACGGGAATATCACGTTTGTTTATTCCGTCAACGCCCGTGTACTTTACATAATCTTTGAAAAGCACTCGCTGATAAATCTTCAAAAACGGCTGAGAAAGTCCCTTTTTGGCAAGTTCGCCTGCGTACTGCTCGCCTTTTTCGGTAATAAGCGTATATCCGCTGTTGAAAGGTGCGATTGCGGCACAGGCGTGAACGGTATCGTGCAGTGAAAGCACCGCCGTAGCGGCATAACCGCCCCACGAATGCCCGAAAAGGTAAAGTTTCATGTGGTCGAAACGGTAATCGTTTTCCAAAAAAGTAAGTGTATGGTCAAGGTCCACAAGCGGTTCGCACATACCCACCGTGGAGTCACCCCCGGAACGGTACGTTCCCTTTACGTCGTAGGAAAAGACGTTGTAGCCGTTTTCGTGAAAAAACAGAGCAACGGGAAGATAATCGTCTGCACCGGCGTGCATTCCGTGACTGATGACAACCATTTTGTTTGAATATTCGGCAGGATAAAAATACCCCTGCAAGGTTACACCGTCAGACGGAAATGTAATAAGCTCACGGGGCAGAACGTTTTTTACACGTTCGTAGGTATAAAGTCCCGGCGTTTTACTGTAATCGGGCAATTCGTAACGGCGGAAAAATGAATCGTATAATTCGGTTGCACCGTATATTCCGGCGATACTCACACCGGCAACTGCCGCCGCCGCCAAAACGGACAGAACCCGCTTTTTTCGGTTTTGCTTGGAACGTTCGCTTTCTGTCAAAGCCGTTTACCCTCCTTGTAAAAAATCTTCTATCGGGATAATGCTGAAACCCTCAGTTTTAAGTAATTGAGCAATTTTGCGTATTCTTTTTATGTAATTTTTTCTGCCTCGGCACAAATACATACGCAAATGCGGTTGCTTAGGCATTGGCAGGTGACCTGCGTGAAGTTCAAAGGGATGAACGTAAAATGAAAATGCATCGGCGTGCTTCAAATAATTTTTCAGCGCCGATTTGTATATGAACCACGGTATTATTCGGGCATAAGCGCCGCCGGATATGGGAATTTTTATGCCCAACACTTTTCCGATACAGCATTTGACCTCGTAAAAACCGCCGTCACGGTAAACGCAGTCATTGACTTTTGTAAAACCCGAAAGGTCAAGATTTTCGGTTGACTTCTCTTGACCGCTTGCGTCGTATAAAAATCCTACATTGCGCACAGCATCAAACCGCATGTTATCCAAACCGAAGCAGGGGGCACGGTAACCCCGTGGCAGAGTCAGTTTTTCGGCAACACGGTTTTTCCCCGACGTAATGGATTTTTCGAATACATCAACGGTCATTTTTAAGGGAGAAATATGCTCATTGCAGTGCAGACTCACAAAATGTCCGTCGGCAATCGCTTTCTTTAAGTATGGCACGGCATCGGACAAAAAATCCGCCGAAACGAAAAAAGTTACCTTACCGCCGAATTCTTCTGCAAGAGAAGCAAAAGTGCCGATTTCTTCTGCGCAGGAAAAATTTCTGTTGTAGGGAATGCCCGCTTCTTTAATGCAAACCGTGTCGAAATACGATTCGGCATCCATTGTAAAAAATGCGGGTTTCACGAAAAATGCTCCTTAATAAAATCAAGAATTGCCTGATCGTACTTTTCGGGCGCATTGATACGCAGATGCGAATGTACACCCTTTTCAAACCAAACAAGTTGCTTCGGTGCGGTGCAAAGCTCAAAAAGTTCACGGCCCTTTTCGGGAACAGAGTATGCATCCTGCAAACTGTAAAGAAACAGAATGGGCTTGTGCATATCTTTCATACGGGTGACAGGTCCGTCGGAAAAGGCATTTGCGTGTGAATGTATGCTTATAAGAAGCATTACAAGCAGTGTTGTCGGGAATTTTGGACGGTGCTGTTCAATCAGATGATTGTTGAATGACTCACGGAACGTGGTAAACATTCCGTCGGCAACAAGACCTTGAAAATATTCGGGACAGTCGGGCCGTGCCATCGCATACAATGCAGTGGCGGAACCGATACAAATTCCGTGACAGAGTATGTTTTTGTCGTGTTTTTCTTCGTTAAGAAATTTTGCCCAAGCGAGTATATCCGCATATTCACGGTATCCGAGACAGTCGTACTTGCCCTCGGAAAATCCGTGAGCACGGTTATCAATTACCAAAACGTTATAACCGGCTTTTTGATATGGCTCGGCAAAAAAACAGCAATAGCGGCACGCTTCAAGACGGCCTGCAATGATGATTACGGCTTTGTCGGCGCCGAAATCGTAATATTCACCGGTCAAACGCAGGTTGTCACTGACAACCGATACGTCGGAACGGCATTCTTTATTCTTTTCTGCCCAGTCTTCGCCGATGGCATACATTCTTTTCTGTTCTTCGTCGTCAAGACTGCACTCACGGCCCCATTTTTCGGGTTTGGTGCGCACAAGAAGTACGTGATACAGCACTTCTGCCAAAAGAATCATAAATGCCACCCACGATGCGAAAATCGCAAGCAGAATAATCATTATAATACGAACGGTTCCTATGATAACACCTCACAGACCTATTACAAATGAGTAGATGCTCTGTCCGCTTTCTACGGGACAGACCTCTATATCGGGGAATTTTTCTTCAAAAATGTTATTAAGTATATCCGAAAGTTCGTCGGTGGCTTCACTGCCGATAAATACCACGGTGCTTTCTTTTTCGCTTATTGACGGAACTGTTTCAAGGGCATCGGACAGAACAAGCGCAAAATCCTTGCCGCAAGCGACCATTTCTCCGTTTTTCAGTCCGATGTAATCGCCCGCAGAACAGGAAAGTCCGTTGGCGGTGTATTCCTTGGTGGCTTTCGCAAGGGAAATTGCAGTAGTGGCATCTATGCCCGCTTGCATTTTTGCAAGCCTCTTTTGAACATCGGGTTCGTCGGCTACGTCCATTGCAAGGGCAAAATAAGCATCGGCAATTCCGACGGTGGGAAGAACCGTCACATTTGTTTTGCCGGAAAGGGACACTCCCTGCAATGCGGCACGGTGTACGTTTTTGTTGTTGGGCAGAACAATTATGTGCCCAGCATCAAACTGACGGAACGCATCCACAAATTCCTGCGAGGAGGTGTTCATTGTAGCACCGCCGTCAATGATGATATCACAACCTAAATCCGTAAGCACATTCTTTATTCCGTCGCCGTTGGCTACCGCTACGATAGCAACGTCTTTTTTTATTACGGGTTTGTTTGCAGAATAGCGTTCGTTGTGCTGAAGTTGCATATTATCAAGCTTAAAGGTAACAAATTCGCCGTATTCCTGGCTGAGCGTAATTATGCGTGCAGGCTTTTTTGTGTGAATATGTACCTTTACACGGCTTTCGTCCTGCAACGCTACAATGGAGTCGCCGCAATGACTTAAGTCGTCAATATAGTTTTTGAGTTTGAAATGGCGGGCGTATTCATTACTGTTCATCAGTTGCAAAATGAATTCCATACAGTAACCGAATACAAATTCACTGTCGCCGTTAAACGAAGCGGAATCGGGATTGCTTTTGGGGGCGGCAGGCGGAAGAACACTTTCGCTTTCTTGAATTATATCGCCGTAAAGCGCTTTCGCCATTCCCTCCGCAATGTAAATGTAACCCATGGCACCGCTGTCTACCACGCCTGCATCCTTTAGGGTAGGCAAAATGTCGGGTGTGGAAGCAAGACTTTTGCGCATTTGAGCAACGTATATGGAAAACAGTGCTTCAAATGTTATGCCACGGGAAATCTGCGAGCGAATACCCTCAACTCCCTCACGGGTAACGGTAAGAATAGTTCCCTCCACGGGATGAATAACCGCCTTGTATGCGGTCTGATAACCGGCGGTAAGGGCTTGCATCATTTCGTTTACATTAGCGATACTGCACCGTGAAAGACTGTGTGCAATTCCACGAAATACCTGCGACAGTATTACACCCGAATTTCCTCGTGCGCCAAGCAGCATACCCGAACTCAGCGCACGCAGATAGCCTGCAAGGTCGGTTTGCGACGGAGCAGACTGAACTCCGTTTTCCAAAGTCAGACGCATATTTATTCCGGTGTCGCCGTCGGGCACGGGGAAAACATTCATATCGTTAACTTCTTTTTCGTGAAGCCGAAGATTGGCAAGTCCGTTTCGAACCATACGTTCAAAAATTGTACCGTTCAAATGTTTGGTATTCATATTTACCTCATTAGTCCTTTTTGCCCAATACCACGATGGAATGGGGAAGAAGATACGTAAGTGCATAAGCGGCAAGGCATCCTACTGCGGAAATAAGTGTCAGCAGAATAATTGTGCTTCCGCCGCCGATGCGGCCGCTTTTAAGTGCGGTAAGCACTACGCCCGAACCGATACCCGATGCAACACCGGAGAACAGTCCCTGCACCGCAAAGTACATTGCCGAATGTGAAAGTCCCGTGCGTTCTTCGTCGTCCGCCGCCAACTGTGCGGGAATAGAGTATGCTACTGCAAACAGTGCGCCTACGGAAAGCGAAGTAATAAGTCCGCCCACGATGGCTAAAATCAGTTTGAGAGTTGCGCTCTTTACAAACGAAATGGCGAAAAGCCAAATCATACCGGCAGAGAACAAAAGAAGAATTACCTGATACGCAAAACGGAAGCCATGCTTGCGAATCATTTTATTATACAGTATAAGTGTAAACGGCACGGGCGCAAATGACGAGGTCATAACTATCATCATATTCATTCCCGTGTAGGAGAAGTATTCGTTAATTCCGCCGAGGAAAAGTTGTACGCCGAATGTCATAAATGAATAAACGATCATCCAAATGATGAAATCTCTGTTCTTAAACGTATAGATAAGCGAACGTACCATACCCACCTGCTTTTCCTTTGCGATGTCATGGGTGGACTTTTCACGGATAAGGAACATGGGAATTACCATTGTAAGCGCAAGGGGAAGCACGATAAGTGCAACGATACGAATATTCAAGCCGTTAAGCAATGCGCTGACAACAACGTAGCCGAGAATGAAATATACGATATCGCACACAGATTTTACGTTTGAAATAAAACCACGGTCTTCCTCGTTGCCGACGATTTCGGTAAAGGTGGCATAATATGTAACCATTGTAAGCGTATAGAACGCATAGAACAAACACAAAATCAAGCCGTAATAAACGGTATTAAGCCATGAAGCACCGCTGCGGTTCGGAACGACAAGGAACAAAAGGTACGCAATGACCGTTACCGCCATACCGAGCAAAATTGCGGGACGGCGACGGCCCCAACGAGTTCTCAGGTTGTCTGCGAATGATGCCATGGGAATGTCAATCAAGCCGTCAACGATTTTTGCAATAAGTGCGAATACTGCCCATACGCCTGCAATTACAAGGTCTTTTTGGGCGAATGTTTGGAAAACAACGCCTTTTGCGCTGAATCCGCCGATAAGCAATGCACTGCAAAGGTACGATGAGAACATAAGATTGAGCATATTGATGCCCATACCGGCAGTACCGTATAAAAGCATCTGCCAACGTTTTGTTAATTTATTCATTTGTTTACTCCTTTTCGGCAATAAGTTTTTCAATTAAAGCCTTTTCTTTTTCTAATCCTTGTGTAATTGGTGCGCCGACATAATATGCCGCCATAAGTCCGGGACCTATGTTTACACCGTTTGACGGAAATACGTCACATATATATACGGCACGGGGATGAAACTGTTCTTCAACCATAATCTTAAATGCTTCAGCCTGCTTTTTGCGGTCGGTCTGTGCAATGAAGATTATTTGGTCGGAAAGGTTTTCGCCCGTAGCACGGATGTAGTCAAGAATAACCGAGTATGCTTTCTTTTCACCCTTGACCTTGCCCACAACGGTAGTTAGACCGTTATAGTCGAATTCTCCGAGAGGCTTAACACCTACGAGAGTTCCGAAAAAAGCCTTTGCGTTGGTCAAACGCCCCTTCTTTGCGCAGAACGAAAGGTCGTCAAGCCAACCCATTTGGTGGAAACGGTTTTTGTTTTCTTCCAGGAATTCCGCCACTTCGCTGAGCGTCTTGCCCTCTTTCCGAAGTTGAGAAGCATATACGCACAAAAGTCCGAAACCCGGACCGAAGCGCATGGAGTCAACGCATACAATTTGAGAATCGGGATATTTTTCAAGCACCATATCCCTTGCCTGACACGCAAAGCCGTACGTTCCGCTGATGCCCGTGGAAATGGTTATGCAAAGCACATCATAACCGTCAGCAATCAACTTTTCAAAGAAAACTGCAAATTCGCCTACACTCGGCGGGGAAGTGGTGAATGCACCGGGATTCTTTTTCAGCGTGGAGTAAAATTCTTCACGGCCGTAATGATCCCATGCGGGTGAGGATGAAAGATCAGTTCCGTCCGAACAAATAAGATGCCCCGGAACGAACTGAATGTCATACTGCATGCGAAATTCTTCGCTTAAATCGCAGGTTGCATCTGCAACAATGGCATACTTTTTCATTTGTCGTTCTCCTTTTCATAATAAATAATAAATGGAATAAAGCCATCAAATAAAACGGTTTACAAAACTGTAAAAATCATTTTCCAAAACAGACTGACCTTCGGCAAATGCCTTGCCGTGACCGGCGGTGGGATGCGTAAGCATAAGTTTTTCAGATGCGTTGGCGGAATATTCATCATCCACCTGCGACTGAGAAACAGTCTTATCGCCCTGCCCGTAAATAAACAAGGCGGGAATGTTGTTTTTCTTTAATGCGTCGCTTGTCCTCGGACGAATGTCAAAGTGACCTATCCGTTTACACAGAGTGCATACCGCACCCATGGCAAAACGGTAAAACAACGGGTGATTTGCGGAATTTTCCGACATCATATCATAAAAAGACGAAAAAGCACTGTCGATAACCAATACTTTAACGTTCGGCCCGTTAAGTTCAGGTGAAGCAAATGCTACGGTCGCCCCGCCCATGGAAATTCCGTAAATAAGATATTCCTGAGGACGAATGGCGGAAAGGGTACCGAGCCACGAAAACACGTCGTATTTTTCAAGCTGACCGCCGCCACAGTGATTTCCGCCGCTGACACCGTGGGCTCGCTGATACACGAGAAGCACGTTGAAGCCGTGAGAAATCAAGTTTTGTGCGATTTCGGAAAAATCCTTTAAGGGGTGAGAACGGTAGCCGTGAAACAGCAAAGCCGTTTTTTCGCTTTTGATATCGTGAAATTCGCCGTAAAGCGTTACGCCGTCACGGGCGGTACACGACAAAAGTGACGTGTTGTCGGTTACGTTTTCGGGCAAATCAAATTTCGTGAACGGCGCAGGACCTTTTTGGGGGTAAAGCGCACATTTTTGCCGTCCCATAACCGAACAGAATACGCCGAAAGGCAATCCGAGAATTGCACAGATTACGGGCAAAATCACAAAAATAAGCAGATATGGGAAAACGGTTGAAAAAATATCCATAATTTACTGATCCGCATTGACCGTGTGAAGCCGTGCTTCAACGGGCGTATCTGCGCTGACGGAAAGACAGTAGCCGTTCCCGTCCAATTCGCCGAATACGGTTTGTGCGGACTCTTTCTTGATAATTACTTTTCGGGGCCAAAAACTTCTTGCCCCGGTTTTCTTAAATTGACTTTCCTTTTGCGTCCATACCTTCGTAAGCGTTTCGGGCGCAAAATCGGGCAATGATGCAAGTTCTTCTTTTGCACAGATTTTTTCTGCAAATTTTTGGGGAGATATGAACGTGCTTTCCGTTTTTTGGGCAAACGGCGCTATCAACTCAATATCTACACCCACGGGACGGTTGGAAACCGCCACCGCAACAATGTTTCCACTGTGGGAAAGGGAAAAATAACAGTGCGGACTGTGCCAGTATCCGTGAGAGCATTTCAGTTCCGCTTCGTTAAGAGAAAGGGAAAAACTGCGTTTCAGTCCGTATTCAAGCAACTTCCAAACGTAATAACGCTCACGCTTTACATTTGTGTTTTTCGCATCGTCTATTTGCGCTTGCCGTGCTTCGGGGAAAACCGATAAGGTTTGTTCAGTCGATTCGGCGGGCATACTCATTAAATATACGTCAAGAACGTTTCTTTCACGCCACTTGCGCCGTGCGTCCTCCTCCTGCTCACTGAACCGTCTGCCGAAGGCACATTCGTTGGCGAAATGTTCGCAGTTGTTATGCAGTAAATCGTAACCGTCCGTACCAAGTTTTTCACGGGCATAAATAACGGTGTCATCGGGCAAACGCCGGAATTTCTTTTCACCGCGCTCGCACACACCAACCTCCACGATTTGACCGCAGGCAAACTGCTCGGCGGAGGTGGATAACACACGAATATCTTCATTATCCGTGCGCTTAATTCCCATAGGCGGCATACCGAACTGAATTACTTCGCTTTCACTTACAAAAATGCCGAAGTGATATATGGAACCGATACGTACTCGCACTATGTCACCGTATCGGCAATCACGGGGAATCCATTTCATAAGCGCTCTTCTATGTATGTTACTACGTCACCGAGAGTCTGAAAATCGTCCACGCCTACGTTGTCAAAACGTATGCCGAAACTTTCTTCAATGGCGATAACAAGGTAAAGCATTCCCACCGAGGTCAGACCGATATCGGTCATCAACTTGGAATCCTCGGTTACCGTATCAATAATTGCTTTGTTGCGCTCGTCGGCAACAAGCAGAATTTCTTTTAACTGTTCAACAATGTCATTTCTTGTCAGTTGCATTTTTTATATCTCACAATCTTCATACTTGGTGTGCGCTCAAAGTCAGTATCACGGACGGTGATACGGGAAACACGTTCAAACGCCGGAAGGGTGGAATTTATCTTTTCCAATTCGCTTACAAGGAACTTGACAGAATCTTCTGTTTCAAGTTTTGCAAGTTCGGTCATACGGGGCACAACTTCCAAGGCAAGAATGTGTGCGCCGCTTTCGGTAACATCCTCGAATACCTGCGAATCCTGAACAAGGGGAAGTTCGTTAAAGCGGGATTCCACCTCGGCAGGGGAAACGTTTTCACCGGAGGGAAGCACGATAACTTCTTTAATTCTTCCGGTAATATAAAGGAAGCCTTCGCCGTCTACACGAACAAGGTCACCGGTTTTGAACCAGCCGTCCTCGTAAACGTTCTGTTCCGGCTCGCCTACATAGCCGTTCATCATATTGTCGCCCTTGAGCCACAATTCACCGTTTTCGATGCGGTATTCCTGATTGGGATACATAATGCCAACCGATTCGGGCTTTTTGTCACTTTCGGGATTGCCGGAAACAAGGTTTGCCGATTCGGTAAGGCCGTAGCCGGGGAAAAGACGCACGTTGAACTGTGCATAAGCATTTACCAAATACGGGCTGACTGCCGCCGCACCGCAGATAACGTATTCCAAATCCTCGCCGAGCATATTTCTGCCGAATTTCTTGGAAAGGTTAAGTGCCATTTCAGCCAATGCGGGCACCATTACGAGAATTGTGGGACGGAAAAGAGCAATATCACGGAACATATCTTTATTATTGCGGCAGATAAACAATGTACTGCCGGTGTAAAGCGAGGTCATAAGGTTGCGGATAAGTCCGAACACGTGGGAAAGAGGCAAAATCAGCAAATAGCGCTGCGAAAACACGTGCTCATAGCCGTAGCAACCGTTTACTGTGCCCTGCATTACGGCACGGTGGGAAAGTAATGCTCCTTTGCTCTTGC
The DNA here is from genome assembly GCA_045600705.1 of Clostridia bacterium. Lineage (GTDB taxonomy): Bacteria > Bacillota > Clostridia > Christensenellales > QALW01 > UMGS1322. Next base: position 9,268 of record JAZRYL010000033.1, on the reverse strand, counting down.
CCGTAGTACCGCCGGTAAACATAATTACGCATTCGTCTTCGGGCGAAGCATTGAAAGCAGGATATGCTTCTTCGCCTTTTTCGTCAGTGGAAATAACGGTTATGCCCTTGCTTTTTGCCAAAGCGGTTTTTTCTTCCAAAGCCAGCTGGCAAACAACTGTTTTAGCGGAAAACTTCATGGTGCATCCGAAAACGGACATTTCGTCAAGGTGTGCAGGCAGAATTACGGCGCACGCACCGAGAGTAACGATTGCAAGATATGCTTTTACAAATTCGTAGGAGTTTGCGGCAAAAAGCAGAACTCGGTCACCGTGGGTAACGCCGTTCTTTGCAAGCACGCTTCTGTAAAGCGAAGCGTCAAAATCAAGTTCCTTGTAAGAATATGTAACGCCGTTGTCCGTAATTGCCGGCATATCACCGTATTCAGCGGCGGCACTGTGCCACATTTCAGTTACGGAAGCAAAGTCCTTAATACGTGCAAAAGTAGCACTGTCAGTGTATTTTGCAAAAATTTCTTTTCCTGATGTTTTCATTTCTTTTCTCCTTCTGCTAAATTTTTCAGCAATGTTTCCTGACGGAACAGTTCTTGAGTTATTTGTTCAATCTGCTGCATATTCGGCATTGCCGAGCAGTATGCACGAACGTCAATGCTTTCGCCTATTGCAAGCACCAAACGCTCGAAAATATTTTTACGTCTTTTTATGTAAACGGGCACAATGGGTTTTCCGCTTTGCGCCGCCATAAGTATCATACCCGATTTGAACGACTGAAGTTGATTTTCTTCGGTCACATTTACACGGCCTTCGGGGAATATTACCACAAGTTCTTCATTTTTAAGATGTGAAGTAATTTCACGGAACGTGCCGATGCCGAAATGTTCCTTGTCTATGGGAATGCACTGAAAGGCATTGAACAGGAAGTGTCTGAATTTACCTTCGAACAGCCGCTTCCACGCAACAAAGTGGTGACGGCGGTACCAAATGCCGATCATTAAGCACACGGGATCGAAAAATCCCGAATGATTGGAAATCATCAGCGCACCGCCTCGAATGAATTTTTTTGCATTTTTTGAAAGATAAAGTTTCTTCGGGCGGAACCATATCAGTCCCGGCGGACCGGCGGTCCATTTGATGAAATCGTAAATCACATATTTTAATGAAAATACTTTACTTATTTGTTTTTTCATCCAGAAGTTCTCCTAACAGTATGATCCTTTCACGCAATTTTTCAGCCACGATGCAAACGTTTGTTTTGTCGTCTGCGGCGGGGTCAAGCAGTGATTCAGCGTCTATCGGAGTGCCGATGATAACACGTGCTCGCTTTTTTTGAAAATACGAGCCGTTTGTGTAAACGGGAATGATTTTAACACCTGCCGTCAGCGCAAGGTACGCAACACTTGACTTAAACGGAAGCGGACGTTCTTCATCTTCCTTGGGTAAGCGGCTTTCGGGGAATACTCCCACAACTCCGCCCTTTTTAAGAATGTTTTCCGAAACACGCAAAAAATCAAAATTGCGTGCGTCACGGTCAACGTAAATTCCGCCCATTTGCCTTAAAAACAGTCCAAGTCCCGGACGGCGCCTGAAAAGTACCTCTGCCATTTGATAGCGCAGTGTGCGCCACGGAAATACAAAAAGCATTACCGCATAATCAAATACCGACGTATGATTTGAAATTATTATTGCGGCACCGTGAATACGGCGATCCTGCACGGATTTGTCTTCATAATATATCTTCGTGCGGAAGCAAAGCTTCTGAACAAGATATGCTGTAATTTTTGTGAACCAGTTAAAAAATGCGATCATAGCGTTTTCTCAATATAGCGGCACAGATCGTACACCGTGCTCAGCGTTTTTTCATTTTCTGAGGGGAATGATATTTCAAATTCCTGCTGTAAAAGCGTTATCAAGGCAAAATAATCAAGACTTGTTCCGCCTTCGTCCACGAAAAAGTCACTTGTGAGTCCCACATCTTCAGCAGATTTTCCCAAGGCTTTGGCAACACATTCGGTTACACGGGCGGCTAATTCTTCGTTGATATCTGCGGTCTGCACGGCATTTTCGGGAGTGATGAGTGTAAATTCACCGTTCGAAAGCGCTCGGCGCAGGCGGGCACGGTTCAACTTGAATTCATTTTCGTTTATCAAGGAAGCACCGGTGTAAAGCACACGGGATATTTGTGCCGAAAGACCGGTACTGCGTAATTTTTCCTTTACACTGTCGGAAAGGGCCTTTAATCGGTCGGCGCTTATGTAGGGACTTACCGAAAACAAAAGTGTGGGCAAATGAGAAGAATTTTCAACGGCGTCAAGCAGGCAAACACGGTGAACACCGGGCAAGGCGAACTGTTCTTCTATGCGGTCGGGACACAGGTTTTCTCCTGCCGAGCCGATAACGAGGTCGTCACGGCGGCCGAGAAGATAATAGTGACCTTTTTCTTCGCACGCAAGGTCGTGGGTGTTGTACCAACCGTCGCAAAGCGAGTGCTGACCGTCACTGTCCCAAACGGCAGTTGCCATGGATTTTCCACGCACAAGCAATTCGCCGTCGTCGCTGATGGAATATTCCACCGCACACATGGGCTTGCCTACGGAACCGCTTAAAAGATGCTTGCCGTTAGTGTCAAGTTCTACGGAGGTGATACCTATTTCGGTTGCACCGTAGCCGTTGGAAAGATGATAGCCGACTCGGTTGAAAAACGTTATTATTTCGGGAGAAATGGCGCTTCCGCCGGAAATCATAAAGCGAATACTGTCACCGAACATTCCGTCACGCACCTTGCGGAATGCAAAGTGTGTGATAAGCGGCCCTATTACGGGCTTTGCGGCAAGTTTTAATGCACGTCGGAATGCGTCGGTCTTGCCTTGTTCTTCTATACATTTCTGCGCCTGCTGATATACCTTTTCCCAAAAAAGCGGAACGGCAAAAACGTGAGTAACACGGTGCTTTTTTATTGTATTGGTAATCGTTTGCGGCGCAAGGTCATTCAAAAGCACAAGAGTGCGTGAAAAGAACGTGAACCACACGTACACCGCCGTCAGTCCGAAAATATGGTAAAACGGTAAAAACGTGAGAAGCTTCAGTTCGCCGTCTACGTGCGCTTTCATCAACTTGCTTTCACAGATTATTCCGTAACTGCCGCGGATTTGTTCGTACATCTGTTCTGCACCGAAGGCACATACCTTTACGCTCAGTGATGTTCCCGAAGACATCAGCCAAATTTGTGTTCCGCAGGTGTATTCGGTGAGGGGAGCATGAGTGCATGAAAGTTCTTCGGGCAAAATCGTGCGGACTGAATAAACGTTTTGCTCGCTGATAACTGCTTTTACATTCATTCGGCTTATTACTGAATTCACCGAGTCGCCGTCAAGCCGCAGATTAACTAAGAGTGGTTCGCATCCCGCAAGCAGAATTGCCCAAAAGCACTCTATCCACGCAGGACTGTTGTTCATCGCCAAACCGATTACATCGCCCGAAACAAAGCCGTATTCCTTTAATGCGCCTGCACGGGCAAGAATATGCTCACGTGTTTCACCGTATGTAATCTTCTGCGTCCGAAATCCGTTGGTCGTTTCCCAAAGCGTATTCTTTTCATTTTCAAACATCATTGAAAACAATGTATCAAAGGTCTTGGGTAACTGCTCGAATCGTTGGAGTTTGTCTTCTACAAAACGGTCAATGCTGCCAAAACCGTATAAATTATCGTGTTCCGTCATGAAATCTCCGTTATATAACAATGCTTTTTTCAGAAACATTGCCTCGCTATATATTATATATAATTATACATCATAATATTATACTGTAATTTCACAAAAAAATCAACAAAAAATACTTAAATTCGACAAAAAATGATAGAACGATTTTTATTACATACATTCATGTAAAAATGCTGAATTGGTGTGCTATAATTGATGGGTGAAAAAAATAAAAAGAAATATATCTTATGGTATAATGTTCTTAATAACCATAGAATCAACGAATCAAGTAGACTTTTTTTCGTTGATTTTTTCAAACATTTGTGATATAATAGGATGATATGTATATATACATGGTATTTTCACGGGAACACGAAGAATTTTCGATGAAACCGACCTTGTTTCAAATGAATAAAATACATATATAATTCTTTTTCAAAAAGTTATAGCCACTTTTTGATTTTCATCGTATAAACAATAAATGAATCATATAAAAGGAGAATGCAAAAATGAAAAAGAGACTTTTGAGTGCCTTTTTGGTACTTGCAATGGTGTTTGCACTCTTGCCCACGGTAAGTTTCACCGTGTCGGCGGAAGAAGAACAAACGCATACGTTTTGTGTTGCACCCAAGCGCCAGTACCCGACACGGTACGTATACTTGTTCGATATGGAAATAGATACCGGCATACCGGTTTGGGATATCCCGGTTTCAAGCATCCTGTCGGACAAGGGACTATGACGGCAGTACGCATACGCTGAACCTGTATGACGGATTCGATTTCGAAACAACGGGCCTGGCGGGTATGCATCTGTATAATGATGACGATGAACCCTTTACGATCAATATTGAGGGTAATGTCAAGATTACGGGCAGTGATTTCGGCTTGTTCGTTCAAGGCGAGGCAATTTTCACGGGTAACGGAACACTTACCCTCGAAAACACCTCCGATGCTTTCTTTGAAGAATACAATGACGATTCCAGACCTACGGCACTTTCGAAATCGGCGACACCATGACGTTCAAAGCGGGTTATGAAACACCCGACACCAAAATGACCCCCGAGGAATACTATCCGATCGGTCACCGCTACGCCCACGTTTACGAAGATATTCTCGCAAAGGGCGAAAACTGGTTTATCAAAGGCGACGGTGTTCTGTATATCATCGGTCCTGTTGAAAACAATAGTACCACGACCGATTACACCCCTTGGAAAGACTATAAATCACAAATTACCGCAGTCATAGCAAGGGACGGCGCAAAAGTTACCAACTGTGACCGCCTGTTCTCCAACTGCGCAAATCTCAAATCTGTTGATATTGCAAAGCTCGATATCACCGGCACGACCTCAATGCGCTATATGTTTTCGGGCTGTTCTTCGCTTGAAAATCTTGACCTCTCGACGCTTGACACAAGTGCGGTCACTACGATGCAGTGCATGTTCTACAACGTAAGCGCATTGAAATCCATAAAGCTTAACGGTTGGAACACAGAAAACGTGAACGATATGCAGTATATGTTCCGTAACTGCGCATCTCTTACTTCCCTTGACCTTTCAAGTTTTAATACCGCAAAGGTCACAACGTTTTACACCACGTTCTATCAGTGTTCAAAGCTTGAAGCACTTGATATCAGTAATTTCTCAAGTGACAGTCTGACAAGAACCGATTATGTGTTTGACAGCTGCCCGGCTCTTGAAGAAATTGCCGTAAACGGTAACACTTTGCAGAAACTTGCTTCCCACATCAGCACACTTTCTTCCGCTTGGTACAACAAGGCAGACGCCGCCGAATACAAGAGTGCCGATGCGTTAAAGGCGATCGGGGGCAAAGTGGTTTTGACAAAGACCAAGCCGGTGACCTACGTGGAACGCAGTTGGGACGGCGAAAAGGTTGTTGAAACCGTCAAGGTCGTTGAAGACTTTATTGTGGTAGATGAAAATACTACTATATTTGAGGGCGGTAAATGGTACGTCGTAAATTCCGACGTGACCAACGGAAACCGTATTTTTGCAAGCGGCACGGCAAATCTCATTCTCTGTGACGACTTCACCCTCACGCTGACCAAGGGAATCAAGTGTGAGGAAAAAAACATTGAATGTTTACGGTCAATCGAATGATAGCGGTTTGCTTTCAGCTATAAGCAAAGGCGTCGAATTTGCGGCCATAGGCTCAGATAATCACAAAAGCGGAAATATCAATTTCTACGGCGGCTCTGTTCATGCAGAGGCCGACTGGGTCGTCAGAGGTGCCGGCATCGGCAACGGTGACTGCGGAAGCATATTTGACACCCAAAATGCCGGCAAGGTCACCATTTACGGCGGTACAGTCAATGCCACAGGCGGCAACTACGGCAGCGGCGCTGATTTGAAAATCTATGGCGGTATCGTTACCGCACAGGGCGGCGAAAACGGCATTGCGATCGGTATAGGATACTGTGATCCAATTGACCGGGGATATCTCGAAACCGGCACCCTCACCCTGGGCGACAAAATGACGTTCAAAGCGGGTCACGAAGTAGCCGACACCAAAATGACCCCCAAAGAATACTATCAGGTCGGTTACCGCTACGCCCACGTTACGCCGTGCTTCGAGTTCGTTTCCAAAAACTTGGCACTTGAAAGTTCATTTGCGTTCAAGTTCTACGGCTATCTCTATGACGAAAACCCTGCGGAAGACGCCTATATGGAATTCCATATCGGCAATATTCGTACCGTAAATGTTCCGCTTTCCGATGCAATTAAAGAGGACAAAAACAGATACGTATTCACCTGCTACTTAAATGTTCTTGAACTTAACGAAAATATTGGTGCGATTTTCCACGACGGCGAATTTTCTGTTGAAAGACAAAATCCGTTGTCGGTAACAGATTATCTCAATCAGGTTTATGAAATCCACAAAAACCTTGCAAATGAGTACGATGTACAGAATATTAACATCATAAATGCGATTTCAAACTACGCACACTATGCGCAGTTATCACTTGACGAAACTCACAACGAATATACGGTAGGCGCTGACGGAAAATATCTCGGCACGGAAGCAAGAACCGCAATTACACTTCATACAACCGATGAATTTTCGGCTTATAAATCAGTAAAAACCGTTGGAAACGGATTTACCGATGTATCGGCTACCTCACGAAGCCTTATTCTTGACGATGCAACCGCTTTAGTGGTTTACATCACTCCTGCAAACAGCAGTTACATTCCCAACGTTAAAGTAACCGACAAGTTCGGCGAAAATGCAGATTTCACCTGCACCAAGTTGGAAAACGGTAAGTACAAAGTAGTTATCCACGGCATTGCGGCACACATGCTGGGCAGCGGATATACGGTAGACATCGACAACGGCAAGTTGACATATACTAACCTTTCTGCACTTTCGTATGTTTACTCAGTTCTCTCAGGCAGTGGCAGTGAAGCAACTAAAAATGCAGTATCGACACTTTATGATTACTACTTAGCCGCAATAGAATTCAAAGAATACACAAACGGCGGTCACTGATTCCCGAAGTTCCCGCTACCTGCACCGAAGAAGGTCTTGCCGCACATTATAAGTGCGGTATCTGCGGAAAAGTTTTTGACGAAGATGAAAACGAAACCACCTTGCAGGATCTTGCGATTGAGAAAAAAGCTCATACACTTTCACCCTTTTGTCACTACAAGAACTTGAGCGAGCATTATTGTTATTGCCTCATTTGCGGTGAAGAAATCGGCATCGAAGCACATGACTTTGCTTACGTTGATGGGGAGAAAAGATGTACGAAATGCGGATGTGAGTATTTTGATATTCCCGATCCCTATAACTACTAAACTTTTTCCGCAATAAAGAACGATTGCAACAACCGTAATAGCATTGCAAAAAAAGGAGAGCATTATGAAAAAAGAAAAGAAAATATATGAAATTCCCGAATTAGAGGTTATTCGACTTACACAAGACGTATTTACCGGCGACAGCAGTATAGATAAAGAACCTGCCGAACTCGAGGAAATTCCCGACTAAGCAGTTTTCGTGGGGGCATTCTCGCCCCCGTGATGGCATTTCTTAAAAAATTCAGTATAAAATACAGAAAGTCAGGGGAAATATTATGAAAAAATTATTGACAGTTCTGCTTATCGCAACACTTCTTTTCTCTTTTACCGCCTGCGGCAAAAAAGCGAAAGACAAAAACGTTTCCGATGATCCGGCAATTTCCGTAACGGACCCGACTTCGGACGACGAAACACAAAAAACGGACAAAAACCCGTTTGAAACCGAAGAAATCGTCGACGAAGATATTGTTGTTAAGGAAGCCGAAACTGAAACCGAAAAAGGCAAAGAACCGAAAGTAACTAATAAGCCTGAAAATAAGTCTGAAAAAACGGACGAACCTAAAAACTCGCAGGTTACATCCGCACCCGAAAAAGCAAAAGAAGAAACTGAAAAAACGGGCACAACACCCGTTCCCGAAAGCACGCCTTCACTTCCCGGTTCAAAAGACGCACCTATCGAATTAGAAGAAATTCCCGATTGGTAATAAAAAATCCTTGAAATTACTTTTTTAAGTAAAATCAAGGATTTTTCTTTTGGCGGAGAAGAAGGGATTTGAACCCTTGCACGGTAATTAGCCGCCTACTGGTGTTCGAAGCCAGACCCTTCAGCCTCTTGGGTACTTCTCCATACGAAACTATTATACACAATATTTATCTTTTGTCAACGCAATTATTATTTGTTTCAAAACAATAAATTTATAAATGTCCATGATAGGTAACACTTTTTGTTTTAAGAAAAAGCCCAAGGATTTTGTCAAGGGAAAAGGTGAAGATTTTTATAAGAAAATACTACTTGACAAAATCAGCATCGGCATAATATTGCTATGGTGAAAGCAAGAAATGCTTTGTACTTGATTACACAATTGTTGTGTATTTTTGAATAACTTTATTAGGGACCTTAAAGTTCAAACAGATTTTATTTTGCATTATATTAGCTACTTAAGGCCATCATTCAAAACGCACATTCTCATTTTGCTATAAAATCGTTTCTGATCTTCATGGCGCTGACGTTCCACTTTGCCGTTGTGGCGTGGAGTTGCAATACGAATTCGATGATATATAATGCCGCATTTCTGCAAAAGTTTCTCAAACATATACAATTTATTGCTGTCATTAGATTTTAACGCATTGGCAAATTCTGTGCCGTTATCTGCTTGAATTTCTCATATCGGGATGGGGATTGCTTGTGTTAATCTTTTAAGAACGTCAGCAGAACTATATGTGCTATGTTCTTCATACATCCGCTGGAAAGTCCAATGAGAACATCCATCCACAACTGTGTACTGGTAATACGCCTTTTGATTTGAAACGCACTTAATAGGCGTAAATGTAACATCTACCTGAATCTTTTGTATGAGATACGCAGCACATTTATACGGTTTTGGATTTCGTTTGTTTAGAGCCTTTATTTCAGACTCTGACCACTTACTGATAACCCGCACCATACTATAATAATTCCGAGTATATCCGCTTTTTCTTAATGAATCCCACAATAGAATTAAATAATCTTTGTAGTGCGGATATCTTCGCAAAATCATTTTTTT
>JAZRYL010000032.1:0-46723 GCA_045600705.1 Clostridia bacterium | reverse complement strand
TGCGCTCAACACCTCCCTTTACACAAGGGAGGCTTATTTGTAAAATGAATTATTGATGTGAATGAAAGCAACAATAAAAGGACGGTTTTGCCGTCCTTTCTGTATACAGTTTGTTCTGTTGCCACGAAGTGAGATAAAAGTTCTTTTGCTTACTTTTCTTACAAGAAAAGTAAGTCGCCACGAAGTGATGTAAAAATTCTTTTGCTTACTTTTCTTACAAGAAAAGTAAGTCGCCACGAAGTGAGATAAAAATTCTTTTTGTTACTTTTTCTTACAAGAAAAAGTAAGAAGAGTTCTTTTTGCTTCCTTTTCTTTCAAGAAAAGGAAGGAGAAAGAAAATTATTTCTTTATTTCGCTTAAAATAACCTCAAGCACATTGTCCCTGCCCAGGTGTGCGCCGCTTGCCTGCATTCTTTCAATATACTTGCTTCTGTTATCGTACAAGTCACGGATATTCTTAACAAGCAAGTCGTCGGTTATGTCTTCCTCCTGCATTTGAATTGCGTAACCCAACGATTCAAATTCGTCGGCATTCACAAGCTGATCGCCACGGGAATGAAGCGCAGGAAGCGGAATAAGCAGCATCGGCTTATTAAGCGCAAGGAATTCGTTGATACTGTTGGACCCTGCACGGGAAACGACTATGGAAGAAAGTGCGAACACGTCCGGCAATCCCTCGTTTACGTATTCAAGCTGAACGTATCCTTTCTTGTCTATGCTTTCGTCAAGCTTGCCCTTTCCGCAGAGGTGTATAACGTTAAAGGTAGGCAGCAAGCGGTCAAGCACATCTCTTATTTTGTCGTTTACCGCCTTCGCACCTAAACTTCCGCCCATAACAAGAATGACGGGTTTTTCGTCAAATCCGTATTTTTTCCGTGCAATGTCACGGCTGCCGTGAAAAATGGAATCTCGAAGCGGTGTTCCCGTGAAAACACCCTTTTTGCCTAAACCCTCGGCGGTTTTTTTAAAAGAAGTGCAAGCCTTTTTAGCATAATGCAAACAGATTTTCGTTGCAAGTCCCGGAGTCATATCCGATTCGTGAATAACCGTGGGGATGTGATGCCCTGCACCTGCAAGCACTACGGGAACGGAAACAAATCCGCCTTTTGAGAAAATTCCCACGGGCTGAAGTTCTTTCATAAGTTTTTTCGACTGTTCAAGTCCCTTAACTACTCTGAACGGGTCGGTAAAGTTCTTAATATTGTTGTATCTGCGCAACTTTCCGGCGCTTATTCCGTGATAGATAACACCGGGCATTTTTTCCATAAGACGGCGCTCTATACAGTCTTCTTCTTCCCTGCCTATGTAGTGGACTGTGTATCCCTTCTGCTGCAAAAGCGGAATAAGTGCTATGTTGGGCGTAACGTGCCCTGCGGTGCCTCCACCGGTTAAAATAATATTCATATCAAATCTCCAAGGTCAGTTTTCTTCCGGTGGGAACGTACGGTGTCAGTTTTACGCCCACCATATTGAACATTTTTTTCGAAGCAATGGTTGCTTCCGTGTCGGCATACTTATCCGACAAATATATAACTTCCTTAATGCCTGCCTGAATAAGCGCCTTTGCACATTCGTTGCAGGGGAAAAGCGTGGTGTAGCATTTTGCACCCTTAAGCGATCCGCCGTCATTATTCAGTATTGCGTTAAGTTCTGCGTGGCACACGAACGCATATTTGCTTTCAAGCATACCGCCCTCTCTGTCCCACGGCATATCGTCGTCGGAACATCCGCGAGGCATTCCGTTATAGCCAACCGTCAAAATTTTGTTGTCGGAATTTACAATGCAGGCGCCTACCTGAGTTCCGTTATCCTTGCTTCTTTGTGCCGAAAGCAACGCAATGCCCATAAAATATTCGTCCCATGAAATGTAGTCTGTACGTTTCATAAATATCACTCCCGTTAATAAGGTTCTTCTATTATATAATATTATTCGGCAAATGGCAAGTACAAGAACATTATTGTATTTTTTTTAGATAATTCACGTAAAAACAGCAAGATTCACAATGTTAAATCAATACGAAATAATGTATAATAACCTTGGCGTAACAATATAAGTCCAAACAATACCTTGATTTGTAATACGTCCATGTATTTCAAGGTGTAATGATAAAGCAGATGTGCTTTTTTTCACAAATTTGAACGGGTTCGGATTTATATTGTTACGCTATGCAAGTGTTTTGCTCAAAAAATCAAAAGGAGAGAAACTATGAAAAAAACATTGGTAATTTTGTTATCTTTGGCAATGGCTGTTTGTATGATTTCAACAGTTGCGTTCGCCGAAGAAGGAAACTTTATTACTGACCAGACATGGGTAAAGAACCTGTGTGCCGGCGAAGTAACAAAGAAAACCGAAGACGGCGTTGATTACTGGTCTGCAACCGGAATCAAGGCACCTTACAGCACGCCCGGAATTGATATTCTTCCCGCACTTAAAGCGGCGTTGGGCGAAGAAGACGAAATTGACATCAACCTTAAATTTGAGGTTCGTGCTACCGGCATTACCGAGGATTTCAAAATGGGTACGCTTATTCGCGGAAACCTTAAAAATCCCGAATTGCCCGCTGAAGAATTCAATACCGACTACGAAGGCGATTTTATGAAATATTCATCGGCTTCGAACATCAATTACAGACTTAACCAGAACGAAATGGGACACAGTGACTGGACGGAATATGAATACGATTTCACAGTTACTTCGGACGATGTTAATTACGAAGGCTGGAAAACATGGATGCTCTGCGTTGACCGTATTGACGAAGAAGCACTTCCTTCGATCACAACGCTTGAATTCAGAAACGTAAGCTTAAGAAACGACGGCGGTGTTCCGTCAAGCGGTGGGGATACCGGCGCAAAGGCAACCGAAAAGCCCACGGCAACCGAAGCACCTTCAAAGAGTGTTGCAACACCTACACCCCTTCCCATTAACGAGCCTTTCAACTTTGACAAGTACGGCGTAACGTTCACCAAGACAGAACAGCATCCTATGGAGAATGCAGTATCCGCAAGCAACGGCACAAACGGAACAGTCAGCGGAAACACAATGCTTTACGTTATCATCGGCGCAGCGGCAGTAGTAGTTTTAGGTGGCGGCACGGCAGTATGCCTTGCGGCTAAGAATAAGAAGAAAAAGACTGACAACGCACAGGGAGGAGAAACAAAATGAAAAAGATAATAGCAGTAGTTTGTTCATTACTTACACTTTGCTTCGCTCTTGCAGGGTGCGGAGAAAAAACAGCGACAGAAAACGGCGGAAATAACGAAGCAACAGTAACGGCTGCTCCTACTGAAGCGCCGGCAGATATTACCGAAAAGACAGATTATGTTACCGAAACTTGGGTAGCGGTTGAAATTCCGTTTACCGCAGAAAAAGCAGTTAAAGACATTACCGAAGCCGAAATGGACGTAACCTTTAAGAACCGTGCTACCGGCACAGAACTTAAAATGCCCGCATTCTGGGACGGCGATAAGGACTGGAAAGTTCGTTTTGCACCCACCGAGTGCGGTATTTGGGATTTCACCACAACGACCACCGGTGACGAAATAGGTCTTGCAGGAAAAACCGGTACGGTTGCCTGCAACGCATACAAGGGCGACCTTGAAATTTACAAGCACGGCTTTGTAAAGACCCAAGAAGATTGCAAATATTTTATGTATGCAGACGGAACACCGTTCTTCTACTTAGGCGATACACACTGGACAATGCTTACCGAAGAATTCGATAAGCCCGGCAAAAACGCAGAAAATATCGAAACCGATTCACACTTCAAGTATATCGTTGACCGCCGTGTTGCACAGCACTTCACCGTATATCAGAGTGAACCTATCGGCCATTCCTATGACGCAACAAACGGAATTCAGAAGTCGGATATGGCAGGATTCCAACTTCAGGACAAATACTTCAAGTATATTGCCGATGCAGGACTTGTTCATGCAAATGCAGAGCTTTTGTTCCCCTCGGAAATTACAAAGAAATTCTTTGAAGACGAAGCATTCCTTCGCTCAATTACACGTTTCTGGGTAGCACGTTATGCGGCATATCCCGTAATGTGGACACTCGGTCAAGAGGTTGACGACGACTATTTCGGAAAGAACGATATCACTCCCGTAAACAACCCCTACAAAACAATGGCTAAATTCATTGAAGAAACCGACCCGTATCACAGTCCGCTTACCGCTCACCAGGAAAATGCCTGCAACGTTGGTGCAATAGGTAACGTTCCCGTTTCCGATGCAACTTGGGGCGGAAAAGCAACTATCAATAAGCCCTCATCCTTTATGTATGTTACTGCTCACACTTGGTGGGGCGTTCAGTGGAGACCTGACGTTGCTTCACAGAACACATTTACTGCACCTAAGGATTATTGGGATAACTCCAAGAAACCCGCAGTTATTTACGAAGCACGTTATGAACAACTTTATACCGGTAACTTCGGTGCCCGTGCTACCGGCTGGATCGCATATCTTTGCGGAATGTTCGGTTACGGCTACGGCGGTCAGGATATGTGGTATTATAAGTCAACCTATGCAGGTGATGAAGAATCCACTGACGGTTATGAAGTAATCAATCCCGATGCAAAGAAAGTTACTTGGGGCGAACTCATTATGAGAACTACCGGCGATGAGCTTACCTATATGCGCGGATTCCTTGAATCTGTGGGTTGGTGGAAGCTTGTTCCCGATTTCGCAACGGGCAACGCATATCAAAAGGACGAAAACAACGTAAAGACCTACTACGCAGTTGCACACGACGGAAATGACGTTTATGTTGGCTACTTCTACAATATGACCGAGGACGCAAGCGGTAAATTTATCGGACTTGATCAGAAAGTAACCTACACTGCACAGTGGTTCAACCCCGTAACAGGCGAATACACTTTGATTGACACAAACATCAAGGCGGCAAACGGTGAATATCAGATCACCAATAAGCCTGCTAAGCAGGATATGGTGCTTCTTGTAACAAAGAACGCAAAATAATAAATATTAAGTTTGGGCAGAGTAATCTGCCTAAACTTTTACAATCCGACATTTTCGGAATAAGGAGAAAAATTATGGAATTTACTTGTGAAAAATGGATTTCAGTTGAAATTCCGTTCACGGCAAAAAATGCGATAAAGGATTTTATGGATGCGGAAGCGGACGTAAAATTCGTTCACGAAAGCGGAAAAGAAATGGTAATGCCTGCATTTTGGGACGGCGGATGTGATTGGAAGGTCAGATTTGCGCCTAATGAACTCGGCAAATGGAATTTTACCGTTTCCTGCACCGACAATGAGCTTTTAGGTCTTGACGGCATAGAAGGAACAGTCGTTTGTACCGAATACACCGGCGAATACGAAATGTATAAGCACGGCTTTATCAAAACAATTCCCGACGTTCGTTATTTCGTGTATGACGATGGAACACCGTTTTTCTATTTAGGCGACACCCACTGGGCAATGCTTTCGGAAGAGCTTGACGAGGCAGGCCCCAATGCCGCCGACGTTAAAACGGATTCACACTTCCGCTTTATGGTTGACAAGCGCCTTGAACAGAAATTTAACGTATATATGTCGGAGCCGATCGGTCACAAATATGACATTTTCGACGGAATTGACGACGAGGATATAGTTGATTTTAAGCGTGTTGACAGATATTTCAAGTATCTTGCTTCAAAAGGAATGTTACACGCAAACTCACAGTTTATTTTCCCCGGTGAGGTCAAGGAAAGATTTTTCGATAAAGATTTTCTCCGTGCTTTGGGCAGATTTTGGGTAGCACGTTACGCTTCCTATCCCGTTTTGTGGACTCTCGGTCAAGAAGTTGACCACGATTGGTTCGGCAAAAACGGAATTACGAGAGATAACAACCCATATAAGGATCTTGCACGCTATCTGTATCAGTTTGACCCATACAAGCATCCCCTTACCGCACATCAGGAAAATGCAATGCTTACGGGTGCATTAGGCGGTTCGCAGGCGAGCGACCTTGCGTGGGGCGCACACGTTTATACAAGTCAGCCCTCTGCATTTAACGGTATGAAAGAACATACCTGGTGGGGCGTTCAGTGGCGTCCGCAGATCCACGAACAACACAATTATATGATTCCAAAGGATTATTGGTACAACGGCGACGGCAAGGTAACGATCAACTACGAAACACGTTACGATCACCTTTACACGAAGGTATTCGGCGCACGTGCCAACGGTTGGATTTCCTACCTTTGCGGAATGTCGGGTTACGGCTACGGTGCGGCGGATATGTGGTGCTACAAGAGCAGATACAGTTTTGACGTTTCCAACACTGACGGCGTTGATACCGTTACTCCCGAAGAAAAACAAATTCCGTGGGGCAAGGCAATTTTCCTGCCTACCGGCGACCAAATGACGTATCTTTACGACTTCTTCAACGGCTTCGAGTGGTACAAACTCGTTCCCGATTTTGACGAAGCAAATGCGTTCTATTGCGATGAGGACGACGTTTTCCACGTTGCGGCTCACATTGACGACGACACCTATGTTGTTTATTTTTACAACAAAACCGCAAAAACCGAGTCAAAGCTCGTTAATATGGACGAAAATGCAACCTACTGCGCAAAATGGTTCGACCCCGTTACCGGAAAATATGAACTCATTGATGAAAAAATCGTTCCCGTTGACGGCAAGTACACCGTTCCCGAAAAGAAAGCAGACCGGGATATGGTTCTGTTCGTTGTAAAGAATAAGTAAATGCTTCCTACTTTGATTACCCCTACTTTCTTTTGAAAAAGAAAGTAGGCAAAGAAAACTTCCGCTGCTTTTCTTTGAAAAGAAAAGTAGGTAAAAGAAACTTATCTTCTTTTTCTTGAAAGAAAAAGAAGCAAAAAGAACTTCTATTTCGCTTTGCGGCACCGTACTTTTCTTTCGGGAAAGAAAAGTAGGCAAAAGAAAGCTGATCTCACTTTGCGGAAACAGTTCAAACAGACATAAAAAAACCCTTGCAAAACTTATGTTTTGCAAGGGTTTTTGCTTATTTTATATCTTTTATTATTTTGTCGGGAAAGACCGATGCACTTATCAAATCGGCGGCGTCAACCTCCAAAACATCCGAAATACTGAAAAGCACATCTATCGAAAAACTTTTTGCTATGCCCGGTGCTTCTATTGAACTGACAAGAGAACGGCTGATACCTGCTTCCTCTGCAAGTTTTTCCTGAGATAATCCACGCATTTTACGAAGAGTTGAAATTGCAATGCCTAACTGTATCAATCTGTCCCTGTTCTTAAAACTTGCATCTTTGTTCATAATAACCAACCTTTCTGTAAATTATTATATATCAGCGGAAAAATATATTCAGTATGTGACGAAAAGCACTTGATTAAATTAGTGAGCAAATATGCAATTGTTGTAGCAAAACAAATAATCGGGACGGTATAACAGTCCCGATTATTTTTGTATTTGTCAGAATTACAGTTTTTACTTCGTCAAATCGCTTAAATAGTCCTGCGGGTCAACTGATTTTCCGTTGGCGAACACTTCAAAGTGCAGATGTGTTCCGTCTTCGAATTCGCTTGCGGCGCTTGTTCCCACGGTGCCTAAGCTTTGTCCTTTAAGCACTTTAGCGCCCTCAACTATTTTATCGTTTAACGTGTCGAGAGAAGCATAATACGTTTCGTAGCCGTTTTCGTGCTGAATGGTTACGCAATTTCCCATAAGCGCATCTTCTTCCACCTTTGCAACTGTTCCGTCCAAAGCACACATTACTTCGGCACCCTCGTCGGCTTTAAGGTCAAGTCCCGTGTGGGTGCACCAATGCTTCAATGTGTCCGAATAAAGAAGCATATCCGAAGCATATCCTTTAAGCACGTTACACTTGCTTACGGGAAGCATCATTTTTGATACCTGCGCTTCGGTTGCCACCTCCGCACTTTCGTCGGGCGCAGGTGTGGCTAATACTGAGTATACGTTTTGCTTCTTTTCGTCGGGCGCAGCCGTGGCGCTGACCACAAGGGAAGAACCGGTGGGCGCCGTTTTAGGTGAGGAAATTTTTACTGCCGTTCCTACCGCAACTATCGCAACGCAACCTACCGCAATGCAGGAAGCAATTTTTTTTCTTGCCTGCTTTTTATGATTTTCCGTTTTGTCTTTTATTGATCCAAGATTCATTTATTAACACCTCCGCAATTATTTTGGCTTTTTTAATTGAGAATATACGGAAAAATGTGTAAAAATAATGAATAAAATCAAAATAAAGTATTGTGTTAATATTGACATTACGGTGGCTGTTTGTTAGAATATAAGTAGGAAAATTTTACAGATATTTTAATATACAGGAGGCAACTATGGGAAAAGAAAATTTTACTAAGAGCAGAATGATAAGTGATTTCGACATATACCTGGTGTGCGAAGGAACTCATCAAAATCTTGATGAAGTTTTTGGCGCAAGACCGGTATATAACAGCACGGGACTTCTTGACGGATATTATTTTGCCGTTTGGGCGCCTAATGCAAAATGCGTGAGCGTAGTGGGTGATTTCAATTCGTGGCAGACTGACGCCGCCCCGATGACGAGAATACCCGACACGAATATTTGGGAAGCATACATTGCGGACGTTCCCACCGGATGCCTTTATAAATACTGTATTTTGACAAATGACGGAAAGGTGCTTTACAAGGCGGACCCCTTTGCAAAGTATGCCGAGTTAAGACCGCTTACCGCTTCGAAGACGTATGCTGACACTTACCGCTGGCACGATTTGCAGTGGCGAATAAAGCACAGCCATAAGCAGGAAACGAATGCACCTATGGTAATTTATGAAATGCATATGGGTTCGTGGATGCGGGGCGACAACAATTATATGCTTTCCTACCGCAAGGTAGCGGACGCACTTGTAAAGTTCCTGCGTGAAAACAGATACACTCACGTTGAACTTATGCCCATTGCGGAACATCCTTACGACGGCTCGTGGGGGTATCAGATAACGGGTTATTATGCGCCCACGTCACGTTACGGCACGCCTGAAGACTTTAAGTATTTTGTTGACACTATGCACCGTAACGGAATAGGTGTAATTCTTGATTGGGTGCCGGGACATTTCCCCAAGGACGAACACGGACTTGCTAACTTTGACGGAACTCCCGTATTTGAGGGCAACAACGGCATAAGCGAATGGGGAACCTATAAATTTGATTATGCTTCACCGTTTGTGCGTGAATTTTTGATTTCCAATGCGGTGTACTGGCTTAAGGAATTCCACATTGACGGACTTCGTGTCGATGCGGTGAGCAGTATGCTTTACCTTGACTACTGCAAGAATGACGGCGAATGGACTCCCAACGAGTTCGGCGGAAACCAAGACCTTGCGGCGGTGGAATTCGTTAAATCTCTTAACGGCGTTATTGCCGAAAGATATCCGGGCGTTCTTATGATTGCCGAAGAATCGGGCAATTTCCCGGGAATAACAAAGCCTACCACAGAGGGCGGAATGGGCTTCACCTACAAGTGGAATATGGGTTGGATGAACGATACACTCAAGTATATGGAAACAGACCCCGTTTACAGAAGTGCAATTCACGATAAGTTTACGTTCTCAATGATGTACGGCTTTAACGAGCAGTATATTCTGCCACTTTCACACGACGAATGTGTTCACGGCAAAAAGAGTTTGCTTGACAAGATGTTCGGCGAATACTATCAGAAATTCGCTTCCGAAAAAGCATATATCGGATATATGTTCACACATCCGGGCAAAAAACTCTTGTTTATGGGCAATGAAATCGGACAGTTTATGGAATGGCGCTACTACGAGCAGATAGAGTGGAAGCTGCTTCAGTATGAAACTCACCGTGGACTTTACAATTTCTATAAGACAATAATCGGAATATACAACGACCACCCTGCGTTCTGGGAAAAGGACGATTCGTGGGACGGCTTCAGTTGGCTTAACGCCGATGACAAAGATACAAGCGTATATTCGATGGCTCGCTTTGCGGATAGCGAAACCGTTATTGCGGTGTGCAATATGACTCCCGTTGAACGCTTCGATTACTGGGTAGAAGCACCCGAAAAAGGCAATTACAAATTGCTTCTTAACAGTGACAAACGTGAATTCGGCGGTGAGGAAGCCACCAAGGTGCTTGAAACCGTTCAGACCGACGACAACTTTGAGGGAATGAATAACAGAATTCGTCTTACATTGCCTGCCATGTCGGTACTGTTCTATATTAAAGAAAAATCGGAGGATACTAATGCATAGCACAGAATGCGTTGCCATGCTTCTTGCAGGCGGTCAGGGAAGCAGATTAGGCGCACTTACAAAAGAAATAGCAAAACCTGCCGTACCGTTCGGCGGAAAGTATAAAATAATTGACTTTCCTTTGAGCAACTGCGCAAATTCGGGTATTTACACCGTAGGCGTACTTACTCAGTACAGACCTCTTGAGCTTAATACTTATATCGGAAGCGGTCAACCGTGGGATATGGACAGACTTCACGGCGGTGCGTTCGTGCTTCCGCCGTACGTTAAGGGCAAGACGGGCGAATGGTATAAGGGTACGGCAAACGCAATATATCAAAATATTCCGTTTATCGAACAGTTTGACCCCGAATATGTGCTTGTACTTTCGGGCGACCACATATACAAAATGGATTACCGCAGTATGCTCAATGCACACAAGCGCAACAAGGCGGATACTACCATTGCGGTGTTCAACGTACCTATCGAAGACGCAAGCAGATACGGCATAATGAGCGCTGACGAAACGGGCAAAATTTACGATTTTGCCGAAAAACCGCAAAATCCGAAAAGCACTCTTGCAAGTATGGGCGTGTATATTTTCTCGTGGAAGGTGCTTAAAAAGTACCTTATTGCCGACGAAGCCGATCCGGAATCAAGCAAGGACTTCGGAAAAGACGTTATTCCGGCAATGCTCAACGACGGACTTAAAATGTACGCATACGACTTCGAGGGTTATTGGAAAGACGTAGGAACCGTATATTCCCTTTGGGAAGCCAATATGGATATGCTGGGTAAAACTCCGCTTCTTAACCTTTATGATAATTCGTGGAGAATATATTCACGAAGCGAGGGCAGACCGGGACACTACATTGCGCCTAATGCAAAAATCAAAAACTGCTGTATTTCCGAGGGCGCAAAGGTTTACGGCACAGTAGAACATTCCGTTTTGTTCACAGGTGCGGTAGTTGAAGAGGGCGCAACGGTAAAGGATTCCATTGTATTCCCGTACGCCGTTATCAAAAAAGGTGCAAAAATCGACCATGCTATCGTTTCCAATAATTGCGTAATAGGCGAAAATGCCGTAATCGGTACGGAAACACCTAATATTCCTTACGTTAAAAGCAAGATGTGCTCACACGGAATTACTCTTATAGGCGATAAGGTTACTATCGGCGCAAACGTTCAGGTGGGCAGGGAAATGATGATAGAACAGGATATATTAGGGGGCGAAAACTGATGTTAAGCGATACTTTAGGCATTATAATGGCAGGCAACAGCGGTCTTGAACTTAACGAAATTACCAAAAACCGACCCACCGGTGCTATTCCGGTTGCATCAAGATATCGCCTTGTTGACTTTATGCTTTCTAATATGGTTAATTCGGGAATTGACCGTGTAGGTATTCCCACACAGACACACTACCGTTCGCTTATGGACCACCTCGGTTCGGGTGCGGCGTGGGATCTTAACCGCAAACGTCACGGACTTGTTGTGCTTCCGCCGGATATGGGCAAAAGCGATGACGATATGGGCGATTTGGACGTTCTTAACGGAATTCTCGATTACATCAATGCTTCAAACAGACGTTACGTTTTGATAGCCGGAAGCAATATTTTGATGAACATTGATTTTGACGAAATGTTTGCACAGCACAAGGAAACCGGTGCGGACATAACCGTTATGTATAACACTATGACCGACTGTTCGTCACTTACTCATCATACGGGAATAAAAACCGACCAGTACGGGAAAATCGTTGATATGGAAGTCAATCCCGCAAAGCCGTTTTCGTCACAGATTTCAATGGAAATTTACTTGATGGAACGTGAATTCCTTGAATATCACATCAACCGTTGCCTTTCAAGAGGATATCACGATTTTGTTAAGGACGTTATGCTTCATCAGCTTGACAACATCAATATTTACGGCTATGAATTTAAGGGATATGCAGGCAGAATATATAATCTGCCATCATATTTCAAATGCAATATGGATTTGCTTTCACCGAAAATAAACGCTGAACTTTTTGACTTGGGCGAACCGATTTACACAAAGGTAAAGGATGAGGTTCCCACTATTTACGGCGAAAATGCAAATATTAAGAATTCGATGGTCGCCGACGGCTGCATAATCGAAGGCACTGTTGAAAACTGTATTATTTTCCGTGGCGTTCAGGTGGAGGAGGGTGCAGTGATCAAGAACAGTATTATTATGCAGAACTCCATGGTGCAGGCGGGCGCTCAGCTTAACTGCGCTATTGTGGATAAGTCCGCTATTATTCGCAAGAACAAGGTGCTTATGGGACAAAGCAATTATCCCGTTGTTGTGGGCAAGAACGCTATTATTTGAGTTTTTTTCTCCTTCCTTTTCTTGTAAGAAAAAGAAGCGAAAAGAACTTTTATCTCACTTTGTGGCAACTTACTTTTCTTGTAAGAAAAGTAAGCAAAAGAACTTTTATCTCACTTCGTGGCAACAGAACAAACTGTATACAGAAAGGACGGTAAAACCGTCCTTTTCTTGTTGCTTTCATTTACATCAATAATTCATTTTACAAAAAAGCCTCCCTTGTGTAAAGGGAGGTGTTGAGCGCAGCGAAACGGAGGGATTGTATATAAAGTATAAACAAAAAGCAGTTGTTTTAGTATTACCTACAAGACAATCCCTCAGTCACTTCGTGACAGCTCCCTTTACACAAGGGAGCCTTATTTATACAAAAAAGATTGTTTTATTACCGCAAAGCGGAATCAGCTTTCTTTTGCCTACTTTTCTTTCCCGAAAGAAAAGTACGGTACCGCAAAGCGAAATTAAAGTTTCTTTTGGCTACTTTTCTTTTCAAAGAAAAGTAGCGGAAGTTTTCTTTGCCTACTTTCTTTTACAAAAGAAAGTAGGACCCAAACACAAGGTAACTACATTACAGTTCGGTAAAGCCGAGGCTTACCCGAAGACCTTCTTCCACTTTGTTCATTGCAAGAACATTAAGGCTTGCAAGTTTTTCCTTTAATCTTTTTTTATCAATAGTGCGTATTTGCTCAAGAAGCACCACCGAGTCTTTCGGCAGGCCGTGCCTTTCTCCGTCAAGAGCAATATGAGTCGGCAGCTTTGCTTTCCCGGTACGGGAGGTTATTGCGGCAACGATTATGGTAGGACTGTACTTATTTCCGATATCATTTTGCAAAATCAGCACAGGTCTTACTCCACCCTGTTCGCTGCCGACCACGGGCGAAAGGTCGGCATAGTATATTTCGCCCCTTTTTATCAATTCGGTTCCCTCCTGAATATTTTGAGAACCGCTTAAAAATCCTTATCTTCTTCAAGCACTTTGCACAGACGCAAATTCAGCTTTCCGAATTTTTTATATCCGGATTTTAACGCAGTTCTTACTTTCATTTTATGATTTTTGTCAAAGAATTGTTTAAGCGCTTTGTTTACCGTTCTGTCGAAACTGCCGTGCTTTGACGCTTTTTTTAACAACTGAAAATTTTTCTCGCTTATTTTCAGAACAATTTCACGGTTCATTTTTCGCTCCTTTCATATTATGTTACTTTTATTTTTCCTTCATTCATTTATTTTAATAATCAGTAAAATTTTCAAAAAAAGAAAGAACCTGCAAGAGGTTCTTTTTTCAAATATAAAGCAGTTGACCTATTTTTCTTAAAAACGTGTTTTTCCAAAATCCGTACTTTGCGCAGGTAAGTAAACGTGAAATCTTATTTTTATTAAGCATTTCTCCGTAGGCAAAGGCGATTTCGTAATTATCTTTTAATTCGGTTTTGTAAAGTTCGGCGAACATTTTTGCCTGCTTCATTGTTTTTTTAAGCGAATTTCTATTGCCCGATTTATCTTTTGCCTTTTCCATTATGTACTGTGCCGAGCCGGCGTCCTTGGCGCCCACCTGATTATCTCCGTGCTGGCGGTAATATATGGTTGAAACATCTAAAAATGCAACCTTTCCCATTCCGCAGCCGATAAGCCCCAAAAACCAATCGTGCATTATTATATTTTCCGTGTCCGATTTTTTCAGTGCAAGAGTTTTCAGTGCATTATTTATCATCATCGTACAGCCGGTAATATTGTTTTGTATAAGTTCTTTTGCAAAAGAATTTTCTTTTGAAAGTTTTTGCATTCTGAACATAGAATCGGAAATAATATTAAGTGCGCCGTCTGTAACGAAAAGGTCTGTGTGAACAATGCACGGAACATTTTTTTCTTCGATTTGCAGCATTTTATCAAGAGTGATTTCCACCTTGTTTTCGAGCCACTTGTCGTCGTGGTCGCAGAACATATAATACGGTGTATTTTCGGAATTTTTCAGCAAAAACATAAAATTGCCCTGCGCATTGCCGAATTTCTTTTCGGTATCAAGCAAGCGAATACGGCTATCCTTTTCGGCGAACTTCTTAACGGTTTCCACGGTGCCGTCCGTTGAGCCGTCGTCACATACCGTTATTATTATATCCTTGTAGGTTTGGTTTATCAGACTTTCCAACTGCTGAACAATATATTTTTCACTGTTATACGTTGCAAGCAGGATTGATACGGTTGCTTTTTCCATAAATATGCCTTTCCCGTGCGTAACAACATAAATCTGACGTGTTTGAATTTATGTTGCTGCGCTAACATTTTCAATTTGATATTAGCACAAAAGAACATTCAAGTCAACAAAAGAAAATTCAAAAAGTAATACTTTTTTAACAAAATGTGTGTACAGAAACGCAAAAAAGGTGTATAATATCTAAAAATGCAGATTTGTGCAGAAAAAAACTTTCTTTTTAGGAGAAATTTATATGATATTTGATACAAGGGACAATGTCAGTTGGTGGCTGAGAATCATCGCCGTTGCACTTGCCATTGCCATCGTTATAACCGGCGGATTGCTTATCGGTTGGACCGCATTCTTTTCGCAGTTTCAGGGCGAACGCTACGTTTCCGACGGCGGCGCAAGTCTTGACAATTCCTCTATCGTAGAGGGCGAAGGCGGTCAGGGCGAAGAATTGGACGAACTTGAAAAGGTCGGAAACGATACTCCCGACGAGGGTATGCAGGGCGAAACTATTCATCCGGCAGAACTTTCAAGCCTAAAAGCCAATATAAAAAGTTGGCTGAACACCGGCGAAGCGGTTCACGATAAAAATGTAACAAACATTTTGCTTATCGGTATGGACGATGACTACAAGGAAAACCTTTCCACAAAGGGCCGTGCCGACGCAATGATGATTCTTTCACTCAATCACAGAACTAAGACCATTACTCTTGCTTCTCTTATGCGTGACCAATATGCCTACATTGTGGCTGACGGCAAGGGTTCGTTCCAAAAACTTCATCATTCCCTTAACTGGGGACCGGCAACCCTTATTCAAATGGTTGAAAGATATTATAAAGTCACCATTGATAACTACGTTATCGTAAACTTTGCTTCCGTTGCTCACGTTATCGACGCATTAGGCGGAGTTACCATTGACATTGAAGCCAACGAATCGTCATATCTGCGCGGAACATGTAATTGGAGTATTCCTTCGGGTGCTTGCTCGGTGCACGTAAACGGTGCTCACGCACTTACCTATATGCGTATCCGTAAGGGAAACACCGGCGGCGACGTTGCACGTACCGGCAGACAAAGAAAAGTTATTATGAAACTTATCGATAAGGCAAAGCAATGCTCAATTAAGGAACTTGTGAACGTTGTAAATGCAATGATTCCCTACGTTCGCACGGGACTTAATTCTACGGAAATACTTTCGTATGCCACAACGGCGCTTTCCGACGGCTGGCTCAATTATGAAATAAAGCAGATAACGCTTCCCGTTGACGGAACGAGCGCAAAAGGCTTTACCAATTCGGAAGACAAACTGTGGTATTGGAAAGTAGATTTCCCGATTGCGGCGCAGGCTTTGCAGAACGCACTTTACGGCAAATCGAACATTGAACTTCCCAGCAACAGAAAAAGCTGGTTATCATAATTTTGCTTGGATTCGGAATGTTATGCGGAGCAAACTCGTTTGCTCCGCTTTGTATTATTCGACAGAATGTTCTGTTGCGTCACTCTTGTTTTAATGATAAAATATCTGCGAATACTTTTTAGGAGAGAACAAAATGCTGTTTCGTACAGACGATTTTTTGACTTACATACTTCAGATAATTGCCACGGCGCTTGCAATCGTAATCGTCATAGTGGGCGGAGCATACGGACTTTTTCTGTGGTACACAAGCAGAATGACCGGAGAAAAGTATTCGTCGCAGGAGGGCGAAGACATAAATTCCTCGGCGGTAATTCAGGAAATTGAAACGGAAAAAAACGAAATTCTTTACGAAGAAAAAGGAATTCATCCCGACGAAAACGGAAATCTTAAAGCGAAAATTCAAAATTGGATGAGCAACGGCGCTCCGGTAAAGGACGATGACGTAACAAATATTCTGCTTATCGGTATGGACCTTGAAACGGCGGATATGAGCCAGAATTCCCGTGCGGATGCGATGGTTATTTTTTCAATAAATCATAATACTCATCAAATAACCCTTGCTTCAATACTGAGAGATCAGTATTCGTATATTCCATACGGAAAAGGTCAGTTTGAAAAACTTCACCATGCGTGCAGTCACGGCGGGCCTACATACCAAATTGAAATTCTTGAAAAGTATTACAAGGTCAGAATAGACAATTATGCGGTAGTAAATTTCTATTCGCTGCCGAAAATAATTGACGCTTTGGGCGGCGTTGAGGTTGACGTTACCAAAACGGAAGCCAAATATATGAACGAAAAATGGACTCCCATGAGTGCAGGCAAGCAGAAACTTAACGGTGCGGAAGCACTTATTTATATGCGCATACGCCACGAAACCGGCGGTGACGAAGCAAGAGTAGACCGTCAGCAAAAGGTTATCAAGCAAATTCTTTCGCAAATCAAAACGTACAGTAAAGCAAAAATGCTTTCGCTGATAAATGCGGTGGCACCGTATATCCGTACGGGTTACACTTCAAGCCAAATAGTGGGACTTGCCACCGACGCACTTGTAAACGGTTGGATGAATTACGACATAAAACAGATTTCGCTTCCTGACTCGGAATGTTCCGACAGTTATACCGTGGACAAAATATGGTACTGGAAAGTGGATTTCCCCGTTGCGGCGCAGAAATTACAGTTTGCACTTTACGGAAAGACCAACATTGAACTTGCACCGAACAGAAAAAGTTGGATAGCATAACTTTTGAAAATGTTGCGCAGATGCAAAAGGAGAAAAAATGAAGTATAAAGCAGTTATTTTTGACTTGGACGGAACGTTGCTTAACACTCTTGAAGATTTACATGATGCGGTAAATTATGCACTTGAAAAATTCGGACTGCCGCTGATAACTCTTGAGCAAACACGTATGTTCGTGGGCAACGGGGTGGAAAAGCTTGTGGAGCGTGCCATAGGCGAAAACAACAAAACACTTTTACCGCAGGTGCTTGCCTGTTTTAAGGAATATTATTCGCTTCACAGCAAGGATAAAACAAGACCGTACGACGGTGTGACGGAACTTGTGGAAAAGTTGATAAGTTTGAATGTGAAATGCGCCATTGTATCAAATAAATTCGACGGTGCGGTAAAGTCGCTTGCAAAAGAATATTTCGGCGAAAAGTTTCTTGCGGCGGTGGGCGAAAGCAGTCTTGTGAGAAAAAAACCTGCGCCCGATTCGGTAATTTCCGTTATGAAAGAACTTAACGTGTCGAGAGAAGAAGCAATTTACATAGGCGACTCGGACATTGATATTAAAACGGCGGAAAATTCCGGGCTTGAATGTATTTCCGTACTGTGGGGATTCCGTGATAAGGAATTTTTGATAAAAAACGGCGGAAAAATCTTTGCGCAAACTCCCGATGAAGTATATAACATAATAGTGAATCGCTGATAAACAAAAATAAAGCACTTTTTTCTTCTTTTACGAATTAAAAAGTGCTTTTTGCTTTTTTTGAAATTTCGGATGCTTTCAGATATATTCTTCGATTATCAGATGAATTCTTCGATTATTTTTTCCGCAACACGGATGCCGTCAACAGCGGCAGACATTATACCGCCCGCATATCCCGCACCCTCACCGCAGGGGTAAATTCCCGCAACGGAGGACTGACATTTTTCATCACGAAGCACTCGAACGGGGGAAGATGAACGGGTTTCTATTCCCGTTAAAACCGCTTCAGGCTCTGAAAAACCGTGAAGTTTTCGGTCAAAAAGCGGAAGTGCTTCCTTTATTGAACTATACGCAAAATCGGGCAACACGTCTTTAAGATTGCACCATGTTACGCCTAACGGATATGACGGAGTTATTCTTCCTTGCTTTTCCGATTTTTTGCCGTTTATAAAATCGCCTGCAAGTTGAGCGGGCGCTTTATAATTCCTTCCGCCCACTTCAAAGGCTTTTTCCTCGTATTTTTGCTGAAAATCTATTCCGGCAAGCACGTCGTCGGAGCCGAAATCCGCAGGTGTTACGTCGCAAAGTACCGCCGAATTGGCATTTTCACCGTCACGGGCAAAATTGCTCATTCCGTTTACCACAAGTTTGCCTTTTTCGCTTGCGGCGGCAACCACCGAACCACCGGGACACATACAAAAGGTGTAAACGCCCCTGCCGTTTTCAAGATGGCAGGAAAGCTTATAGTCCGCAGGCGGCAGAAATTTATAAAAATCGCCGTACTGACTTTTGCTTATATCCTCTTGCTTATGCTCTATTCTCACGCCCACCGAAAAGGGCTTTTGTTCCATGTTCACGTTATGTTTTTTCAGCATTTCAAACACATCCCTTGCACTGTGCCCCGAAGCAAGCACAAGATGATTTGTTTTGAAAACTTTTTCGCCGTTTACGGTCACGCTTTTAAGCGCGCCGTTTTCCGTTTCTATATCGGTTATCTGCGAAAGAAAATGCACTTGACCGCCCAACCGAATTATTTTTTCACGAATATTTTTAACTATTTTCTGTAAGTTGTCAGTGCCCAGGTGCGGCTTTGAAAGATAGAGAATTTCTTCCGGCGCACCGCAGGAATAAAACGTTTCCAAAACGGACTGACACCGAATATCCTTTATGTTGGTGGTAAGCTTGCCGTCGGAAAAAGTTCCTGCCCCGCCCTCACCGAACTGAACATTTGTTTTTTCGTCAAGCACACCGGTCTTAACGAACTTTTCGATTTTTTCTTTTCTTGCATCGGCGCTGTCGCCCCGCTCGAATAATACCGGGTTAAGTCCCGCTTCTGCAAGTGTCAGTGCGGCAAAAAGTCCTGCCGGACCTGCCCCTAAAACCACCGGCGGATTTTCGGGATGCGAGGTGACCTTCGGTATTTTCGGAACTTCCTTTTTAACATAAATTCTTGCATCACGGTTGCCTGCTCTTTTCAGAATTTTCTGTTCGTCACCGTTTACCGTAACACCTATGTTTGCCATATAAAACACATCGTTTTTCTTGCGTGCGTCAACGGACTTCTTTATAAACTTATACGAAAGCACATCGTTTTCACTGATTTTCAGCGCTTTTGCAAGAGATTTTTTTACAGATAATTCATCTGCAGAAACCTCTATGCGCTTGTTAAGTATTTCTATCATATTATCACCGAGTATATTGTAGCATTTTCACGGGAATTTATCAACTTATATATTGATTTTTGCTCAGTAATATGTTAAAATTGGTAAAAACAAGTCAACGGAGGTTGAATTTCTATGGATTATATAAAACAGTTTGACGAAAAAAAGCAATTTATTTTCGGCGAGGGCGACGCCGTACTGACCAAGTGCGGGGACGGCTATACCGTTTCGGGAAGAAAAGAAAAGTATTCTTCGTTTGCGGTACATATTCTTGAAGATTTAGGCGAATTTCAGGCATTTGAAACGAAAATCAAACTGAAATTTAACGGCGGCGAAGATAAGATAGCGGTTTACCATAAAATTACAATGGAATATTTGGGACTTACCTACACGGTTTACGACCGTGGAACAGCCGTGGACGTAGGCAACGAATTTACGGAAATTTCCTGCTACACGAACGTTCCGGAGGGCATACACATAGTAGATATAATTGCGTATTTCATTCAAAACGACGTTTCAAAACTTAACGATGTGACCGTTGCGGAATTTGAATCGCATACTGCCGAACCCATTAAAACCACCATGAAAAACACAAAGAGCAAAATATCGTTCCAGGAAAAACTTAAGTTCGGTGCGGTTCGTTGGGATGCGTATTTCGGCACTACGGACGATGGCACAAAGAGCGTTTGCAATCAGGTAACGACCACGCTTTCCCCTGCACACTATCATTTTATGGCTCCGTTCTTTGCAGAGTATGTCGGCAAAAATCAAATTCGTTTCCCCGAAGCAACGCAGGAACAGTTTGATAAGGAAGCCGAACTTGCCATTAAAGCGGGAATAGATTATTTTGCATATTGCTGGTACAGAGATAACGACAGAATGAGTTATGCAAGAAAGCATCACGCTGCGTCCAAGTACGGAAATCAGATAAAAATGAGCGCAATCATCAACGTAAACGCACTTGATGACGAAACAATAGATACGCTTGTGAACGATATGAAGCAGGATTACTATCTGCGCTTTGATAACCGTCCGGTAATGTTCTTGTACGATTCGTTCCGTGTGAAAGACGGCTACGTTGAAAAGGTTATCGAACGTGCAAAGCAGGCGGGCATAAAAGAAGAAATATATATTGTCGGTATGTCTCTCGGCGTAGACCCGTTTGTAATGAATACGCTTATTCAGCGCGGATGCGATGCCGTAAGTGCGTACAGTTGCGACACAATCAAGCACGGCGAACCGTACACCGATATGACCGCAAGACTTCTTGAAAAGAACGACCTTAAATATGCCAATTCGGACAATATTGACGTAATACCGCTTATTTCCTGCGGACGTGACCAGCGCCCCAGAATAGAAAATTTCGTAACCTGGTGCGGTGCGGGATACGGTGACAAGTTTGCATATCCGCCCACCGGCGAGGAACTTTATCTTCACGTTAAAGCGGTTCTTGATAAAATAAAGAACGAACCCGAAAAGAACAGACCCAAGGCGGTGCTGACCTATGCGTGGAACGAACACGACGAGGGCGGTTGGTGCTGTCCTACAATGGCGGTGGATTCCGAGGGCGAACCGATTTATGACGAAAACGGCAAAATACTTATGAATTGCACATACCTTAATGCAGTCGCAAGAGCAATCAAGGAATTCAGAGAAAACGAATAAAATCCGTTTTTACAAATACTAATGTAAAAAAACGAATACCCGACAAACGGAAAGTAACTTCCTTTTTGTCGGGTATTTTTTTGCGCTGATGTTGTGAAAAAGTGAAAAAATTATCTTTTTCCGAAATATTCGTTTATTCCGTCTGTTAAGCCTTTTGCAAGCTTCAAAAGCGTGACATCGTCGTGCGGTGATGACTGATTCCCAAGTTCGATATTTACAGACGGAACGGTACTGAACGAGGTTTGCGTTAAATCCTGGTCTGCTTTTCCGCTTTTGAATATTTTGTTGCCTTGATTTTTTAAGCCGTTTATCAGGCAATCACCTAATGCGTTGCTCTTTTGCCAAGTTTTTGACACGGGGTACATATTTTTTATTCCGTCGGGAACAGAACAGTAAAAGCAACCTTTGTCGTAATTTAAGCCGTCACCGTCCCAATGCAGAGAAATATGGCAGTCGGCTATGTTATTGCTGATAACAGTTCGTGCAATGTTGTCTAACTGAACGTCGGCTTCGCTTCTTAAAAGAAGAACGTCATACCCCTCGTCAAGCAGTAAATTGCACAGAATTTTTGCTTCCGCAAGAGTAACTGTACCCTCAGAGGTTCCGTCGGGAAATTCCATTCCGCCGGAAACCGCTATCGCCTTAATGCTTCCTGCGGCGGTGGAACCGCTTGTGGTCTTTGCCGTTTTATCAGGGTGACAGTAGGTTTTTACCGACGTTCCGCCCTTTGTTCCGTGTCCCGCGTTTACACCTATTATTATATCCTTACGGTTGCCCGTTGCTTTATATAACACCGCATAGCCGGATTTTATTTCGGAAAATGAAGCAAATTCCCAATCCGGATTTACCGTTATTTTCTGTCCGTTTTCCAAAGCCTTTTTTATTGTGGGCGTGTTTGTGGGACTTGGAGTAGCCGTAGGTTCAGCGGTAAATGTGACTTCGGGGGTGAGCGCCGGCTCGGCGGTAAGTGTTGGCTCGGCGGTGAACGGTGCTTCGGTAGGAACGGAAGTTGCTGAATTTATTTCATTCTCTGCTTGCTTTCTGCCGGGCATTTTTAATGTACATATTAAAACGGATAAAACAATTACGGTTAAAAAAATAATTGCGGTTAACGCTCTTTTGGAAATTTTCATTTGCAGACCTTTCTGTTTGTTGGTATATAAACTTGCCTTGATTCGGCAAATACTTTGAAAAACAACTTTTTTAGTCAGTTTTCCTTGTTTTGTGTGTACCTATCTATACACCTATAATTATATTACCGCAAAAATTCGGTGTCAATATGCAAAAAGCAAAGAATACGGCGCAAATCGTAATAATGAAGAAAAAATAGACAAACGGCAAACATTTATAAATTTTTTTTCGGCTGTGAACGGGCGTGCGTTGCCGCATTTTTTCGAAAAAGGGCGAAGAAAAAATAAAAAATAGCGTAGAAAGAAAAAAGTAACTACTATATAATGTATATGTGCGCATATATTAAAAAAATATTTGAGAAATTTACAAAAGTTGTTGACAAGAATTTACTTTTCAAGTATACTTGACTAATGTATCATAACATATTATGGGGTAAATTACGCACATAGAACTGTGGGTAAGGGTAATTGCGCCTGTTTTGGGCGTTTTTGCAGTTCGTGCGGATTGCCTCGGAACAATAAATTACTTAGGAGAGTGAAAGTATGCTTCATAAGGTTTTGAACCCAGCTGAAACCGCCAAAGAAGACAGATTGTCTTTCGCACACATTGATGCGGCTTTGGAAATGCCTGACTTAATCGAGATCCAGAAGAACTCATACGAAAAGTTCATTAAAGAGGATCTTGGACCTATCGTCAGAGATTTTTCGCCCATTGATGATTTCTCGGGGACAATGAGCTTGGAATTTTTGGATTGCTACATTGAAAATTCGCCCAAATATTCCATTGAAGAATGTAAAGACAGAGACGTAACGTATGCGGCACCTATGCGTGTTAAAGTTCGCCTCACAATAAAGGATGAAGAACAGAATGTTCGTGAAATTCAGGAACAGGACGTATTCATGGGCGATTTCCCGCTTATGACGCCTACCGGAACGTTCATTATCAACGGTGCTGAACGTGTTATTGCGTCACAGCTTGTTCGTTCACCCGGAAGCTATTTCAGCGATGACAAGCAGACAGGAAAATTCCAGTACACCGCAACGCTTATTCCTAACCGCGGCGCATGGATGGAATTCGAAATTGATGCTAACAACGTATTCTCCGTTAAAGTCGACAGAAGCAGAAAGGCAACAATTACTTCGTTGCTTCGCGGTCTCGGCTTCGGCACAGACGAACAGATTATCGAGCTTTTAGGCGAAAGTGAAGTTCTTAAAGCAACGCTTGAGCACGATCATCAGAACGGAATCAACACCGAACTTGACGGTCTTATTGAAATGTACAAGCGTATCCGTCCCGGCGAAAATGCCGAAGAAAAGGTTATGCGTGACCGTCTTAATACAAGCTTCTTTGACGCAAGACATTACGACCTTGCCCGTGTGGGAAGATATAAGTTCAACAAGAAACTTGCTCTTGCTTCAAGAATCGAAAACTGTGTTGCCGCAGAAGATATCGTTTCTCCCGACGGCGAAATCATAGTTAAACAGGGCGACCTTATCACCACCGAAAAAGCATTCGAGGCACAGAATGCCGGTGTTATGACCGTACGCCTTACAATTACCCTTAAAAATGACGCAGGTGAAGATGAAGTTAAGACCGTAAGAGTTATGTCAAACGGCTTCATTGATCCTAAGCCTTATCTTAACTTTGATCCCAAGGAAGTGGGCATTAAGGAATACGTTCATTACGATTCACTTATGAAGGTTCTTGACGAATGCTCTTCCGACGAACAGATCAAGGCTCGCTTGCTTGCGGATATGGAAGATCTTTCACCCGAACATCTTTATATGTCCGATATAGTTGCAAGCATCAACTATATTATTACCCTTTGCGAGGGCCACGGAACAGTTGACGATATCGACCACTTAGGCAACCGTCGTGTTCGCTGCTGCGGTGAACTTCTTCAGAATCAGCTTCGTGTAGGTCTTTCAAGAATGGAAAGAGTTATCCGTGAAAGAATGACTTCACAGAGCTTGGAAAACGTATCTCCCGCATCACTTATAAACATTCGTCCCGTAAGTGCAGTTGTTCGTGAATTCTTCGGTTCTTCACAGCTTTCACAGTTTATGGACCAGAACAACCCGCTTGCTGAACTTACTCATAAAAGACGTCTTTCCGCATTGGGTCCCGGCGGTTTGAACAGAGACCGTCCTTCATTCGAAGTTCGTGACGTACACCATTCCCATTACGGAAGAATGTGCCCCATCGAAACGCCTGAAGGTAAGAACATCGGTCTTATCGGTTCACTTGCCACCTATGCAAGAATCAACGAATACGGCTTTATGGAATCGCCTTACCGTAAGGTTGACAAAGTAAACGGCACTGTTACCAAAGAAGTTGTTTATCTTGCCGCAGACGATGAAGACCGTTACATTATCGCTCAGGCAAACGAACCCGTTGACGAGTCAGGTCACTTCGTAAACGATATCGTTTCTGCCCGCAGCAAAGATGAATTCATCCGTGTAAACATTCACGACGTTGACTATATCGACGTTTCACCCAAGCAGGTTGTGTCGGTTGCTACCGCAACTATTCCGTTCCTTGAAAACGATGACGCTTCCCGTGCATTGATGGGTGCAAACATGCAGCGTCAGGCTGTTCCGCTGCTTCGTACCGAGGCTCCTATCGTTGGTACCGGTATTGAATATAAGGCAGCAAGAGACTCCGGTGTATCCGTACTTTCAAAGGGTCCCGGCGTTGTTAAGTACGTTGACGCAAGAAAGGTAGTTGTTCTTCACGACAACGGCGAAGAAATTACCTATGAGCTTCTTAAGTTCCGCAGATCCAACCAGGGTACCTGCATCAACCAAAGACCTATCGTTAAGAAAGGTCAGAGAGTTGAATATAAGACGACTCTTGCCGACGGTCCTTCAACCGCCGACGGTGAACTTTCACTCGGCAGAAACATCATAATCGCTTTCACACCGTGGAACGGTTATAACTACGAAGATGCTATGCTCATCAATGAGCGCCTTGCCCGTGACGACCTGTTCACCACAATTCACATCGAGGAATACGAGTGCGAAGCAAGAGATACCAAGCTCGGTCCCGAAGAAATCACTCTCGATATTCCCAACGTGGGCGACGATATGCGCCGCAACCTTGACGAAGACGGTATTATCCGTATCGGTGCTGAGGTCGGCTCAGGCGATATTCTTGTAGGTAAGGTTACTCCTAAGGGAGAAACAGACGTTACCGCTGAAGAAAGACTTCTTCACGCAATCTTCTCCAACAACGCAAAGGAAGTTCGTGATACATCGCTCCGTGCTCCTCACGGCGTAGGCGGCGTTGTTGTTGACGTTAAAATTTTCACCCGTGAGAACAAAGATGAACTTTCTCCCGGAGTTAATAAGATGGTTCGTGTTTACCTCGCTCAGAAGCGTAAGGTACACGCAGGCGATAAAATGGCAGGCCGTCACGGAAACAAGGGTGTTATTTCCCGTGTTCTTCCCGAAGAGGATATGCCGTTCCTTCCCGACGGTACTCCCGTTCAGATCTGCTTGAACCCCTTGGGCGTTCCTTCACGTATGAACGTCGGTCAGGTTCTTGAGGTTCACTTGGGAATCGCCGCTATGCGTCTTGGTATCAAGATCGCAACGCCCGTATTCGACGGCGCTCACGAGGAAGATATTGAAAAACTTTCTCTCGGTTCTAAGTTCCTTGAAAAAATTGATACGTTGCTCACATTTGCAACAAGACTTCGTTCAACGGAAGAAATTCCCGTTGTTGACGGCGCTTTAGGTCACACAGCCGGTCAGCTTCTTGAAATGGGCAAAAAGCTTCGCGGAAAGGATCAGCCCGTTTACGACGGCGGCAAGATCGACGTTGAAGCATACGACAAGGAATTCCTTGAACTTAAAGACCTTGCTTACGATAACGAGGTTGAAGATAAACTTGCTCTTGCTGACAGAGTTGTTGCTCTTGCAGATAAGTACTTTATCGCAACAAGCAAGATTTTAGGCGAAATGGCTCCCTTGTTCGGACTTGAAGTTATCAAGAACGAAAACAAGAAGGAAGTTCAGGCGGCTGAAGAACTTGCACAGTATGCAAACAAGGTATTTACCGGTAAAACAGTTCTTTATGACGGACGTACCGGTGAAGCATTCGATAATCCGATAACAGTCGGATGTATGTACATCATTAAACTTATCCACATGGTTGACGATAAGATTCACGCACGTTCAACAGGTCCTTACTCACTTGTAACGCAGCAGCCTTTGGGCGGTAAAGCTCAGTTCGGCGGACAGCGTTTCGGTGAAATGGAAGTTTGGGCATTGGAAGCTTACGGTGCGGCTCACACCTTGCAGGAAATTCTTACTATCAAGTCCGATGACGTTGTAGGAAGAGTTAAGGCGTACGAGGCCATCGTAAAAGGCGAAAACGTTCCCGAACCGGGTATTCCCGAGTCATTCAAGGTACTTCTTGAAGAACTTCGTTCACTTGCGCTTGACGTTAAGATTCTGACCGAAGAACATAAGGAAGTTGAAATGAAAGAACTTCTTGATGACGACAGAGACGTTACCGATTATGCCGATGAAAAGGATAAGGAAGCTCCTGTGGGCGACATCTTCTCAATGCTTGACTTTGACAAAGATGACGACGATGACGATGAAGATTCCCTTGAACTTGCATCGCTTAATGATGATGACGACGATTCACTTGACCTTCTTGACGGTCTTGAAGACGACGAAGAAGATATGTTAGGTGAAGACGATTCTGCACTTACTCTTGATGATCTTGACATCGACGATGAAGATTTAGAGTATGACGAGAATGAGGATGAAGAGGATGACGGGGCTGACAAATAATCAGCCCGATACCGCCCAACAAAAAATAACGAGAGGAAGATAAAGTCTTGTTTGAACTTAATAATTTTGATTCAATACAAATAGGCCTTGCACCGGCAGAAAAAATTCGTGAATGGTCTTACGGCGAAGTAACAAAGCCCGAAACCATCAACTACCGTACACTTAAGCCCGAAAGAGACGGACTTTTCTGTGAAAGAATTTTCGGCCCCACAAAGGACTGGGAATGTTCATGCGGTAAATATAAGAAGGGTGCAAGATATAAGGGCCTTGTTTGCGACCGCTGCGGCGTTGAAGTAACACGTGCAAAGGTTCGCCGTGAACGTATGGGACACATTGAACTTGCTGCCCCCGTTTCACATATTTGGTACTTTAAGGGAATTCCCAGCAGAATGAGTATTCTTCTTAACGTTTCCCCCAAAGACCTTGAAAAAGTTCTTTACTTTGCGGCTTTCATCGTACTTGATCCCGGTAAAACCGAATATCAGGTGCTTGATGTAATTTCCGATCAGGATTACAGAGAAATCATGAACAGAGAAATCGAAATCGGCTCGTTCCGTGCAGGAATGGGTGCTGAATCCGTTCGTGAGCTTCTCCGCAGAATCGACCTTGAAGAAACCGCTAAGGAACTTCGTGAAGAAATCAATACTACAAACTCAGCACAGAAACGTGTTAAGGCTGTTAAACGTCTTGAGGTTGTTGAGTCTTTCAGAAAATCGGGCAACAAACCCGAATGGATGATTATGGACGTTGTACCGGTAATTCCTCCGGAAATCCGTCCCATGGTACAGCTTGACGGCGGAAGATTTGCTTCAAGCGATCTTAACGACCTTTACCGCAGAGTTATCAACAGAAATAACCGTCTTAAGAAGCTTCTTGAACTGGGCGCACCCGATATTATCGTGAGAAACGAAAAGCGTATGCTTCAGGAAGCAGTTGACGCTTTGATCGATAACGGCCGCCGCGGCAGACCTGTTACCGGCCCCGGCAACAGACCGCTTAAGTCACTTTCCGATATGCTTCGGGGCAAGCAGGGACGTTTCCGTCAGAACCTTCTCGGTAAACGTGTTGACTATTCGGGACGTTCTGTTATCGTTGTAGGTCCCGAACTTAAGATGCATCAGTGCGGTCTTCCTAAAGAAATGGCTATCGAGCTTTTCAAGCCTTTCGTTATGAAGCGCCTTGTTGAAAAGAATTATGCACAGAATATCCGTGGCGCAAAACGCCTTATCGAACGTGGTACCGGCGAGGTTTGGGACGTTCTTGAAGAAGTAATTCAAGGACATCCGGTTCTTCTTAACCGTGCACCTACACTTCACAGATTAGGTATTCAGGCATTCGAGCCCGTTCTTGTTGACGGCCGTGCAATCAAGCTTCATCCCCTTGCTTGTACCGCATTCAACGCCGACTTCGACGGCGACCAGATGCCCTGCCACGTTCCGCTTTCGGTTGAAGCTCAGGCAGAAGCAAGATTCTTGATGCTTGCCGCTAACAATATTCTTAAACCTGCCGACGGTAAGCCCGTTGTTGTTCCTACACAGGATATGATTATCGGTTCTTACTACCTTACTATCGTTCATGACGATAATCCGGCTCTTGACCGTACGTTCTCATCACCCGAAGAAGCAGTTCTTGCTTATGAAATGGGCAATCTTCCGCTTCAGTCAATGACAAACGTTCGTATCACTAAAACTGATGCTGACGGCAAGACACGTTCAAAGATTATTCAGACCACCGCAGGTAAGATCATATTCAACCGTGCCGTTCCGCAGGATATCGGCTTCGTTGACAGAACTGATCCCGAACACGAATTTGATCTCGAAATCGGTTTCCTTATCGACAAAAAGACTCTTAACAAGGTCGTTGCAAAGTGCTATGCCGTTCACGGCGAAGCGATCACCGCCGAAATGCTTGATGCAATCAAGTCACAGGGCTTTAAGTTCGCAACAGGTGCAGTAAGTGTCGGTGTTAAAGATGCAGTTATTCCTGCAACCAAGAAAGAAATTCTTGAAAAAGCCGACGAAGAAGTTGCTAAAATCAACTCCTACGCACGCCGTGGCTTCTTCTCCGAAGAAGAAAGATACCGTGCAGTTATTGAGGTTTGGAAGGACGCCAAGGACGATATTACCGATGACCTTATGAAAGGTCTTGATAAGTTCAATCCTATCAACATGATGGCTACCTCCGGTGCCCGTGGTAACAAATCACAGATCACTCAGCTTGCAGGTATGCGTGGCTTGATGGCTGACCCGTCCGGTCGTACCATCGAAATCCCCGTTAAAGCAAACTTCCGTGAAGGTCTTACCATCATCGACTTCTTCATGTCCAGCCACGGAACTCGTAAAGGTATGGCTGATACGGCACTTCGTACCGCTGACTCCGGTTACCTTACCCGTCGTCTTGTTGACGTATGTCAGGACGTTATCATTCGTGAGGACGACTGTCACGTAACTCATGCAAACGCAAATACTCCAAACGGTGTTTACGTTGAAGATATCTGCCACGAAGGTTCGGTTATCGAAAGCGTTGCAGAACGTATTAAAAACAGAACTCTTGCTGAAGATATTCTTGACGAAAAGGGCAACGTGGTATTTACCGACGGAACTCTTGTTGACGACAAGATCGCTTCACGCATTACCGACCCCGTTGAAAAAGGCGGATTGGGAATTAAGAAAGTTAAGATTCGTTCGATCTTCACCTGCCGCTGTGAAAACGGTGTTTGCGCTAAGTGCTACGGCGCTGACCTTTCAAATAACAAACCTGTTGCTATCGGC
The DNA here is from genome assembly GCA_045600705.1 of Clostridia bacterium. GTDB lineage: Bacteria > Bacillota > Clostridia > Christensenellales > QALW01 > UMGS1322. The sequence continues at coordinate 16,606 of JAZRYL010000032.1, read as the reverse complement.
GAAGCAGTTGGTATTATCGCTGCACAGTCAATCGGTGAACCCGGTACTCAGCTTACGATGAGAACGTTCCATACCGGTGGTGTTGCAGGTACCGATATTACACAGGGTCTTCCCCGTGTAGAAGAAATTTTCGAAGCACGTAAGCCCAAGGTTCTTGCAATCCTTTCGGAAATCGCAGGTAAGGTTGAGCTTTCCAACAACAAGGCGAAGAACAGCATTACCATCGTTGCAAAAGACGGCGAGGTAAAGACTTATCCGCTTCCTTACAACGCACATCTTGCGGTTGAAGAAGGTCAGATGGTTGAACTCGGACAGGAACTTACAAAGGGTTCGGTAAACCCCAACGATATGCTTCGTGTAATGGGTGTTGTTCCGCTTCAGAACTATATGCTTAAAGAAGTTCAGACGGTTTATAAGATTCAAGGTGTTGATATCGCAGATAAACACATCGAGCTTATCGTTCGTCAGATGCTTCGTAAGGTTCGTGTAGAAGATGCAGGAGATACGGATCTTCTTCCCGGCGAGGTTGCTGATATCTTCAAGGTTGAAGAAATCAACGCACAGACCGCTGCCGAAGGCAAGAGACCTGCAACTACACGCCGTATCCTTCTCGGTGTAACAAAGGCGGCTCTTGCAACCGAATCGTTCCTTTCGGCAGCATCGTTCCAGGAAACAACACGTGTTCTTACCGATGCGGCTATCAAGGGTAAGATCGATCCTATGTTCGGTGTTAAGGAAAACGTTATTATCGGTAAGCTTATTCCTGCAGGAACAGGCGTTAAGAGATATAAAAACGTTGATATCGCAGTTGTAAGAAAACAAGCTGAAGAAGCTCAGACACTTGAAACAGAAGACAATGCGGTAGCAGAACAGTAAAATAATTAAAACTCGGCTATGAAAATAGCCGAGTTTTTTTGTACTTATACGGTTTTTATACGGTCAAATGTGTTGAGTGTTTTCGCTGCGTCGGGAAAATATTATTCTATTCTGTTGCATTTGGCGCATGACCGAAAATTTTAACATACTGTCGGTAAAATGACGAATAATTAACAAAGCCGTACTTATCGGCGGCTTCGCCGGGGGAAATACCGTTTTGTATATCCGTTTTTGCGGCAAATATTTTTTTGCGCACAATGTACTGATACAAGCCGATTCCCATTTCCCGTGAAAAACGGTTTTGCAGGTAGTTCTTGGAAAAATTCATATACTCGGCAACGGTGTCCGCATTGAACGTTTCGGTAAGATGCCGGTCTATATAAGAGGTAATTCTCGAAATCAGCGCAGAGCCGGTCACTTCGGGTACGTCCTTGGAAAGATAGCAGGCACGAAGAAGTATTTCATTCAACAAGTAATAAGACACTTTTGCAAAATCGTCCGTGCTGTACTGCTCACGGTATTCGTCAAAAGTGCTGAAAAGCGCTTTCATTTTGGAATCTTCTTGAATATTTATAATGTACGGCGGCGAAAAAAGCTTTTTCAGACGTTCCTCGGAAAGAAAAGAACGGCTGAAATTTATAACGTAATTTTCGTACGGCTCATCGGAAATGGGGATAAGAAAATGATACGTGGCAGAGGGAATAAACAGAAGATCGTAGGGGCGAAGGACATACCTTTCGCCGTCAATACTGTAATTCACGTCACCCCGAATGAACAAAAGCAATTCAAAGCCGTCGTGCAGGTGTGCGGTCCCGTAAACGTTCGCTGAAACGTGGGGAATTGCACAGTGTGAAATTTCCTGAAGATCATTTTTTCCCAAATAAACAAACATTTTGTGTCGACTCCTTTGCTATATTATATCATTGTAGGTTAGAAATTGCAATAAATTTGATAAAAAATGCAATTTACTTTCAATTTTTATCTGATATAATAAAGAAAAGCAAAAAAGTAAGGAGCTCAATAATGACGGAAAACGAGCATCGAATTCGGATTGACAACATTACTTTTGCGGAAAAAAACGTTAAAAAGTGTGAACGTTATATAAAAATACACGATTATATGCCGGGGCAGGCAAACTACAATTTAGGCGAATATCCTCTGCGTGTTTCGGCGGCGCCCACGGATTATGACCGTGAGCTTATCCCCAAGCTTAAAAAAATGGGCGTGCAGATTTTGCAGCTTCACGAGGAATGGAACGATCCTATGCGATTTCACGGGGCGGACAAGTTTTCTTCCCCCGATCCCGAAGGGTTGAAACAGTTTATTCAGCTTTGTCATGAAAATGACATTCGGGTGCTTGCGTACGTTTCTTCCGGCTACTTTGCAAAAACCGATCCGGATTACCGACCGGAATTTTCTTCAAAGGATTTCGTTTGGAAATTCAACTGTTACGCATACACCGAGGGCAGTCATTCCTCGGCGTCGTGGCAATCTTTTGTTCTGCCCAAAACCTTGCAGGTAATGGACGAGTACGGCTTTGACGGAATTTACAACGATTGGGGCTACGACGGCTACGATCAGGCAGACCCCACCGGTGAATGTTTACTAAAAAAAGGATTTGTTGACCCGGTTGCAGAGGATTTTCTCTCGCAAATCTATTCCGAAGTGAAAAAGCGCGGAGGAATTTACAAAATGCACTGTGACCGCAATAATGCTCCGCCCTGCCGAAGCAAGGTTTGCGACTATTTGTGGATAGGTGAATTTGCCAAAAATACGCCCGGTGTGGGCAAGGATTACATTCCCTACGTTGTACCGTGTCAGGACCGTCATTTTGACAGTTCACGGACTCTTGAGGATTATCTTGCGCTCACAGTACCGTTTATGCAGTTTCCGCTGCTGAAAACAGGCAGACCGATTTTGGGCGAATGCGGAAAAGTTTCGGGCGTTACCTATTACGGCGGCGACGAGCAGGAATTTTACGAAAACGTAGGCAAATACCGAAAGGAAAACCCCGACGGACCGCAGGTTTATTCACTTTGGTCGTCAATTCCCGACGATCCGGACGAATGGAACGTATGGGAAAAAGCTATGGCGCTTTACCGTCCCATGACAACGGAAAACACCTCCGCTTATATCGAACTGCGTGAGTGTGACACCATTGTTTCGCCCCTGCCGGAGAGAGTTTATGCTTCAATGTTCGTAAACGAAAGCGTGTATCTTGTTATTTCCAACTTGACCGAGGAAGAATATACTGTTGAACTTAAAGATACGTGGCAGGATCGAGTAACGGGGCAGAGCGGAACCCGCTTTACCGTGCCTAAAGGAAAACTTTTGTACCTTATAAAAAAGTAAATTACGGCAAAATGCCGAAAATAAAGGAGATAATATTATGTCAAAACCGATTAAAGTAGGTGTTGTAGGACTTGGCCGTATCGGTATGTCCGTTCACCGTGAATGTCTTAAGGCAAGACCGGACAAATTCACCGTAGTTGCCGCTTGCGATCTTATTCCCGAACGCTGTGAAAAATACAAAGACGAATTCGGCTGCAAGACCTATACGAATATCGAAGATATGATCAACGATCCCGAAGTGGAAGTTGTGGATATTGCAACACGTTCCTGCGATCACTACAAACATTCAAAAATGGCACTTCTTGCAGGTAAGAGCGTACTTGTTGAAAAGCCGTTCTGCGAAACCTACGAGCAGGCAAAGGAACTTATTAAGCTTGGAAGTCAGCCGGCAGGTCCGAGAATTTTCGTTCGTCATAACCGCCGTTTTGAAACGGGCTTCATTAAAGTAAATGAAATCATCAATTCGGGCATTTTGGGCGAGGTTTACGAAATAAGACTTACAAGAAACGAATATCAGCGCCGTAACGACTGGCAGACTATCAAGGAATTCGGCGGCGGTCAGCTTCTTAACTGGGGTCCGCACATTGTAGACCATTCAATTTACTTCTGCGGCGGCGCATATACGGAAATGTTCTCCGATATTAAGCGCATTGCGGCAGTCGGCGATGCTGAAGACCATATTAAGCTTGTGTTCAAGGGCGTAAACGGCAGAATCGTTGATATGGAAATTTCCGGCGGTGTGGCTATGACAACACCCGAATATATGATTTACGGCTCAAAGGGAAGTCTTATCAGCGAGGGCAACAACTTTAAGCTTAAATATCTTGATCCCACGGTAGAGCTTGCCGAAGTTAAGGCAGATCCCAATACTCCCGGCTCCGGCTCTGCGTTCGGTAACAGTGAGGTTCTTCAGTGGAAAGAAGAAACCGTATTTATTGACCCCAACGATAAAACCGACGTGGTTTGGGATTATTTCTACGATGCGTTCCGCAATAACAAGCCATATCCCATTACATCGGCGCAGGCACTTGAAACGGTTCGCACAATACAAAATGCCAAAATCGGCACTATTTTTGAATAAGACACAATCTCATTTTTTTCATTCTATCTTCTTTTATAAGAGAAATCCGTTACGTGCAATTTGCCGTAACGGATTTCTCTTTTATGTTTTTTTACTTTTATCTTTCAATTTTTACTAAAATACCGCCGTTTCTGCGTGATTTTTCTGCGGCTATTCCGATGTAATGGCTTTCTGCGGATTCGGTAAGTGACGTTCTGTTTTCCTTGCCGTTTACGATTATATCGTAAAGTTCGCTGATAAGTTTGTTGTCGCCGCCTCCGTGATTCATTCCGTGTTCAACGAGCGTTGCGGTGTTGATAACTTCCGTTTCTTCACCGTATCTGCGAACCTCAATGGTGTCAAGACGTTCGTCAAACACGATTTCACCGTAGGTTCCGAACAGATTTATTCTTCTTCCGGGAGTTGCGGCAAAAGTCATTTTGAGATTTGCGATAACGCCGTTTTCAAACTGCATTTGTACGATTTGGTGGTCAACCACCTTCGGATTAACCTCGTTATTGCAATGGAATACGCATTTTCCGAAATAACTGTTTCTGATGCCCTTGTAAAGATTTTCTTCCGTGGTGGGCTTAACGAGTGTTACCTTGTTGAACGGCCAGATGAATTCGGGACATCCTCTTTCGTGCCACATATCTATATAAATCTTCTTTGCACTGTAAGGGCAGCTTTCCACGTGGGGACAGTCAAGACAGTATTCCGTTGCGCCCTCGGGTGCGCTTTCTTTTCTGAAAAATGAAAGTGCGCCGATGGATGAAACGGTTTCGCATTTTGAATCTGCATAGCTTTGTATTAGGTCAAGGTCGTGACTGCATTTTGCCAAAATCGTGGGATGCGTAACGTCGTTGTATTCCGACTGAATACGAACGTATGCCTGCGAATGATGCCAATAAGCAACACGCTCCATTGCGTCAACGGTAAGAAGCTGACCTATCACACCGCTTTTTACAAGCTCTTTTACCTTAACAAATCCGGGACCGTAGCGAAGCTCATGGCAAACAACCACCTTTCTGCCGGTCTTTTTCTGCGTTTCAAGCAAAAGCTTCAACTGTTCTTCATCGTCGGTAAGGGGTTTTTCAAGCAAAAGGTCATATCCTAAATTCATTGCCTTTATTGCTTCAGGAACGTGCGCCGTATCGTACGTCCCGATAACCATAACGTCACCTAATTTTTCCTTAAAAAATTCTTCCTCCGAGTCAAAAAGCTGTTCGTCCTTTAAGCCGAAAAGCTGCTGCATTTTTTCAAGCTGCGCTTTTTGAATGTCGCACGCCGCAACAAGTTCGAATTCGTCGGGCTGTTTCTGCATAAGCTCACTGAATATTGTTCCGCGGTTTCCGCAACCGATAACCGCAACTTTAAGTTTTCTTTTCATATAAAGCAATCTCCTTTTGCGCTTTTTTTCTCATTATAGTACGGCTTTTTCGGAAAAGCAATAAACAAACACGGCAATCTATTGGATAAATTCGTACAGACGTTGACAAATGAGTGCATTAAATATATACTATTACACGGTGATGTTATGAAAATGAAATTTGAAGAACTGTACGAACGGTACTTTGATATCCAAAATATTTTTGCCGTCAGCCAAAACTACGAGGGCAAGACTACGTTCACGATGAGCGAAAACCGCAGCACGGACGCACTTCTTTTGTATTCCGGCACTACGGGAATTTGCTATCAGGAGGGGGAAGAACCCATTCAAATTCCCTTCGGTGCGCTGATGTATATGCCTCAAGGCAGCCGTTACACGTGGGAAAATTCGCCGTTTGGCGGTAATTTTCAGGAAAACCTGTTGTTTGAATTTACTCTGTATGACGAAAAAATTCATTGCGACGACACAGATAAGCATGCCGTTACTCACGAGCAACCCGAAAAAGAACGGATTTTTTTCGGTGATAAAGTGCAAATCGTTACCGTTTCGCACACGGATATGTACCGAAAACTGTTTAAGGACTTGATAGAAGCGCTTAACCGCAAGGATTATTCGCCCTTGTCGGTGTACACTTCCGCATACGGAATTTTCGATGCTCTTGCAAAAAACGAACGTGCAAAAACGGTTCAGCCGGTGAAAAACGACGTAATTCTTGACGGAATTCGCATGATAGAAAGCAATGAAGACGTTTCCGTAGAAGAAATTGCAAATAAATGCTGCATGAGTGTTTCATACTTCGAAAAACTTTTTAAGCAATATGCGGGTATTTCACCCTCGGACTATAAAATGACCGTTAAAATCAATAAAATAAAAATGATGCTTCAAAATGAAAACAACACACTTAAATACATTGCGGACTCGATGAATTTCTGCGACGTGGGCTATTTGTGCCGTATTTTCAAGCGCAAAACGGGTATGACTCCCAATGAATACCGTGAATTGTATCATTCGTACTTCTGATACAGTACAAATGTTCCTTTTAATACTATATTTTGTATATTACATATCAGTTTTTAACATTATGGATTGACATTTCTTGAAATTTACTGTATAATGCTTGTAGTGCTGGTATTTTTCAAATTTGTTTACATATCTAAAAATTCCGATACTTATAAAAATAACTTGAGGAGGTGTTATAATGGAACCGTGGATGTGGATACTTATTGCCGTTGCGGCGCTTGTAATCGGCGTTGCGATAGGTAATTTCATACAAAAGAAATCAACACAGGCTAAAATCGGCAGAGCCGAAGAAGCCGCAAACAGAATACTTGAAGACGCTAAAAACAGAGCAGAAGTTCTTTCCAAGGAAAGAATATCCGAGGCGAAGGACGAGGTTCACCGTCTGCGTAGTGAATGCGACGCAGACTGCAAAGAAAGACGTAACGAAGTAACAAAACTTGAAAAGAGAGTTTTGCAGAGGGAAGAACAAATCGACAAGAAAATGTCGTCGCTTGAAGCAAAGGAAGAAGCTTTTGCAAAGCGTGAAAAAACTCTTGAAGAAAATCTTACCGCCGCAGAAGAACTTAAAGACCGCAGACTTGCCGAACTTGAAAAAGTTGCAGGACTTACAAGCGAGGAAGCAAAGCAGGCTCTTATTGAATCGGTTGAACACGAAGCACGTCACGATGCGGCACTTATCGTTCGTGACATTGAACAGCAGGCAAAGAATGACGGCGAAAAAATCGCAAGAAATATTATTACCAATGCAATTCAGCGTTGTGCCGCCGACCACGTTGCCGAAACTACTGTTTCGGTTGTTGCCCTTCCCAATGATGAAATGAAAGGTCGTATTATCGGCCGTGAGGGAAGAAACATTAAAGCAATCGAGGTTGCTACCGGCGTAGAACTTATTATCGACGATACACCCGAAGCAGTAATTCTTTCATCCTTCGACCCCATCAGACGTGATATTGCACGCATTGCACTTGAACGTCTTATCGTTGACGGACGTATTCATCCCACCCGAATCGAAGATATGGTGGAAAAGGCAAAAAAAGAAGTTGAACAGCAAATCAAAGAAGCAGGCGAAGCCGCAGTATTTGATGCAGGAATTCATAACATTCATCCCGAACTTGTTAAAATTCTCGGACGTCTTAAGTACAGAACAAGCTACGGACAGAACGTTTTGAAACATTCACTTGAGGTTTCATATATCGCAGGTCTTCTTGCAGGGGAAATCGGTGCCGATATTACCATTGCAAAACGTGCAGGATTACTTCACGATATAGGTAAAGCGGTTGACCATGAAATCGAAGGAACTCATATTCAAATCGGTGTTGACCTTGCTAAGAAATACCGTGAGAATAACGAAGTCATCCATTGCATTGCATCACACCACAATGACATTGAACCGCAGACAGTTGAAGCAGTTCTTATTCAAGCGGCGGATGCGATTTCGGGCGCAAGACCCGGTGCAAGACGTGAAACACTCGAAGCATATATCAAACGTCTTGAACAACTTGAAGAAATCGCAAATTCTTTCGAGGGCGTAGATAAATCGTTTGCCGTTCAGGCAGGCAGAGAAGTAAGAATTATCGTTAAACCGGAAGTTGTTTCCGAAGAAGCGACGGTTCTTATGGCAAAGGAAATCGCCAAGAGAATAGAAACGGATATGGTTTACCCCGGACAAATAAAGGTAAACGTTGTTCGTGAAACAAGAAAAGTTGAATACGCTAAATAAATTAAATACCCTTTCATTTTCGAAAGGGTATTTTTAACATAACAGTATATATCCGAACAGACACAAGGATTTATATTGTTACGCTACCGCAAAGCGTACAGACAGCAGGAGTAAAATGATTTTAATTGACATAAACAATCTTTCGGTAAATATAGGCGAAAAAACGATAATTTCCGGAATAACACTTTCAATTCAGCAGGGACAGTGTGTCGGCTTGACAGGTCTTAACGGCGCCGGCAAGACTACGCTTATGAAAGCTATATTGGGTATTCAAGAATATTCGGGAACGGTTTCCGTTGCCAAAAATACAAAAATAGGATATCTTGAACAGCACCACAATTTGACAAGCACCGATTCGGTTCTTCAAGAAGTTTCTAAAGCGTTTGCACCCTTGTTTGAGGCGGAAAAACAAATGCATTCCATAGAGGAAGAAATGGCAAACGACAACGCCGATATGGAAATTTTGGGCGAAAAGTACCAAAGAATTCAAGATAAGTTCGAAAACTTGGGCGGTTACGGTTGGAAAAGCAGACTCTACGGCGTACTTAAGGGATTAGGCGTTGCGGAGGAACTGTGGGATAACCCCGTGTGCAATCTTTCAGGCGGCGAAAAAACAAGAATTTCGCTTGCAAAAATGCTTCTTGAAAACAATGACGTGCTTATGCTTGACGAACCGACGAACCATCTTGATATCGGGGCATCGCAGTGGCTTACGGACTATCTTTCAAGATACGGCGGAACGGTTTTACTGATTTCACACGACCGATATATGATGGACAAGCTTTGCGACGGTGTTGCACAGATCGAAAACGGCAAGCTTCATTATTTTAAGGGCAATTACACGGACTACTGCCGTAAATGGGAAGAAGAACTGAAAGCAAATCAGCGACTTTACGATAAACAGCAGGACGAAATCAAGCGGCAACGGGCAATTATCGCAAGATACCGTCAGTTTAACAGAGAAAAATCAATTAAGGCGGCGGAAAGCAGAGAAAAGGTGCTTGCCAAAATGGAACTTGTGGATGCACCCGAAAGTCACGAGGATATGCGCCTTAACTTTGCGGCGGAACGTGTTTCCGGCGGTGACGTGCTTACGTTCCGGGGCGTGGGAAAATCTTTTGGAGAAAAGAAGCTTTTTGAAAACTTTTCCGCACAGGTAAAGCAGGGAGATAAAATCGCCATTATCGGTCAAAACGGCGCAGGAAAAACTACGCTTATGGAAATGCTTCTTGCCCGTCAACTTCCCGATTCGGGAACGATCGTTCGGGGCGTGAACGTTGATTTCGGCTATTACGAGCAGGGCCAAAAGGAATTTACGGGCAATGACACCGTTATGGATATGGTGTGGCTCGGCGACAGAGAGCTTACGCAAACGCAGGTGCGTTCACGGTGTGCCGCAATGCTTTTCTTCGGCGAAGACGTTTTCAAAACGGGAAACGTTCTTTCCGGCGGCGAACGTGCAAGATGCGCTTTATGCAAACTTTCCGTGTCAAAAAGTAATACGCTTATAATGGACGAACCTACAAACCACCTTGATATGGATTCCCGTGAGGTGCTTGAGGATGCGCTTGAACGCTTTGAGGGCACGATAATTGCGGTTTCTCACGACAGATACTTTATAAACAGAATTGCCAACAAGCTTTGGATAATCAAGGACGGAAAAATTACTGAATTTATCGGTTCTTACGACGATTATTTGCTTTCACTCCGTCAGCCTGAAGAAACGGTTGAAAAGAAAGAAATAAACAAAACTCAGGCGGCAAAGGAACGGGCAAAGGACAGAGCAAGCCGTGACGAAGAAAAAAGGAAGCAGGCACGTGTCCGTGAGCTTGAAAAAACGATAGAAAAGCTTGAAGAAAAAATATCGGAATTTGAAAATATATTTTCGGGAACGGAAATTTACGCTAACCCCGAAAAACTGCTTTTGACTCAGCAGGAATACGAAAAGACCAAAACGGAACTTGACTGTGCAATGAACGAGTGGATGGAGGCGAGCCAATGATAGAAAAACTTACGGGCGGAGAACTTAAAAATATACTTGATTCCTGCGGATTCGGGTTTTCCAAATCCTTGGGACAAAACTTTCTTTGCGACGAAAGAATTTTGAATATTATTGCCGACGATGCGCTTATTTCAAAAAACCGGACGGTGCTTGAAATCGGAACGGGCGCAGGAACGCTTACGAGAGTTCTTGCCAAAAGAGCAAAAAAGGTCGTTTCGGTGGAAGTGGACAAGTCGCTTCTTCCCGTGCACGAAGAGACGCTTGACGGCTTTGACAACGTTAAGGTGATAAATGCGGATTTCCTTTCGCTTGACGTTAAAAAATTCTTTGAAGAAGAGCTTGAAGAAGATTTTGCGGTGTGCGCAAATCTTCCTTATTATATAACTACACCGATTATTATGAATTTGCTTGAAAGCGGAGTAAAATTCAAGACGATAACCGTTCTTGTGCAAAAAGAAGTGGCTCAGCGAATGGCGGCAAAGGAAAACACCGCCGATTACGGAAGCTTGACCTGCGCAGTTCAGTTTTACACTACGGCAAAGCTGTGCTCCAAAATTCCCGCATCCTGCTTTTATCCGAGACCAAAAGTCGATTCGCAGGTTATTCGGTTGGAAAAACGTGAAAAACCCGCAGTTGACGTAAAATCCGAAAAAACGTTCTTTGAAACGGTAAAAGCGTGCTTCGCAATGCGCAGAAAGACTCTTGCAAACAATATTATTTCCGCATTCGGATTCGACAGAGAGCAAACGGAAAAAATCATTGCGGAATGCGGTCTTCCCGTAACTGTTCGGGGCGAGGCGCTTTCACTTGAGCAAATCGGTAAAATTTCTGATAAAATTTACGAAATTAAAAATAATAAATAACGGAGGATTGTAAAATGGACGTCAATGAATTAAAGAAAAAGCTTTGCTATAAGCCCGAAAACGGACTTTCGAGAATTTCCGAGGAAGAGAAGAAAAAGGCATTTGATTTTTGCGAGGGATATAAAACTTTTTTGAATAACGCAAAAACGGAACGTGAAGCGGTAACCGAAGCGGTTGCTATTGCCGAAAAAGCGGGCTTCAAGCCATACGACAAAACAAAGAAATATGTTGCAGGCGATAAATATTATGTAAATAACCGCGGCAAATCGGCGGTATTTGTTGTTATCGGAAAACAACCTGCGGACAAGGGCGTAAGAATCGGTGCGGCACATATTGACTCGCCCCGTCTTGACCTTAAACCCAATCCGCTTTACGAGGATATTGAACTTGCACTTTTCAAAACGCACTATTACGGCGGAATAAAAAAATATCAGTGGACCACTATTCCGCTTGCACTTCACGGAGTATTCGTTAAGAAAAACGGCGAAAAAATTACTGTTTCCGTGGGCGAAAATGAAAACGAACCCTGCTTTGTGGTAAGCGATTTGCTTCCGCACCTTGCTCAGGAGCAGAACAAACGTTCACTTTCCGACGGCATAAGGGGCGAAGAACTTAACGTACTTGTGGGCAGCTGCCCGTTCAAGGCAGACGAGGGAAGCGAGCTTGTTAAGCTTAACATTCTTAATATTCTGTTTGAAAAATACGGCGTAACCGAGGAAGATTTCCTTTCGGCGGAGCTTGAAATCGTTCCTGCTTTTAAGGCGAGAGATATCGGCTTTGACCGTTCTCTTATCGGCTCCTACGGACACGATGACAGAGTTTGCGCTTATCCGTCACTTATGGCTTGCTGCGAACTTTCCGTTCCTGAAAAGTGCGCTGTTTGTATTCTTGCCGACAAGGAAGAAATCGGTTCGGTAGGCAACACGGGACTTAATTCCGACTTCTTGAAGCAAACCTTGAGCGATATTGCAAGAAATCAAGGTCTTGTCCCCGAAGACGTGCTTCGTGCGTCCCAATGCCTTTCCGCAGACGTAAACGCAGGCGTTGACCCCACGTTCCAAGACGTTTTCGAAAGAAAAAATGCTTCGTTCTTAAACTACGGCGTTGTTATTACAAAATACACGGGTGCCCGCGGAAAAAGCGGCTCCAACGATGCTTCTGCCGAATATATGGCACAAATTCGCAATATGCTTGACGAAAATAACGTAATTTGGCAGACCGGCGAGCTCGGTAAGGTAGATATCGGCGGCGGCGGAACGGTTGCGCTTTACGTTGCGGGACTCGGTATTGATACGGTTGACCTCGGTGTTCCCGTGCTTTCAATGCACGCACCCTTTGAAACCGTTTCGAAGCTTGACGTGTTTATGGCATACCGTGCTATGCAGGAATTCTTTAAGTAGTATATAATATAGAAAAAGGATGTGCTTTTTTCGGCACATCTTTTTTAGTTTGCGTAACAATACAAATCCTGTTCAAATTTGAAAAAGCACATCAGATTTGTCATCACACCTTAAACCAAAGAATTCGCAACAGTCACCTTTTTTCTCTTTTGTGCTGTGAAATAAGAAAAAACAGTTGATTTTCGGTAGCTTCAAAATAATTTTTTGCCCCTTTTTTATCAACATATTGACACTGAAACATAATATATTCTTCTTTTACACAAGATAGGGAAAAAATCAAATATAGTGGGAGTTTTCATTTGTTTCAGTTCACACATTTTTAATCAAAAAGTGTTTGACAAAGAATAAAAGTTGATATATTATATTCAAAGATTATTACCAAAATAATGCATAACTCTCGGAGGGTTCGGGATTTGAAACGTGCCTGCGGTACAAAACAAGTGCTTAAAGCCATAGAAAACGGTTCTGCCGTAAGGGTTTTCCTTGCCCGTGACGTTGACCTGTATATCTCCGATAAAATAAAGTCCGCTGCCGAAGACCGTTCCGTTCCGATCGTGTTCGTTGACACTATGGACGAAATAGGCAAAATGTGCGGCATTAAAGTGGGTTCTGCCACTATGGCGGAAATTTCTTAGTTATTAGTTCCGATGGGTTGCGGAATTAATTATATAATTTCATTTTCCGAGGAAGGAGGAAAAGTTAAATGCCAACAATAAATCAGATTATTAAAAACGGCAGGAAGAAGACCACTTATAAGTCTTCAGCTCCTATTCTTCAACAGTGCCCTCAGCGCAGAGGTGTTTGCCTTTCCGTTAAGACAATGACACCTAAAAAACCTAACTCAGCTCTTAGAAAAGTTGCCCGTGTTAGACTTGCTGCTAACGGCATGGAAGGTACATGCTATATTCCCGGCATTGGTCATAACCTTCAGGAACACTCTGTTGTTCTTATTCGTGGTGGCCGTGTTAAGGATCTTCCTGGTGTAAGATACCACATTATCCGTGGCGCTCTTGATACCGCAGGCGTTGCAAAGAGAATGCAGGCTCGCAGTAAGTACGGCGCTAAGAAACCTAAGAAGTAATATAAACATTCGCTGCGTTTAATTTACTTTTTACAGTTTCATCGAAGTCTCCGATTATGCTGACGGAGCGATGATTTTAACAAAAATATCGTTTAGTTCCGAAATTTCGGAACACAGTTTAAGGAGGAAATTTTTATGCCAAGAAGAGGTGGAGTACAAAAGCGTGACGTGCTTCCGGATCCTATTTACGGCTCAAAGATCGTAACCAAACTTATCAATCAGGTTATGCTTGACGGTAAAAAAGGTACTGCACAGCGCATTTGTTATGATGCTTTTGATATTATTAAGGAAAAGACAGGCCGTGAACCCCTTGAAGTTTTCGGTGAGGCAATGGAAAACGTTATGCCTTTACTTGAAACTAAGGCTCGCCGTGTAGGCGGTTCAAACTATCAGGTTCCGATTGAAGTTCGTCCCGAACGCAGACAGACACTTGGTCTTCGTTGGCTTGTAATGTTCACACGTAAACGTGGCGAACGTACAATGGCTGACAAGCTTGCCGGTGAAATCTTAGATGCGGCAAACAACACAGGCGCAAGTGTTAAGAAACGTGAAGATACCCACAAGATGGCCGAATCCAACAAGGCATTCGCTCATTACCGTTGGTAATCACGTTAGGGAGGATAAATTATGCCAAGAGCATTTTCACTTGAAAATACAAGAAATATCGGTATCATGGCTCACATCGATGCCGGTAAAACAACAACCACCGAACGTATTCTTTACTATACCGGTAAGATTCGTAAAATCGGTGAAACTCACGAAGGTGCAGCAACAATGGACTGGATGGAGCAGGAAAAGGAACGTGGTATCACAATTACTTCAGCTGCTACAACCGCTCAGTGGAACGGCTGCCGTATCAACATTATTGATACCCCCGGACACGTTGACTTTACAGTAGAAGTTGAACGTTCACTTCGTGTACTCGACGGCGCTGTCGCAGTATTCTGCGCAAAGGGCGGCGTTGAGCCTCAGTCCGAAACTGTTTGGAATCAGGCTGCTAAATACGGTGTTCCCCGTATGGCTTATGTAAATAAGATGGATATCATGGGTGCAAACTTCTATCGTGTTATCGATATGATGAACTCACGTCTTCATGCTAATCCTGTTCCGCTTCAGCTTCCTATCGGATCTGAAGATACTTTCGTAGGACTTATCGACCTTCTTGAAATGAAGGCCTATATCTACAAAGATAACTTAGGCGAAGATATCGACATCACTGACATCCCCGCAGATATGGCTGACAAGGCTAACGAGTATCATACTGCTATGATCGAATCAATCTGCGAAACAGATGACGATCTTATGGAAAAATACCTTATGGGCGAAGAACCTACTATCGACGAACTTAAGGTCGCTATCCGTAAGGCAACTATCGCTAACCAGCTTACACCCGTTCTTTGCGGTACTTCGTACCACAATAAGGGCGTTCAGAAGCTTCTTGACGCTATCGTTGAGTATATGCCCTCACCCCTTGATATTCCTTCCATTAAGGGTACTCTTCCCGATACAGGCGAAGAGGAAGACAGACATGCTTCTGATTCAGAACCGTTCGCAGCTCTTGCATTCAAGATCATGACCGACCCGTTCGTAGGTAAGCTTGCATTCTTCCGTGTTTACTCAGGTACACGTGAAGCAGGTTCTTACGTTTACAACTCGGTTAAGGGCAAGAGAGAGCGTTTTGGACGTATTCTTATGATGCACGCTAACCACCGTGAAGAAATTAACGAGGTTTACGCAGGCGATATCGCTGCAGCAGTTGGTCTTAAGGATACAACCACAGGCGACACTCTTTGTGACGAAGATCATCCGGTAATTCTTGAATCAATGGAATTCCCCGATCCCGTTATCAACGTTGCTATCGAACCCAAGACAAAAGCCGGTCAGGAAAAAATGACAATGGCTCTCGTAAAACTTGCTGAAGAAGATCCTACTTTCAGAACTTATACCGATCAGGAAACAGGTCAGACCATTATTGCAGGTATGGGCGAACTCCATCTTGAAATTATCGTTGACCGTTTGCTTCGTGAATTTAAGGTAGAAGCTACCGTAGGTGCTCCTCAGGTTTCATATAAGGAAACTATCCGCCGCGAAGTTACCCAGGAAGGTAAATTCGTTCGTCAGTCCGGTGGTCACGGTCAGTACGGTCATTGTATCATTAAGATGATCCCCGTTGAACCCGGTGTTGGTTATTCTTTTGAGAATAAGACCGTCGGCGGTGCTATTCCTAAAGAATTCATTCCTGCTGTTGATGCAGGTATTCGTGATGCTGCTAAGAGCGGCTTGCATGGCTATGAAGTTGTTGACTTCAAGGTTGAATTGCTTGACGGTTCTTACCACGATGTTGACTCATCAGAAGCAGCTTATAAAATCGCAGGTTCAATGGCATTTAAGGAAGGTCTTAAAAAGGCAGATCCTTGCTTGCTCGAACCTATCATGAAAGTTGATGTTACAATGCCCGATGAATATCTCGGCGATGTAATGGGTAATATCAGCTCACGTCGTGGACGTCCCGAAGGCACTGAAAGTGTCAACGGTATTCAGATTCTTCACGCAATGGTACCTCTTGCAGAAATGTTCGGTTATTCTACCGACCTTCGTTCAAGAACCCAGGGCCGTGGAAACTTTGTAATGCAGTTCTCACACTTCGAGGAAGTTCCCAAATCACTTGCTGAAAAAATCGGCAAATAATAATTAAAAATAATTTATTGGAGGAATTTAGCAATGGCTAAGGAAAAATTCGAAAGAACCAAACCCCATGTAAACATTGGTACAATCGGTCACGTTGACCACGGTAAAACAACTCTTACCGCTGCAATCACAACAATCCTTTCAAAGGTAGGCG